>NZ_QODI01000024.1:0-68342 GCF_009935975.1 Pseudomonas sp. Q1 | reverse complement strand
GACGGGATCGTGGCAAGCGCGATGATGCACGCTCGGGTGGGAATTATCGAGTCGTATTGAGTGGCAGCGTCTGGCCGTTTTCTGACCTTCGCTTAGGGGGTGAACTGCCAGGATTTTCCTAGACGATGAGTGAGTAATTGCATGGTCAGCAAATAGTAATAGCGCGTCGATTCAGTGCGCTGGTTTAGATGGTGATTCAAAAACCATGCAAGGTGTTTTCTCTGCCAAGTCCATGGATTGTCGCATTGCCAGCGCTCAGCGATCGCTGTTTGGATAGTCTTCGCCTGACGCAGGTGGCGTTGGCGTGTGGTGTGTGACCCGGTCAAGACGCCCGCCAGGAACAGCTCCATATCGAATGCCGTGTTCATGCTCGACCACCAATGTAAGCCGATACCACGCCGATACGGCCGTGCCCCAGCTCATAGCTGATTTGTACTCGGGCCTCCTGATCGAGGTGTCGGTTGAAATGATAGCAATGGCCACCGTTGATAGGCGCGGGATGATGGGTGATTTGCTCATAACGTTCGCATGCATAGGCTGCCCGCAATTCATGGAAGCCTTTGAGGTTGTTCTTATAGAGGATGTCCCGTGCGGGGCCGACGATTCCCTGCAAGAAATCGAGGTAGCGTTCGTTCGGTGCAAGCAGGTTGCGGCTATCGTCGGGCGAGACCTTTTCGGCAAACCTCAGTGCGTCACGAATATGATCATCCTCCCTGATCCAGCGAGGTGCTGACGCGCCTGAACGGCCACCTTTGGTACCGTCCTGGATGTTGATCTTGCCGTATTGTTCGGCCTCATGTTTCAAGCGCGGAAGGTCGGCCAAAATCGCCTCGCGTAAGCGCATGCCTGTGGCTCGGGCCAGCTGCACGATGGCAGCCGCGCGCGGCAGTTGGTATTCGCAGAGCGCCTCGACGATCCGCTTCACCTGTTCACGATCCTGGCCTTGCGGGGTTGCTGTGCGGACGGTTGTGCGCTGCAGTCCTAAAGCCTTGCTCGGACTCGACACCTTCACATACTGATCACCTCTCAGCGCGGCCATGGTCCGATTCACACTGGATAATCGGTTTTGCGCAGTCGCGATAGCGAGCTCACCTTGTTCAACTTGCTGGCGCAGATACCCGGCGTAGTCCAGCAAGGTCTGCCGATCAATTTGTCGCGCATCGTTAAACCCTGGTCCATCCTCCGACCGACACCAGCGTACAAACGCCTGCCAGCGATCACTGTGCGCCTTGACCGTGCCGTAATGCCCACCGCCGAACATGTCTTTCAACGCCTGCGGCCCGGCGTAGCTCAATTGCCGGCCATAGCCAAAATTGCGCCCATCCCGTTTACCGACCAGCGCCATGATCAAACTCCTCTCGAAGTCAAAACGTTGAAGCTTTTCCCCACGTCATCCCGCCAAGAATGTTGAGTGTTATCAGGGATCAAGGCCCCTGCGACCTGTGAGGGTTGTCCACTAACGCGGGACTGTCGGCTCTTTACGACCGGGAGCTTGGGCATCTCATGATCTGGCCTCCTGAACACCGTTACCAGTGGGCGGGTGGAGGCTGCACTGGCTGACGAGACCAGTGCCGCGAGATCCTGAGTCAGGTGAAGGCAGTGAAGCGATGACCGGGGCATGCCTGACTGTCAGTCAGGTGCAGTCCATTCCGTAGGCTGCGGCACCATCATCTGCATCGCCGTTGCTGGTGACTTCGGTGTTTGTCACGCCGATTGTCACGAGGGGAAATGCCGCAAAGCCTTGTACGAGATGGGCTGCAGCAGCGGTAGGAGCGCCCGTCTCTTTCCGGAAGAAAGAGACGGGCGCAGGTTGGCGCAATGAAATGGCCAAGCGGATAGGTTGCTGCAGGGCAGCTACGAAGGGGTGTGAGTTGCCGCAGTGGGCACTCTGGTAGAAGTAGGCATCCATCACATCGCTGTGACTGTGCGAGCCGCCGGACGCTCATCGCACTTTGGGAGAACCACCACGGTGTGGCGTAGCCTTAAAGGTTCTGGCTACCTGAGTTGCTGTCAACGACAGCGCTTTGCCCGATCTTTTTTACGCCTGTGGATAATTCGGGTCAAGGCTCGAATTATCCGGAGTTCTGCGGCGGTGGGTGAAATTATCCACCGGTGGAAATCAGTGGTTTTCCACAGACAGCTGTATGGGCTTTAGATTTTTTAAGTGAGGTCCATCCAAGCAGGGCGGCTTTGCAGCCCTGTTTGGATGGACCCGCGTGGAAGGCTGGGCTGTGGAGATCTCACCGACTTACCAGTGCTGGAATGCGCCACGGTAGTTTTGCAAGGCGATGATGTTGTCGTCGACCGGGTCGAATTGGTGAGGCGTCACGTGATCACTGAGTCGCCGTTGAGTCTGTCTCGATAGGCAACTTTTGGAGGTGATCATCTTTGTGTGCATGGGATGCTGTTAGAGGCGGTGCAGAAGGGCGTGCGAGGAATTGATTAACGCGAGTATCAAATTGATCGCGAAGGTTGGCTGTAATGCCTTCTTTGAGGGCGTCGAGATAGTCTGCATACCACTGCATCATGATCCGACGTTGCGGCAGGTATAGGGCTTGATTGTACTCGCCAGAGATGCCGCCCTCGACGTGAGCCAGCTGGCTTTCGACATGGTCCTTCAGCCAGCCATGTTCGCGCAGCAGCGTGCTTGCGGTATGACGAGTGCCATGGCTGACGAGTCGTCCTTTATAGCCGATCTTGGCGAACACCAGGTTGATCGTGTTTTCACTGATGACTGGCTGCTTTTCACCAATGCCTGGGAATAGATACCGACTGCGGCCAGTGCTTTGGTTCAGTTTGGTAAGCATGGCGATCAACTGATGAGGTAGAGGGCTGACGTAGTCTCTGCGCATCTTCATGCGGGCGGCCGGGATGGTCCATATCCCTTCCTCAAAATCGATTTCCTCCCATTTTGCGTAGCGAACCATGCCGGGGCGGCTCGCTGTCAGAATTGTCATCCATGATGCAATCCTCGCTGGTAGCCGGCTGGTGGTCTTGCTTAAGGCCCGGAGAAACTCAGGTAGTTCGTGTTCGTGCAGATGTGGGTAGTGTTGAGTGGGCGGTGGGGCTATCGCAATGGCATGGAGTTCGGAGGCTGGATTGTGTTCGCACAGGCCGCGTGCAATGGCTTGACTGAAAATCTGTTTCAGCCAGGTCCGGGTCTTGTCCGCAACATTGAAGGCGCCTCGTTTTTCGATGCAGGCCTGCAGTTTTGCGCAGTCGCTTCGCGTGATGAGCTCCAGTTGCTTCTCGCCGAGAGCGGGCAGTAGATCCTTATCGAGATAGTCGCGGATCTTCTTCAGCGTCGCGCTGCTGCGGCCGGAGTCCGATTTGAATTGGTACCAGTACTCCGCGGCTCGCCTGAAGGTGTTGAGCCCGGCCTCCTGCTGTCGCAGTTTGTCATCGCGGCGTTTGGCGCCGGGGTTGGTGCCTTGCTTGAGTAGGTTGCGGCATTCTGCAGCTCGTTCACGGGCTTCCTGCAAGGAGATATGCGGATACACACCCAGTGACATGCGCGCCGCCCGCCCCTGATAGGTGTACCGGAAGTGCCAATACTTGCTGCCGTTGGGTTTCACCAGCAAGGCAAGACCCGAACTATCACTCAACGTGAACGGTCTGTCGGCAGGCTTGGACGCTTTGATTTGCAAGGCGGTCAATGGCATCGCTGTACACCTCCGGTTCTCGAACTGGAATATGTACAGAAAATGTACCAAAAAGAGGCTGGCTTGCAAGAGATGGGGGTGGAACCCCAGAGACCAAAAAGCCCGCAGTTAGCGGGCTCTAGGGGTGTTACGTAGACGCTGGTAGTCGTCTATGTACTGCAAATGGTGCCCCGAGGGAGACTCGAACTCCCACTCCTTTCGAAAACGGATTTTGAATCCGCCGCGTCTACCAATTCCGCCATCAGGGCTCAATGGCGGCGAAGTATAGAGATGAGATTACCGTTGGTCAATCACGTTTCATGGTCTATTTTCACTATTTCCGCTAGACTTCCCGGCCCTGCTAGACGAACCCCATCATGCGCGTTGCTGACTTTACTTTTGAACTCCCGGATTCGCTGATTGCTCGCCACCCTTTGGCCGAGCGTCGCGCCAGTCGACTGCTGACCCTGGACGGGGTCAGTGGTGCCCTCGCACACCGTCAATTCACTGATTTGCTTGAGCATTTGCGCCCAGGCGATCTGATGGTGTTCAACAATACCCGGGTGATTCCGGCGCGGCTGTTTGGCCAGAAAGCTTCCGGCGGCAAGCTGGAAATTCTGGTGGAGCGGGTGCTGGACAGCCATCGCGTGCTGGCCCATGTGCGCTCCAGCAAGTCGCCGAAACCGGGCTCGGTCATCTTGATTGATGGCGGTGGCGAAGCCGAGATGGTGGCGCGTCATGATGCGCTGTTCGAGCTCAAGTTCGCCGAGGAAGTCTTGCCGTTGCTGGAGCGTGTCGGCCACATGCCGCTGCCTCCTTATATAGACCGCCCCGACGAAGATGCGGACCGCGAGCGCTATCAGACGGTTTACTCCCAGCGCCCGGGTGCGGTCGCCGCGCCCACGGCCGGGCTGCATTTCGACCAGCCGCTGCTGGAAGCGATTGCCGCCAAGGGCGTCGAGACCGCCTATGTGACCCTGCACGTGGGGGCCGGCACGTTTCAGCCGGTGCGTGTGGATAACATCGAAGACCATCATATGCACAGCGAGTGGCTGGAAGTCGGCCAGGACGTGGTGGATGCGGTCAACGCCTGCAAGGCCCGTGGCGGGCGCGTCGTGGCGGTGGGCACCACCAGTGTGCGGTCGCTGGAGAGCGCGGCGCGTGATGGCGTGCTCAAGCCGTTCAGCGGCGACACCGATATTTTTATCTACCCAGGCCGGCCGTTCCATGTGGTCGATTGCCTGGTCACCAACTTTCATTTGCCGGAATCCACGCTGTTGATGCTGGTGTCGGCATTTGCCGGTTACCCGGAAACCATGGCCGCTTATCAAGCCGCCATCGCCAACGAGTACCGTTTTTTCAGCTACGGTGATGCGATGTTCATCACCCGCAACCCGGCGCCGACTGCTCCTGGAGAAGCCGGCCCTGAGGAACAGCCATGAGTCGTATGTCGTTTGAATTGCTCGCCACCGACGGCAAGGCCCGTCGCGGGCGCCTGACCTTCCCGCGTGGCACGGTGGAGACCCCGGCTTTCATGCCGGTCGGCACCTACGGCACCGTCAAGGGCATGCTGCCGCGCGATATCGTCGCCACCGGCGCCGAGATTATCCTGGGCAACACCTTCCACCTGTGGCTGCGCCCGGGCACGGAAGTGATCAAGAAGCATGGCGACCTGCACGATTTCATGAAGTGGCAAGGCCCGATCCTCACCGACTCCGGTGGTTTCCAGGTGTTCAGTCTGGGTGCCATGCGCAAGATCAAGGAGGAGGGCGTGACCTTCGCCTCGCCGGTGGATGGCTCCAAGGTGTTCATGGGGCCGGAAGAGTCGATGCAGGTGCAGCGTGACCTGGGCTCCGACATCGTGATGATTTTCGACGAATGCACGCCGTACCCGGCCGACGAAGACGTGGCGCGGGTGTCCATGGAGCTGTCGTTGCGTTGGGCCCAGCGTTCGAAGAATGCCCATGGCGACAACACTGCGGCACTGTTCGGTATCGTGCAGGGCGGCATGCATGAAAGCCTGCGCAAACGCTCGCTGGAAGGCCTGGACAAGATCGGTTTTGACGGCCTGGCCATCGGCGGTCTGTCGGTGGGCGAGCCCAAGCACGAGATGATCAAAGTGCTGGATTACCTGCCGGGCCTGATGCCGGCTGACAAACCTCGTTACCTTATGGGCGTTGGCAAACCGGAGGATCTCGTAGAGGGTGTGCGCCGCGGGGTGGACATGTTCGATTGCGTGATGCCAACCCGTAATGCCCGCAATGGGCATCTGTTCATCGACACCGGCGTGCTGAAGATCCGTAACGCGTTCCATCGCCATGATGATTCGCCGCTGGATCCCACCTGTGATTGCTACACCTGCCAGAACTTCTCCCGTGCTTATCTGCACCATCTGGACAAGTGCGGAGAAATGCTGGGTAGCATGTTGAATACCATCCACAATTTGCGTCATTACCAAGTCCTGATGGCTGGTTTGCGCGAGGCTATTCAACAGGGTACATTGGCCGCCTTCGTCGATGCCTTCTATGCCAAGCGCGGGCTGCCTGTGCCGCCCTTGGACTGAGTTTTCCGACCCTAAGATTCACTATTTGCAACTGGAGTGCTAAATGAGCTTTTTTATCTCTAACGCCATGGCTGACGCCGCTGCGCCTGCCGCTGCCGGCCCTATGGGCGGTGGTTTCGAGTGGATTTTCCTGGTCGGCTTCCTGGTCATCTTCTACCTGATGATCTGGCGTCCACAGGCCAAGCGTGCCAAAGAGCAGAAGAACCTGCTGGGCAGCCTGCAGAAAGGTGACGAAGTGGTGACCACTGGCGGTATCGCCGGCAAGATCACCAAGGTTTCCGATGCTTTCGTGGTACTGGAAGTCTCCGACACCGTAGAAATGAAGTTCCAGAAGGGCGCTATCGCCGCCACGCTGCCAAAAGGCACGCTCAAAGCGATCTAAGTAACAACCTTTACCAATCGACGGGGCGCGCAAGGCGCCCCGCGTTATAAGCGGGCGGCGTGATGCTGAACAAATACCCTCTGTGGAAATACGTACTGATCCTGGCGGTGCTGGCGATCGGTTTTATTTATTCCGCTCCCAATCTCTATCCTGATGACCCGGCGATCCAGATCACCGGTGCCAGCACTTCGCTGCAAGTCAATCAGGCTGACCTGGAACGCGCGAGCAAAGCGCTCACCGACGCTGGTATCCAGGTCAAGGCGGCAACACTGTCGGCGGATGCGAAGGGCGGCTTGCTGCGCCTGACCAAGGCCGAAGACCAATTGCCGGCCAAAGACGTGGTGCGCAAGGTCATGGGTGACGACTACGTTGTCGCGCTCAACCTGGCACAGACCACGCCGACCTGGCTGCGCAAGATCGGCGCGCATCCGATGAAGCTGGGCCTGGACTTGTCCGGTGGTGTGCACTTCCTGCTGGAAGTCGACATGGACAAAGCCCTCGACGCTCGCCTGAAAGTCTACGAAGGCGACGTGAAGAGCCTGCTGCGCAAAGAGAAGTTGCGTTATCGCAGCCTGCCGCAGCTCAACGGTGCCATCCAGCTGGGCTTCTCTGACGAAGCTTCCCGCGAACAGGCCCGTGCGCTGATCCGCAAGAACTTCAACGATTTCGACATCGTACCGGCCGACCTGAACGGTCAACCTGTACTGCGTCTGGCGATGACCCCGGCCAAGCTGGCGGAAATCCGCGAATACTCCATCAAGCAGAACTTGACCACGGTACGTAACCGCGTCAACGAGCTGGGTGTGGCCGAGCCGATCGTTCAGCGCCAGGGTGCCAACCGCATCGTGGTTGAGCTGCCGGGCGTACAGGACACCGCTGAAGCCAAGCGGATCCTGGGTAAAACCGCCAACCTGGAATTCCGTCTGGCCGCTGAGCCGGGGGCTTCCCGCGCTACTGCCGAGGAATTCGAATTCCGTGAAGGCAACCGTCCTCCAGCCCTGATCGAGCGTAGCCTGATCATCACCGGTGACCAGGTGACCGACGCCAAGGCCGGTTTCGGCGAGCACGGTACCCCTGAAGTGAACATCCGCCTGGATGGCCACGGCGGCGAACTGATGAGCCGCGCCACGCGCAGCAACGTCGGTCGCAGCATGGCGGTGATCTTCATCGAGCAGCGCCCGGTGACCACCTACACCAAGCAAGTGGTCAACGGTGTCGAGAAAGACGTACCGGTGCAGAGCTTCAAGGAAGAGAAGAAGATCATCAGCCTGGCGACCATCCAGTCGCCGCTGGGTGCTCAATTCCGTATCACTGGCCTGAACGGCCAGGGCGAGTCGTCCGAACTGGCACTGCTGCTGCGTGCCGGTGGCCTGGCTGCACCGATGTACTTCGCTGAAGAGCGCACCATCGGCCCGAGCCTGGGTGCCGACAACATCACCAAGGGTATCGACGCAGCCTTGTGGGGCATGCTGTTCGTGTCGCTGTTCATCATTGCCATCTACCGCTTCTTCGGCATCATCGCCACCGTGGCCCTGGCGGGCAACATGGTGATGCTGCTGGCGCTGATGTCGTTGCTGGGCGCTACGCTGACCTTGCCGGGTATCGCCGGTATAGTGCTCACCATGGGTATGGCGGTAGACGCCAACGTGCTGATCTTCTCGCGGATTCGTGAGGAGATCGCGGCGGGCATGAGCGTACAGCGTGCAATCAACGAAGGCTTCGGCCGGGCATTTACCGCGATTCTCGACTCCAACCTGACCACCTTGCTGGTCGGCGGGATTCTCTTTGCCATGGGCACCGGCCCGGTCAAGGGTTTTGCGGTCACCATGTCCCTCGGTATCTTTACCTCGATGTTCACGGCCATCATGGTGACCCGCGCAATGGTCAACCTGATCTTTGGCGGGCGTGACTTCAAGAAGTTGTGGATTTAAGGGGCTGCCATGTTACGTACAATCAACTTCATGGGCGTTCGCAACGTTGCGTTCGGCTTCACCATGCTCCTTACCGTTCTGGCGTTGTTCAGCTGGTTCCATAAGGGCCTGAACTACGGTCTGGACTTCACCGGCGGTACGCTCATCGAGCTGACCTACGAGAAGCCGGCCGACGTCACCCTGGTGCGCAACGAGCTGGTCAAGGCCGGCTATCACGAGGCCATCGTGCAAAGCTTCGGTGCTACGACCGACCTGCTGGTGCGTATGCCTGGCGAAGACCCGCAACTGGGTCACCAGGTTGCCGATGCCTTGCAGAAGGTTGGTGGCGACAATCCGGCTTCGGTCAAGCGCGTCGAGTTCGTAGGCCCGCAGGTGGGTGAAGAGCTACGCGACCAGGGCGGCCTCGGCATGCTGATGGCGCTGGTCGGCATCATGATCTACCTGGCGTTCCGCTTTCAGTGGAAGTTCGGTGTCGGCGCCATTGTGTCGCTGATCCACGACGTGATCGTGACCGTGGGTATCCTGGCGTACTTCCAGGTGACCTTCGACCTGACCGTACTGGCCGCCGTACTGGCGATCATCGGCTACTCGCTCAACGACACCATCGTGGTATTCGACCGGGTTCGTGAGAACTTCCGCGTACTGCGCAAGGCGTCGTTGATCGAGAACATCAACGTCTCCACCACCCAGACGCTGCTGCGGACCATGGCGACCTCGATCTCCACTTTGCTGGCGATCGCTGCGCTGATGATCTTCGGTGGCGACAACCTGTGGGGCTTCTCCCTGGCGCTGTTCATCGGCGTCCTGGCGGGTACCTACTCGTCGATCTACATCGCCAACGTGGTGTTGATCTGGCTGAACCTCAACAGCGAAGACTTGATCCCTCCGGCCGCTACCGGCAAGGAGGTCGACGACCGCCCTTGATGGGTATTCGTTGATCTGCTGTTACAAAGAAGGCGTGAGTATTGAACTCGCGCCTTTTTTTTTGCTCCAAGGCTGGGTATAGCGCGGACGTTTCGGTCCGCTTGTGATGGTCAGGAGGTTCAACGTGAACAAGTCGTTGCTGGTTGGTGCGGTACTGGGTGCTGTCGGTGTGACTGCCGGGGGCGCTGTTGCCACCTACAGCCTGGTTAAAAGCGGCCCTGAGTATGCGCAAGTGTTGGCGGTGCAGCCGGTCAAAACCCAGATCAAAACGCCTCGCGAAGTGTGCAAGGACGTTGCAGTTACTCGGCAGCGGCCGGTACAGGATCAGCACCAGATCGTCGGTACCGTGGTCGGTGCCTTGGCCGGTGGCCTGTTGGGCAACCAGGTCGGTGGCGGTAATGGTAAGAAGCTGGCCACCGTGGCCGGTGCGGTCGGTGGCGGTTATGCCGGTAACAAGGTTCAGGAAGGCATGCAGAACCGTGATACCTACACGACTACGCAGACTCGCTGTAACACCGTCAACGACATCAGCGACAAGGTTGTCGGGTATGACGTGCGTTACAACCTGGATGGCAAGGAAGGCACCGTGCGTATGGATCGCGATCCAGGTGGCCAGATTCCGGTCGACAAAGAAGGTCGCCTGATCCTGGGTCAGAACCAGCAGTAATCCCAAGCCTGGTTCAGTTCCAGTGTGGGAGGGGGCTTGCTCCCGATAGCGGTGCATCAGTCACAAATGTGGCAACTGGCACCCTGCTATCGGGAGCAAGCCCCCTCCCACATTTGCTATTTGGTTGTTGCTGGTCGTCAGGTGTGGGTCAAACGCAGTGCATAAAAAAAGCACCCCGAGGGGTGCTTTTTTTGTGCTCGCTCGCTTAGCGCTTCAGCGAAGCCGGCAGGTGCGGCTGGATCGCCGTCAGTACTGCCTTGAAGCATTTGGTGTTGCCGGCAACGACGTGGCCTTTTTCCAGGAAGTCGTGACCGCCGGTGAAGTCGCTCACCAGGCCACCGGCCTCTTGGATCAGCAGGGCGCCTGCGGCCATGTCCCACTCGGACAGGCCCGACTCCCAGAATGCATCAAAACGACCGGCTGCGACGTAAGCCAGGTCCAGGCTGGCGGCGCCGGCGCGGCGGATGCCGGCGGTCTGGCCAACCAGGGCGCGGAACATGCCCAGGTAGTTTTCCAGGTTGTCCATCTGGTCATCGCGGAACGGGAAGCCGGTGCCCAGCAGGGCGCCTTCCAGGCTGGTGCGGCCGCTGACGCGCAGGCGACGACCGTTCAGTTGGGCGCCACGGCCACGGCTGGCGGTGAATTCTTCCTGGCGCACAGGGTCCAGCACAACGGCGTGTTCCAGGCGGCCACGGTATTTGCAGGCAATGCTCACGGCAAAGTGCGGGATGCCGCGCAGGAAGTTGGTGGTGCCGTCCAGTGGGTCGATGATCCACAGGTAGTCTTCACCTTCGCCGCTACCTTTGTGCAGGCCGGTTTCTTCGCCGAGGATGCCGTGGGTAGGGTAGGCCTTGCGCAGAGCGTCGATGATTTTCTGTTCGGCGGCGCGATCCACCTCGGATACATAATCCTTGGCGTCTTTTTCGTCGACCTTGATGGTATCCAGGCGCTCGATGGAGCGGAAGATCAATTCACTGGCGCTGCGGGCGGCGCGCAGCGCGATATTCAGCATGGGCTGCATGGATGTGTCACCTAAGGTTGTTAAAGAAAGCCGCGCATTCTAGCAGAAACTTTCTTCAGGTGAAGGACGACGTTCGCTTTCGTGGCATAACCTTAGGCTGTTCTGTAAGATTTGCTCCCCTTTCCCGTGTCCGAGAGCGCCTCCCTTGCTGCAAAACATTCGTGTCGTCTTGGTCAATACCAGTCATCCCGGCAACATCGGTGGGGTGGCGCGAGCCATGAAAAACATGGGGCTGACGCGCCTGGTGCTGGTCGAACCGCGTGTGTTCCCGCACCACGAGGCCGATGCTCGCGCTTCGGGCGCCAATGACATTCTTGCGAAGGCTCAGGTTGTTGCTACCTTGGAAGACGCCTTGGTCGGCTGCAACCTGGTGCTCGGCACCAGTGCGCGTGACCGTCGTATCCCATGGCCACTGCTGGACCCGCGTGAATGCGGTACCAAAGTGGTGGAGGAGGCGGCTGGTGGCGCTGAAATCGCCTTGGTGTTCGGCCGTGAAGACTCCGGCCTGACCAATGAAGAGCTGCAGCGATGTCATTACCACGTGCACATTCCATCAGACCCCGGGTTCAGTTCGCTGAACCTTGGGGCGGCCGTGCAGGTGTTGACCTATGAAGTGCGCATGGCCTGGCTGGCGGCTGCCGGCCAGCCGAGCAAAGTGGAAAAGGAAGAGGTTGCCTCGACCAAAAGTGGCGAACTGGCCACCATGGACGAGCTGGAACGATTCTATGAGCACCTGGAGCAAACCCTGGTAGCCATCGAGTTCCTCGATCCTGAAAAACCACGGCACTTGATGGCGCGCCTACGCCGCTTGTACGGGCGTAGCTCGGTGAGCCGGGCAGAAATGAATATATTGCGTGGCATCCTCACGGAAACCCAGAAAGCGGCCCGTGGTGAGCTTCTTGAGCGGAAGGATTAAAAATGTTCGAGCGTTTGCGAGAAGATATCCAGAGTGTTTTCCACCGTGACCCGGCGGCGCGCAACGCCTTTGAAGTGCTGACCTGCTATCCGGGCATGCACGCGATCTGGCTTCACCGCCTGTCCGGCGCCTTGTGGGGCGCGGGCTGGAAGTGGCTGGCGCGACTGGTCTCGAACTTCGGGCGCTGGTTGACCGGTATCGAGATTCACCCGGGGGCCAAGGTAGGGCGCCGCTTCTTCATCGACCATGGCATGGGCATCGTGATTGGCGAGACGGCCGAGATTGGTGATGACGTCACTCTCTATCAGGGCGTGACGCTCGGCGGTACCAGTTGGAATAAAGGCAAGCGCCACCCGACGCTGGGTGATGGCGTGGTGGTCGGGGCTGGGGCCAAGGTGCTCGGGCCGTTTACCGTCGGTGCCGGTGCCAAGGTCGGCTCCAACGCGGTGGTGACCAAGGCTGTCCCACCGGGGGCTACCGTTGTCGGCATTCCGGGCCGAATTATCGTCAAGCCGCAGGCCGACGACGAGCAGGAAGCCAAGCGCAAGGCCATGGCCGAGAAGATCGGCTTCGATGCCTATGGCGTCAGCGAAGACATGCCTGACCCGGTGGCGCGTGCCATTGGTCAGTTGCTCGACCACCTGCAGGCGGTCGATGGCAAGTTGGATGGCATGTGTGGCGCGCTGAAGGAGCTGGGTAGCAGCTACTGTGCGAAAGATCTTCCTGAGCTGCGCGAAGAAGACTTCGCCGAGATCAAGAGCGAAGCCGCTACCAAGGCCAGCTGAGGCTCGATGAGCCCCAAAAATCCAGTGTGGGAGGGGGCTTGCTCCCGATGGCAGGGTGTCAGTCGCCACATTTGTGACTGATGCACCGCTATCGGGAGCAAGCCCCCTCCCACATTTTGATCTCCATTGGTCCCTGGGTTTCTACGCGGCCTTGTTCGCGCTGTTCGTCCCCAGCCCATCCTGCTATGATTCGCGCGCCCTTTTTACGGGTAATCCTGACTAAAGTACTAGGTCTTATAGTTGACTTAAATACTCGGGAATCGCATACTTGCTCCCATTCTGAAACACCTTGGTACTTGTCCATGAGACTGACTACAAAAGGCCGATACGCGGTGACCGCCATGCTCGACTTGGCCTTGCACGCGCAAACTGGGCCGGTGTCCCTGGCCGATATCTCCGAGCGCCAAGGCATTTCCCTGTCCTACCTCGAGCAACTGTTCGCCAAATTGCGTCGGAGTAACTTGGTTTCCAGCGTGCGTGGGCCGGGTGGCGGCTACCAACTGTCCCGCGATATGCAGGGCATCCAGGTAGCCCAGGTGATCGATGCGGTCAACGAATCCGTCGACGCAACCAAATGCCAGGGCCTGGGTGATTGCCATGCCGGCGACACCTGCCTGACGCACCACCTGTGGTGCGACTTGAGCCTGCAGATCCATGAGTTTTTGAGTGGTATCAGCTTGGCTGATCTTGTGACTCGCCGTGAGGTGCAAGAAGTAGCCCAGCGTCAGGACCAGCGCCGTTGCAACACCAAGGCGCCGCGTCTGGACAAGATTGAAGCGTCCGCCGTCGAGTGACAGCCGAAGAGCTAACGGTGCGCCAGCCAGCCTGATTTAGGAGAAAGTCCATGAAATTGCCGATTTACCTTGATTACTCAGCGACCACCCCGGTTGATCCGCGTGTCGCGCAAAAGATGAGCGAATGCCTGCTGGTTGACGGAAACTTCGGCAACCCAGCCTCCCGTTCCCACGTTTTCGGCTGGAAAGCCGAGGAAGCGGTCGAGAACGCTCGTCGTCAGGTCGCGGACCTGGTTGGCGCCGACCCTCGTGAAATCGTCTGGACTTCCGGTGCTACCGAGTCCGACAACCTGGCAATCAAGGGCGCCGCGCATTTCTACGCGACCAAAGGCAAGCACCTGATCACCACCAAGATTGAGCACAAGGCTGTCCTGGACACCATGCGCCAGCTGGAGCGTGAAGGTTTCGAGGTTACCTACCTTGAGCCAACCACCGACGGTATCGTCACCCCGGCCATGATCGAAGCCGCGCTGCGTGAAGACACCATCCTGGTTTCCGTGATCCACGTGAACAACGAAATCGGCACCATCAACGACATCGCGGCCATCGGCGAGCTGACCCGCTCCAAAGGTATCCTGCTGCACGTCGACGCTGCCCAGTCCACTGGCAAGGTCGATATCGACCTGTCGAAACTGAAAGTCGACCTGATGTCGTTCTCTGCCCACAAGACCTATGGCCCTAAAGGCATCGGCGCGCTGTACGTGAGCCGCAAGCCTCGCGTGCGCATCGAAGCCACCATGCACGGTGGCGGTCACGAGCGCGGCATGCGTTCCGGTACCCTGGCGACCCACCAGATCGTCGGCATGGGCGAAGCGTTCCGTGTGGCCAAGGAAGACATGGCTGCCGAAAACGTGCGCATCAAGGCGTTGAGCGATCGCTTCTACAAACAGGTCGAAAACCTTGAAGAGCTGTACATCAACGGCAGCATGACTGCTCGTGTACCGCACAACCTGAATTTGAGCTTCAACTACGTCGAAGGCGAGTCGCTGATCATGGCGCTCAAGGACCTGGCGGTTTCGTCCGGTTCGGCCTGCACCTCGGCCTCTCTTGAGCCGTCCTACGTGCTGCGCGCCCTGGGCCGCAACGACGAACTGGCACATAGCTCGATCCGCTTTACCTTCGGCCGCTTCACCACTGAAGAACAAGTCGACTACGCCGCGCAGAAAGTCTGCGAAGCCGTCAACAAGCTGCGCACCCTGTCGCCGCTGTGGGACATGTTCAAAGACGGTGTCGATATCTCCAAGATCGAGTGGGCGGCACACTAAATATAGAAGCCGCCACCCAAGCTCTGTAGGAACGTGGCGGAAAACGCAGGCGTTTCTACAGGGTTCCAGAGCGGCCCTGATGAGTGAGGATTCAGTACCATGGCTTACAGCGAAAAGGTCATCGACCACTACGAAAACCCGCGCAACGTCGGCAAGATGAACGCGGAAGACCCTGATGTCGGCACCGGCATGGTCGGTGCTCCGGCGTGCGGCGACGTGATGCGCCTGCAGATCAAGGTCAACGAGCAGGGCATCATCGAAGATGCCAAGTTCAAGACTTATGGCTGCGGTTCGGCCATCGCCTCCAGCTCCCTGGCGACCGAGTGGATGAAAGGCAAGACTCTGGATGAAGCAGAGACCATCAAGAACACTCAGCTGGCCGAAGAACTGGCCCTGCCGCCCGTGAAAATCCACTGCTCGGTACTCGCGGAAGACGCCATCAAGGCGGCCGTTCGCGACTACAAGCAGAAGAAAGGCTTGATCTAAGCATTTGGCGACGAGTAAGGAGTCAACGATGGCTATCAGCATGACAGAAGCGGCTGCACGGCACGTGCGACGCTCCCTGGATGGGCGCGGTAAAGGTGAGGGGATTCGTCTGGGTGTGCGCACCACGGGCTGTTCCGGCCTTGCCTATGTGCTGGAGTTTGTCGACGAGGTGGTTGCGGAAGACCAGGTGTTCGAAAGTCACGGCGAGAAAGTGATCATCGACCCTAAAAGCCTGACTTACCTGGACGGCACCGAACTCGATTTCGTCAAGGAAGGGTTGAACGAAGGCTTCAAGTTCAACAACCCCAACGTGCGCGGTGAGTGTGGCTGCGGCGAAAGCTTCAACATCTGAGGCTATTCGTGGGTACTCCTTGTCATTTCGCTTTATTCGAGCTGCAGCCGAGCTTTCGGCTGGACCTTGAGCAGCTTGCCACGCGCTACCGAGAACTGGCGCGCGGCGTACATCCGGACCGCTTCGCTGACGCTTCCGAGCGTGAGCAACGCCTGGCGCTGGAGCAGTCTGCCAGCCTCAATGAAGCCTATCAGACGCTCAAGAGCCCGCCCAAGCGCGCGCGTTACCTGCTCGCGATGAAGGGTGGCGAGTTGCCGCTGGAAGTGACGGTGCACGATCCGGACTTCCTGATGCAGCAGATGCAGTGGCGCGAAGAGCTTGAAGACTTGCAGGACGAAGCCGATCTGGCCGGTGTCGCGGTCTTCAAGCGTCGTCTGAAAGCGGCCCAGGATGAGCTCAACGAAAGCTTCGCAGCCTGTTGGGATGATGCAGCGCAACGTGAGCAGGCCGAACGCCTGATGCGGCGCATGCAGTTCCTCGACAAGCTCACCTACGAAGTGCGCCAGCTAGAAGAGCGCCTCGACGATTAACCCAGTGCTGCCCGTGTCGCACGCCTGATAGACAGATAAGACCTGATTACCATGGCTCTACTGCAGATCGCCGAACCCGGCCAAAGCCCTCAACCGCACCAGCGTCGCCTGGCGGTCGGGATTGACCTGGGCACCACCAATTCCCTGGTTGCTGCCTTGCGCAGCGGCCTGTCCGAGCCGCTGCCCGATGCTGACGGCCAGGTTATCCTGCCGTCCGCCGTGCGCTACCACGTCGATCGCACCGAAGTCGGTGAGTCGGCCAAGTTGGCAGCGTCTACCGATCCTTTGAATACCGTACTGTCGGTGAAGCGCTTGATGGGTCGTGGTCTGTCCGACGTCAAGCAATTGGGCGACCAGCTGCCTTACCGCTTTGTCGGCGGCGAGTCGCACATGCCGTTCATCGACACCGTGCAGGGCCCGAAAAGTCCTGTGGAAGTGTCGGCCGATATCCTCAAGGTGCTGCGCCAGCGTGCTGAACACACCTTGGGCGGCGAACTGGTCGGTGCGGTGATCACGGTTCCCGCTTATTTCGATGACGCCCAGCGCCAGGCCACCAAGGATGCGGCCAAGCTCGCCGGCCTGAACGTGCTGCGCCTGCTCAACGAACCGACCGCTGCGGCTGTGGCCTATGGCCTGGACCAGCACGCCGAGGGCCTGGTTGCAATCTACGACCTGGGCGGCGGCACCTTTGATATCTCGATCCTGCGCCTGACCGGCGGTGTCTTCGAAGTGCTGGCCACCGGTGGCGACAGCGCCCTGGGCGGCGATGACTTCGATCACGCTATCGCTGGCTGGATCATCACCAATGCCGGTTTGTCCGCCGATCTGGACCCGGGCGCCCAGCGCAACCTGCTGCAAGCTGCCTGCGCGGCCAAGGAAGCGCTGACGGATGCGGCCTCTGTGCAAGTGTCCTACGGCGACTGGTCGGCCGAGCTGACTCGCGAAGCCTTCGATGCGTTGATCGAGCCGATGGTGGCCCGTAGCTTGAAAGCCTGCCGTCGCGCGGTGCGTGACTCCGGTGTCGAGCTGGAAGACGTCGGTGCGGTGGTGATGGTCGGCGGTTCTACCCGCGTGCCGCGTGTCCGCGAGGCGGTGGCCGAAGCTTTTGGTCGTCAGCCGTTGACTGAAATCGACCCGGACCAGGTCGTCGCTATCGGCGCAGCGATCCAGGCCGACACGTTGGCGGGTAACAAGCGTGACGGCGGCGAACTGCTGTTGCTTGACGTGATTCCGCTGTCCCTGGGGCTGGAAACCATGGGTGGCCTGATGGAGAAGGTGATTCCACGCAACACCACCATCCCGGTCGCCCGCGCTCAAGACTTCACCACTTATAAAGATGGCCAGACGGCCATGATGATTCATGTGCTGCAAGGCGAGCGCGAGTTGATCAGCGACTGCCGCTCCCTGGCGCGCTTTGAATTGCGCGGTATTCCGGCAATGGTGGCGGGTGCGGCGAAGATTCGCGTGACCTTCCAGGTTGACGCCGACGGCTTGCTGAATGTGGCTGCGCGTGAGCTGGGGTCGGGGGTTGAAGCCAGTATCCAGGTCAAGCCGTCCTACGGCCTGACTGACGGCGAAATCGCCAAGATGCTCAAGGATTCGTTCCAATATGCCGGTGATGACAAGGTCGCCCGTGTCTTGCGTGAGCAGCAGGTGGATGCCCAACGTCTGCTCGAAGCGGTGCAGGGCGCCCTCGATGCGGATGGCGAACGCCTGCTGGATGCCGAAGAGCGCATGGTCATCGACCTGCAGATGCAGGAATTGGCCGAACTGATGAAAGGCACCGATGGGTACGCCATCGAGCAACAGACCAAGCGCCTGTCGCAAGTGACCGATGCTTTTGCCGCCCGCCGCATGGATCAGACGGTGAAAGCCGCACTGGCCGGGCGCAACCTGAATGAAATCGAGGAATAATTAATGCCGCAGGTCATTTTTCTGCCACACGCCGAGCATTGCCCGGACGGTATGGTCGTGGAGGCTGAGACCGGCAAGTCCATCCTCGAAGTTGCCCATGACAACCACATCGAGATCGAGAGTGCCTGTGGCGGTGTCTGCGCCTGCACCACCTGCCATTGCATCATTCGCGAGGGTTTCAACTCCCTTGAAGAAGCCGATGAGCTGGAGGAAGACTTTCTTGATCGTGCGTGGGGCCTTGAGGCGCAATCGCGCCTAAGCTGTCAGGCAAAGGTCGGGACTGAAGACATCACTGTCGAAATTCCGAAGTATTCGCTCAACCATGCGGCCGAAGCGCCGCATTGATTCAAGGAAATGTCATGAGCCTGAAATGGGTTGATGTACAAGAAATCGCCATTCTGCTGGCTGATGGTTATCCGGATCTGGACCCTTATTCGCTGAACTTTGTCGCTTTGCGTGACATGGTCATGGCTTTGCCGGGGTTTGAGGATGAGCGGGACCGTGGCGGCGAAAAGGTCCTGGAAGCTATCCAGACCGCCTGGAAAGAAGAACAGGACTGACGCCTTCCTCACGCAGTTAGGCAATACCCAATAACCCGCGTATAATTCTCGGGTTTAATTTTTCGTAAATTACCGTTTCTGGAGTTACACCATGGCTGTTCAACGTACTTTCTCCATCATCAAGCCTGACGCTGTTGCAAAAAACGTCATCGGCGAGATCACCACTCGTTTCGAAAAAGCCGGCCTGAAGGTTGTAGCTTCGAAACTCAAGCAACTGTCCAAGGCTGAAGCTGAAGGCTTCTACGCTGAGCACAGCGCTCGTGGTTTCTTCGGCGACCTGGTTGCCTTCATGATCTCTGGTCCTGTTGTTGTTCAGGTTCTGGAAGGTGAAAACGCTATCGCTCTGAACCGTGAGCTGATGGGCGCTACCAACCCTAAAGAAGCCGCTGCCGGCACCATCCGTGCTGACTTCGCCGAGTCCATCGACGCCAACGCTGTTCACGGTTCGGACTCCGAAGCCGCTGCTGCTCGCGAAATCGCTTACTTTTTCGCTGCTACTGAAGTAACCGCTCGCTAAGCATCGGCTTAAAGAGTGAGGGTGAATCCATGACTACATCGACTGTTAAAACCAACCTGCTGGGGCTGACTCAACAGGAAATGGAAAAATTCTTCGACTCAATCGGGGAGAAGCGTTTCCGTGCCGGTCAGGTAATGAAGTGGATTCACCACTTTGGCGTCGACGATTTCGATGCCATGACGAACGTCAGCAAGGCCCTGCGCGACAAGCTCAAGGCCATTGCCGAAGTCCGTGGTCCTGAAGTGGTCAGCGAGGACATCTCCAGCGACGGCACCCGTAAGTGGGTGGTGCGCGTGGCGTCCGGCAGCTGCGTCGAGACCGTATACATTCCCCAGGGCAAGCGCGGCACCTTGTGCGTTTCGTCCCAGGCAGGCTGTGCCCTGGACTGCAGTTTCTGCTCCACCGGCAAGCAAGGCTTCAACAGCAACCTCACCGCCGCCGAAGTCATCGGCCAGGTGTGGATTGCCAACAAATCCTTTGGCAGCGTCCCGGCGACCGTCGACCGTGCCATCACCAACGTGGTGATGATGGGCATGGGTGAGCCGCTGCTGAACTTCGACAACGTTGTTTCGGCCATGCACCTGATGATGGACGACCTGGGCTACGGCATCTCCAAGCGCCGTGTGACCCTGTCGACCTCCGGCGTGGTACCGATGATCGATGAGCTGTCCAAGCACATCGACGTCTCCCTGGCGTTGTCGCTGCACGCACCCAATGACGCATTGCGTAACCAATTGGTGCCGATCAACAAGAAGTATCCGCTTAAGATGCTGCTCGAATCTTGCCAGCGCTACATGTCGTCCCTGGGCGAAAAGCGCGTGCTGACCATCGAGTACACCTTGCTCAAAGACATCAACGACAAGGTTGAACACGCGGTCGAGATGATCGAGTTGCTCAAGAACATCCCGTGCAAGATCAACCTGATTCCGTTTAACCCGTTTCCTCATTCTGGCTACGAACGGCCGAGCAACAACGCCATCCGTCGTTTCCAGGATCAACTGCACCAGGCCGGTTACAACGTCACCGTACGCACCACGCGTGGCGAGGACATCGACGCCGCCTGTGGCCAATTGGTAGGGCAGGTGATGGACCGCACCCGCCGCAGCGAGCGTTACATCGCGGTGCGTGAATTGAACGCCGCCGACGATTTGCCGCAAATTGCTGTGAATCGAATCTGAGAGAGGATCTCTATGCCCTTGCGCCTTGCGCTGCTCTTGCTTGTTGCCGGCCTTGCGGCCGGTTGTGTTTCATCGGGCCATGAGCGCCCGTTGCAGACCGGTAAAGGCCGTGATGAGGCGCGAGTTGCCTATGTGCAATTGGGCTTGGGTTACCTGCGCCAAGGCATGAGCGAGCAGGCCAAGGTGCCCTTGAAAAAGGCCCTTGAACTGGACGGTGGCGATGCCGACGCGAATGCCGCCCTGGCCCTGGTGTTCCAGGCCCAGGCCGAGCCTGAATTGGCCGAGCAGTATTTTCTCAAGGCCCTGGCCTCCCGACCTGCTGACCCACGGTTGCTGAACAATTACGGCAGCTTCCTGTTCGAGCAGAAACGCTATGACCAGGCCGCAAGTTATTTCCAGCAGGCATCCGCCGATACTCTTTACCCGGAGCGGTCGCGGGTATTCGAGAACCTGGGCGTCACTTCGGTGCGTCTCGGTCAGCGCGACAATGCCCGCCAGCAACTGGAAAAAGCCCTGCATTTGAATAGTCGCCAGCCACGGGCCTTGCTCGAAATGGCTGAGTTGTCTTACGAAGACAGGCATTATGTGCCGGCACGTGACTATTACGAGCGCTTTAGCCTGCTCAGCGGGCAAAATGCACGTAGTCTATTGCTCGGTGTGCGCTTGGCGACGGTTCATGACGAACCTGATACCGCCGCACGTTTTGGCCAGCAACTCGAACGACTCTATCCCGGTACGCCGGAATATCAGCAATACCTGTCGGAGTAATGATGAAAGCGGCGCCCCCGGAAGTTGTAGCAGCTAATCGCGTAAACCCAGGCGAGACCTTGCGTCAGGCCCGCGAAAGCAATGGCTGGTCGCTGGCAGAAGTGGCCCTCAAGCTCAATTTGACCAGCACGTCCCTGGCCAACCTGGAGGCCGGCGCGTTCGACAAGTTGCCGGGGCATACCTTCGCCCGCGGCTATATCCGTGCCTACGCCAAGTTGCTGGGCATCGACCAGGCCGTGCTGGTCCAGGAATTCGACCAGTTCACCGGTACCGACTCCCAGGGCAGCAATGTCCATGGCCTGGGGCGTATCGAAGAGCCCGTGCGTGTATCCCACACCATTTTGCGTATTGTCAGCCTGTTGCTGCTGGTCGCCGTGATCGGCGGTGGTTTCGTCTGGTGGCAGGACCAGACCTCCCAGCGCAACAAGGATTTGACCAGTAACGCCCTGGAGCACGTCGAAGTCGAAAGTGCCGACGGCACCACCCAGATCCATCCGTTGGATGAGCCGGAAGACCAGGCCGTTACCGAAGCCCAGGCTGCGCCTCAAGCGCCGGCTGTCGCCGATCAGCCGGCCCAGCAAGAGCAAACCCCGCCTGCTGCGACTGCTGCCGTACCGACGCCAGCCGTACCCGCTACGCCTGCCGCTCCAGTTGCCCAGGCTCATGTGCCGGTCGCACCGGTGCCGGCGCAAGCCGCGGCCGTGCCGGCTACCCCGTCCGCTCCGGCGGTTTCCGCGCCGACCACGCCTGCGTTGATCGCCGGTGATGGCCACATCCAGATCACGTTCATCGCTGACTGCTGGACACAAGTCACCGATGGCAATGGCAAAGTGCTGTTTAGCGGTCTGAAGCGTAAGGGAGATACGCTCGACCAAGGCGGCAAGCCTCCTTTGACGCTGCGTCTGGGCTATGCCCGTGGCGCGCAAGTGGCCTACAACGGCCAGCCTGTGGACGTGGCGCCGTTCACCAGTGGCGAGACTGCTCGCCTCAAGTTGGGACAATAGTCATGCACGGCGAATCTCCAATCAAACGTCGCGTATCGCGCAAGATCTGGGTCGGCTCGGTGCCGGTGGGTGGTGATGCCCCCATCGCGGTACAAAGCATGACCAACAGCGACACCAACGATGTGGCTGCCACCGTTGCCCAGATCAACCGTCTGGAAGCCGCCGGCGTCGACATCGTGCGGGTTTCCGTGCCGGATATGGACGCTGCCGAAGCGTTCGGCCGCATCAAGCAGTTGGTCAAGGTGCCCTTGGTCGCCGACATTCACTTCGACTACAGGATCGCCTTGCGCGTCGCCGAGCTGGGCGTGGACTGCCTGCGCATCAACCCGGGCAACATCGGTCGCGAAGACCGGGTACGTGCGGTGGTGGATGCGGCCCGTGACCGTGGCATTCCGATCCGTATCGGCGTCAACGCCGGCTCCCTGGAAAAAGACCTGCAAAAGAAATACGGCGAGCCTACCCCGGCGGCGCTGGTTGAATCGGCGTTGCGCCACGTTGAACACCTCGAGCGCCTGAATTTCCAGGACTTCAAGGTCAGCGTAAAGGCCTCCGACGTATTCATGGCGGTCGAAGCCTACCGCTTGCTGGCCAAGGAAATCGTGCAGCCGCTGCACCTGGGTATCACTGAAGCGGGCGGTTTGCGTTCAGGCACAGTGAAATCTGCAGTGGGTCTCGGTATGCTGCTCGCCGAAGGGATTGGCGATACTATCCGCATCTCCCTGGCGGCAGACCCGGTAGAGGAAGTGAAGGTCGGTTACGACATTCTCAAATCCCTGCATTTGCGCTCCCGTGGCATCAACTTCATTGCCTGCCCGAGCTGCTCGCGGCAGAACTTCGACGTGGTGAAAACCATGAACGATCTTGAAGGGCGCCTCGAAGACCTGCTGGTGCCGCTGGATGTTGCGGTGATCGGTTGCGTGGTCAACGGCCCCGGTGAAGCCAAAGAGGCGCACATCGGTTTGACCGGTGGCACACCGAACCTGATCTACATCGACGGCAAGCCGGCGCAGAAGTTGACGAATGACAATCTGGTGGATGAGCTTGAAAGGCTGATCCGCGAGAAAGCGGCCGAGAAGGTCGCGGCTGACGCAGCGCTGATCGCGCGCGGCTAAGAACGAATTTAAGGATTAGATGTGAGCAAGTCTCTGCAAGCCATCCGTGGCATGAACGACATCCTGCCGGAGCAGACGCCACTGTGGCGTTACTTCGAGAGCACGGTCGCGCGTCTGTTGGATAACTACGGTTACAAGCAGATCCGCATGCCGATCGTCGAGTTCACCGAGCTGTTCAAGCGCTCCATCGGTGAAGTAACCGACATCGTTGAAAAAGAGATGTACACCTTTGAAGACCGCAATGGCGACTCCCTGACCCTGCGTCCGGAAGGTACCGCCGCGTGCGTGCGCGCCGTGCTCGAACATGGCATTACCGGTGGTGGCCAGACCCAGAAGCTCTGGTACATCGGCCCGATGTTCCGCCACGAGCGTCCACAGAAAGGGCGTTATCGCCAGTTCCACCAGATCGGTTGCGAAGTCTTCAACCTGGACGGCCCGGACATCGACGCCGAGCTGATCGTGCTGACCTGGCGCCTGTGGGGCCAGTTGGGCATCCGCGATGCGGTCAAGCTCGAACTCAACAGCCTGGGCACCAGCGAATCCCGGGGCCGCTATCGCGAAGCCCTGGTCGAGTACCTGTCCGCCCACCTGGACAAGTTGGATGAAGACAGCCAGCGTCGTCTGAAAACCAACCCGTTGCGCGTATTGGATACCAAGAACGCCGACACCCAGGCCGTACTGGTCGACGCGCCGAAAATGGCCGACTACCTGGACGACGAGTCCCGTACGCACTTCGAGGGCCTCAAGGCTCGCCTGGATGCCGCCGGTATTCCGTACGTGATCAACCCGAAACTGGTTCGCGGCCTCGATTACTACAGCAAGACCGTGTTCGAGTGGGTCACCGACAAGCTTGGCGCCCAAGGTACCGTGTGTGCCGGTGGTCGCTACGACGGCCTGGTTGAGCAGATGGGCGGCAAGCCGACTACCGGCGTGGGTTTCGCCATGGGGATCGAGCGGCTGATCCTGCTGCTGGAAACCCTGGAGCAGATCCCTGAAGAGATTTCCCGTCAGGTGGACGTGTACCTGTGCGCCTTTGGCGAGGCCGCCGAACTGGCGGCCCTGGCCTTGAGCGAAAAAGTACGCGACCAACTGCCGAACCTGCGCCTGCAGATCAATGCCGGTGCCGGCAGCTTCAAGAGCCAGTTCAAGAAGGCTGACAAGAGCGGTGCACTGTATGCGCTGATCCTCGGCGATGACGAGCTGGCCCAGCAAGTGATAGGTTTCAAACCCCTGCGTGGCCAGGGCGAACAACAAAACATTGCCTTTGATGCGCTCGCCGCGCACTTGGCCACCTGCGTCGTGCAGGGTTGAGCTGTCGAACAGCCGAATTTAGCGATTAAGGAGTATTGGGGTGTCGAGTACTGATGATGAGCAACTGGCCGAGTTCAAGGACTGGTGGCAGCGTAACGGCAAGCCCCTGGTTACTGGCGGTCTGCTGGCGTTAGTGGTGGTGTTCGGCTGGCAAGCCTGGCACAAGTATCAGGCTAACCAGTCCCAAGGCGCCTCGATCCTCTATCAGCAATTGCTGGAAACCACGCTGACCCCGAATGGCAAGCCTGACCCGGCGCAGGTTGCCGACCTGGCCGGCAAGCTGAAAAGCGAATTTGGCGGTAGCACCTACGCCCAGTACGGTAGCCTGTTCGTCGCGAAAGTCGCGGTCGACACCGGCAAGCTGGATGATGCAGCCGTTGAGCTGAAGGCTATCGCCGACAAGCCGACCAACCCGACCCTGGGTGAGATCGCACGTCAGCGCCTGGCACAGGTATTGGCGGCACAGAACAAGGCTGACGAAGCACTCAAACTGCTCGACGGCGATGCTGACAAGGCATTTGTGGCCACTCGTGAAGAGCTCAAGGGCGACCTGTTGGTCCAATTGGGTCGTACCGACGAAGCCCATGCTGCGTACCAAAAAGCCAAGGCCGCGCTGTCTGATGAAGCGGCGGTCGGTGGCTTACAAATCAAGCTGGACGACTTGGCCAAAGGGGATGCGTGACGTGATCCGTTGGAAACATGCAGCATTGCTGGCTCTGGCCGTTCTGGCCGCGGGTTGCAGCAGCAACAGCAAAAAAGAACTGCCTCCGGCCGAGCTGACCAGCTTCAAGGAAGAAGTGGTCCTGCAAAAGCAGTGGAGCCGCTCCGTCGGTGACGGCCAGGGTGATCTCTACAACCTGTTGCAGCCGGCAATCGACGGCGACAACATTGTGGCCACTGACTCCACTGGCGTCGTTATGTCCATGGACCGCATGAACGGCGACGTCAAATGGAAGAAAGACCTCGACATGCCGGTTTCCGGTGGTGTGGGCGTCGGCTACGGCATGGTGTTGATCGGTACGCTCAAAGGCGAAGTGGTCGCCTTGGACTCGAGCAACGGTGAAGAGAAATGGCGCGCTCGCGTGACCAGTGAAGTCCTCTCCGCGCCTGCCACCAACGGCGATATTGTCGTGGTGCAGACCCAGGATGACCGTCTGATCGGCCTGGATGCCGCCACCGGCAACCAGCGCTGGTTGTATGACAGCACCCCGGCGGTGTTGACCTTGCGCGGTACCAGTGGTCCGATTGTGACCAATAACCTGGCCGTTGCGGGCCTGTCCACCGGTAAAGTGGTCGCCCTGGATACCCAGAACGGCGTGCCGGCCTGGGAAACCCGTGTTGCCATCCCGCAAGGTCGCTCCGAGCTGGATCGCGTGGTCGACATCGACGGCGGCTTGCTGCTGTCGGGCGAGACGATCTACGTGGCCACTTATCAGGGGCGCGTTGCTGCGCTGGACCTGCAAAGCGGCCGGATCAACTGGCAGCGTGATGCTTCCAGCTACGCCGGTGTCGCCCAAGGTTTTGGCAGCGTCTACGTAAGCCTGGCGTCCGGCACCGTTGAAAGTGTCGACGAGCGTTCCACTACTGCACTTTGGAGCAATGACTCGCTGGCTCGCCGTCAACTGTCGGCGCCGGAAGTGTTCTCCAGCTACGTGGCGGTAGGTGACTTCGAAGGTTACCTGCATCTGCTGAGCCAGGTGGATGGTCGTTTTGTCGGTCGCGAGCGTATCGACAGCGACGGCCTGCGTGTTCGTCCGCTGGTCGTGGGTAACATGCTTTATGTGTTCGGCAACAGCGGCAAGCTGGAAGCCCTGACCATCAAGTAAGAACTATGCTTGGGGCTAGCCCCTCAAGCAGCTTCACCTGTAGGAGCTAGCAAGCTCGCCCCTACAGTCGAGCACCAGCCGCTGCCTTGCAGCGGCTTTTGTATTTTCTGAAATAACGAAGTGGAGAGCCGCATGGTTCCCGTAATCGCCCTGGTGGGCCGACCTAACGTCGGCAAGTCCACCTTGTTCAACCGCCTGACCAGGACTCGCGACGCCATCGTCGGCGACTTGTCCGGTCTGACCCGTGATCGCCAATACGGTGAGGCAAAGTGGCAAGGGCGCTCCTACATTATTGTCGACACCGGTGGTATTTCCGGTGACGAGCATGGCATGGACGAAAAAATGGCCGAGCAGTCGCTGCTGGCCATCGAAGAAGCCGATGTCGTGTTGTTCCTGGTGGATGCCCGTGCGGGCTATACCGCTGCCGACCAGATGATTGGCGAGCACCTGCGCAAGCGCAACAAGCGTTCCTATGTGGTCGCCAACAAGATCGACAACATCGATCCTGAGTTGGCCCGTGCCGAATTCAGCCCGATGGGCCTGGGTGATGCGATCCCGATCGCCGGTGCCCACGGTCGCGGCATCAGCCAGATGCTGGAAATTGCCCTGAGCAGTTTCCCCAAGGATGATGTCGAGGAAGAAGAGGGTGAGGAAGAGATCGTCGCCGAAGGTGAGGAAGCCAAGCGCATTCCAGGCCCGAGCGAGAAAGACGGTATCAAGATCGCCATCATCGGCCGCCCGAACGTCGGCAAGTCGACGCTGGTCAACCGCATGCTCGGTGAGGACCGGGTTATCGTGTACGACCAACCCGGCACCACCCGCGACAGCATCTACATCCCGTTCGAACGTAACGAGGAAAAGTACACGCTGATCGACACCGCCGGTGTGCGCAAGCGCGGCAAGATCCACGAGGAAGTTGAAAAGTTCTCCGTGGTGAAAACCCTGCAGGCCATCAAGGACGCCAACGTGGTGATCTTTGTGATGGACGCCCGCGAAGGCGTGGTAGACCACGACCTCAACCTGCTGGGCTTTGCCCTGGAGGCCGGTCGCGCATTGGTCATCGCGATCAACAAGTGGGACGGCATGACGCCGAGCGAGCGCGATTTCGTCAAGACCGAGTTGCAGCGTCGCCTGTTCTTCGTCGAGTTCGCCGATATCCACTTTATCTCGGCACTGCACGGCACTGGCGTGGGCAACCTCTATGCGTCCGTACAGAACTCGTTCAGGTCTGCGGTTACCCGCTGGCCCACAAGCCGCCTGACCCAGATCCTGGAAGACGCCGTTGGCGAGCACGCGCCGCCGATGGTCAACAACCGCCGGATCAAACTGCGTTACGCCCACTTGGGCGGTGCCAACCCGCCGATTATCGTGATCCACGGTAACCAGATCGAGAAGGTGCCGAAGTCCTATGTGCGTTACCTGGAAAACACCTACCGTCGTGTCTTGAAGCTGGTCGGTACGCCGATCCGTATCGAGTTCAAAGGTGGCGAGAACCCATACGAAGGCAACAAGAACACCTTGACTGACCGTCAGGTGAACAAGAAGCGTCGTTTGATGAGCCACCATAAGAAGGCCGACAAGAAGCGCCGCGATAAGCGCTGATTTCGATCTTGCAAAAAGGGCTCTTGATGAGCCCTTTTTTGTGCACGGTGGTTTGTGCCTTGACCCGATGCAACCAGCAGCTTAAAACTTGAGGCTTACCTGCAGGGGCCTTTCGATGATCACCAGCAAGCTGCCGAATGTCGGCACGACCATTTTCACCACCATGTCGCAACTCGCTGCCGAAACCGGCGCGCTCAACCTGTCCCAAGGGTTTCCGGACTTCAACGGCCCCCAGGGTTTGCTCGACGCGGTGGGCAAGCACATCGCCCTGGGCCACAACCAATATGCGCCAATGACCGGCCTGCCGGTGCTGCGTCAGCAGGTGGCCGCCAAGATCGCCCGCAGTTATGGCGCCACGGTCAATGCTGACACTGAGGTGACCATCACGCCCGGCGCCACTGAGGCGATTTTCTGCGCGATCCAGGCGGTGATTCGCCAGGGTGATGAAGTCATCGTGTTCGACCCTTGCTACGACAGCTACGAGCCCTCCGTCGAACTTGCCGGCGGTCGGTGCATCCATGTGCAGTTGAGCCTGCACGGTTTTGCCCTGGATTTTGAAAAGATCAAGGCTGCACTTTCGCCGCGCACGCGCATGATTATCCTCAACACCCCGCACAACCCTACTGGCGCATTGATCAGTCGTGCCGAGCTGGACCAGTTGGCCGAACTGATCCGCGACCGTGATATTTATCTGGTCAGTGATGAGGTTTACGAACACTTGGTATTCGATGGCGTGCCCCACGTCAGCGTATTGGCCCATGCAGAGCTGTACTCGCGTGCGTTCGTGGTCAGTTCTTTTGGCAAGACCTACCACGTCACCGGCTGGAAAACCGGCTACGTCGTCGCGCCACCGGCCCTGACGGCCGAACTGCGCAAGGTGCATCAATATGTCAACTTCTGCGGAGTGACCCCGCTGCAGTATGCTTTGGCCGACTTCATGGCCGAACATCCGGAGCACGTCGACGAACTGCCGGCGTTCTATCAAGCCAAGCGTGATCTGTTCTGCGACCTGCTGACCCCGTCGCGCTTGAGCTTTACCCGGGTGAGCGGTACTTACTTTCAACTGGTGGATTATTCGCAGATTCGCCCGGACCTGGATGACGTCGCCATGTCACTGTGGATGACCCGTGAACACGGTGTGGCGACCATCCCGGTCTCGGTGTTCTATCAGCACCCACCCCAAGGCCAGCGCCTGGTGCGCCTGTGCTTTGCCAAACGCGAGGAGACGCTGCGACAAGCGGCCGAAAAACTATGCGTGATCTGAGTACATTGCCGAATCTGAATATTGCCCTGGTCCAGACCCACTTGGCCTGGCATGACCGCCAGGCCAACCTTGAACACTTCGAGCTGTTGCTGGAGCAGGTGACAGGGGCTGACCTGATCGTGTTGCCGGAAATGTTCACCACCGGTTTTTCGATGGAGTCGGCCACGCTCGCCGAGCCGGAACAGGGGCCTACCCATCAATGGCTTAAGGCCCAGGCAGCGAAGCACAACGCGGTAATCACCGGCAGCGTCATCATCCAGGCGGCGGACGGCAGCCACCGCAACCGCCTGCTGTGGGCGCGCCCGGATGGCGAGGTGCTGCATTACGATAAACGCCACCTGTTCCGTATGGCGGGCGAGCATGACCACTACACGCCGGGCGAGCGCCAGGTACAGTTTGAATTGAAAGGCTGGCGTATTCGCCCGCTGATTTGCTACGACCTGCGCTTCCCGGTGTGGAGCCGCGACGCCCAGGACACCGATCTGCTGCTGTACACCGCCAACTGGCCGGGTGCCCGCCGCCTGCATTGGAACCGCCTGCTGCCGGCGCGAGCCATCGAAAACCTGTGTTACGTGGCTGCAGTGAACCGGGTGGGCACCGATGGCAAAGGCTTTGCCTATACCGGTGACAGCCAGGTGCTGGATTTCCAGGGCGAGACCTTGCTGAGTGCCGGCGAGGCGGATGGGGTGTTCCAGGTGTGCCTGGTCGCGGCGGAGCTGGCGGATTATCGCACCCGGTTTCCAGCGAACCTGGATGCCGATAGTTTTCAGTTTGTCTGATCGGTTCTCGCTGTTTGTCATTTCGCCATCGGGAGCAAGCCCCCTCCCACCATTTGGAATGCATTCCAAGTGTGGGAGGGGGCTTGCTCCCGATGAGGCCAGACCGAACGCCCTGATATCTCAAACAAAAAAGGCCCCTGGATTCTCACCCAGGGGCCTTTTGCATTTCAGCGGTAGGGCTTACGCCGCTTTCGCTTCCAGCTGGCTCAACGAACGGTTCAGCGCACTGAACACCGCTTTGAAGCTCGCCGTAGTGATGTTTTCATCAATGCCCACGCCGTGCACCGGGCGCTCGCCATTCACACGCAGCTCAATGTAGGCCGCCGCCTTGGCATTGGTACCTGCGCCGATGGCATGTTCGTTGTAGTCCATGATCTCCACCTTGATCGGCAGGGCGGCGACCAGGGCTTCCAGGGTACCGTAGCCCTTGCCGTGCCAGCGCAGGTTGGTTTCACCCTGGCCCTTGCCCGAGACTTCGACTTCTACCGAACTGTTGCCGTTCTCTTCCTGCAGGCGGTGGCTGACCAGCGCGTACGGGGTGTTGGCTTGCAGGTACTCGCGCTGCAGCAACGCGTAGATCTGCTGTGCGGTCATCTCCAGGCCGATGCGGTCGGTTTCGGCCTGCACCACCTGGCTGAATTCGATCTGCATGCGGCGCGGCAAGCTGATGTCGTATTCCTGCTCCAACAGGTAGGCGATACCGCCTTTGCCCGACTGGCTGTTCACTCGAATCACGGCCTCGTAGCTGCGGCCGATGTCGGCCGGGTCGATCGGCAAGTACGGCACTTCCCACAGCGCATCGTCTTTCTGCTGGGCGAAACCCTTGCGGATTGCGTCCTGGTGAGAGCCGGAGAAGGCGGTGTGCACCAGGTCGCCGACGTAGGGGTGGCGTGGGTGCACCTGGATCTGGTTGCACTCCTCGACGACTTTGCGCACGCCGTCGATGTCGGAGAAGTCCAGCTGTGGGTCGAGGCCCTGGGTGTACATGTTCAGTGCCACGGTGACCAGGTCGACGTTACCGGTACGCTCGCCGTTGCCGAACAGGCAGCCTTCGACACGGTCGGCACCAGCCATCAGGCCCAGCTCGGTGGCGGCAACGCCGGTGCCACGGTCGTTGTGGGTGTGCAGGCTGATGATCACGCTGTCACGACGGTTGATATGGCGACCGAACCACTCGATCTGGTCGGCATAGATGTTCGGCGTCGCGCATTCAACGGTGGCCGGCAGGTTGAGGATCATCTTGTGCTCAGGTGTCGGGTTCCACACCTCGATCACTGCATCACACACTTCCTTGGCGAACTCCAGCTCGGTGGCGCTGAAGGTCTCCGGCGAGTATTCGAAGGTCCAATGGGTTTCAGGCTGCTGGGCGGCGTATTTGACGAACAGCTTGGCGGCGTTGACCGCGATGGCCTTGATGCCTTCCTTATCCTGGTTGAACACGATGCGACGGAACGACGGCGACGTGGCGTTATACAGGTGCACGATGGCCTTCTTGGCACCGCGCAGGGATTCGAAGGTCCGCGCAATCAGGTCTTCACGACCCTGGGTCAGCACCTGGATGGTGGTGTCCTCGGGGATGTGGTTGTCTTCGATCAGGGTGCGTACAAAGTCGAAGTCGGTTTGCGAGGCCGCCGGGAACGAAGCCTCGATTTCCTTCACGCCGACCGCCACCAGGGTCTTCCAGAAACGCAGCTTTTTAACCGCGTCCATTGGCTCGATCAGCGACTGGTTGCCATCACGCAGGTCGGAACTGCACCAGATCGGCGCGCTGGTGATGGTTTTCGAAGGCCAGGTGCGGTCCGGGATATCGATAGTCGGGAACGCACGGTACTTGGAAGACGGGTCTTTGAGCATGCTCATCAGAAAAATCCTTGTTGTAGGGCCGAGAAGAGGCGGCCTGCCGGAAAGCGTTTATTAGGGATAAAACCGGGGACGAGACAGATCGATTCAGCCTGGCAGTCGTGCGCTGACGAGGCACAGGCTGCGGTGCTGGCGGAGCTGAATGAGGGTGTGAGAGGTTTTCATAAGCTCAACCCTAACCGCCGAGGTGAAAGATGGCAAGCAGTCGAGAAAAATTGAGAGAAGTTCTGCTATTGGTGCGTAAAACGAGATTTTATAGTGGGTAATTATCTGCGGCCTGGTATTTATTGCGCGCCCTTTGGCGAGCGCGCAATCGAGCCGATCAAGGTTGGAATGCGCCGATAAAGATCGCCGGGTCCACCCGCGCATCATTGAGGCTGACGTTCCAATGCATATGCGGCCCGGTCGCGCGGCCTGTCGAGCCAACCTTGCCGACCACGGCGCCGCGTGCCAGTTGATCGCCGGTTTTCACGTCGATCTTCGACATATGGCAGAACATGCTGATAAAGCCCTGGCCATGGTCAACGAACACAGTGTTGCCGTTGAAGAAGTAGTTGCCGGTCAGGATCACTTTACCCGCTGCCGGGGTTTTGATCGGGGTGCCGGCACCGACGGCGAAGTCCAGGCCGGAATGCGGGTTGCGCTCCTCGCCATTGAAGAAGCGGCGCACGCCGAACTTGCTCGACAGCGGCCCATTCACCGGTTTATCCAGTACGAGGTTGCTCGGCAGGTTGGGGCTGAAGGTGCGGTAGGCCTTGATCTGCACCGCCAGTTCGCCCTCGATGCGCTTGAGCTGGGCCGGGTCGGGGTTGACCTGGCTTTTGTTTTTCAAGGTGATGCGTTGTTCCGGGTATTTCTTGTAACCGACGATAAATGGCAGGTTGCGCCCGCCGCTGATGATGCGCTCGTTGCCCGGCTTGACGGTCAGCGGGATACCCACAATCGCCAGCCAGTTGTCCTGCTCCTTGACCACCAGCACCGGTTTGCCTTGGTAAGTGGCTTTGGGCGCCGTCGCCGAAGGGCCGAGATCGACCACCGCAACGCCGCCGGGCACCGGTTTGTTCAGGGTGCGGGTGATGTAGCTGTCGGCATGGGCATTAAAGGCAAGGCACAGCAGCATTAACAGGCTGAGTAAACGTGGCATCGATCAATCCAATAACGAAAGGGTGACGGGTGTCAGGTGGTTGTCTTCCACCCGCACCTGCAATTGGCCTTCACCAAGACGCGCGGTCAGCCGCTGGCCGGTGTGGGTCTGTGCGGCGTTGCGGATGGCCTGGCCGCGTTCGTCCAGCAGAATGCTGTAACCCCGGCCCAGGGTCGCCAGCGGGCTGACCACCTGCAGCGTCTGCACCTGGCTTTGCAGTTGCAGGCGGCGGGCCTTGAGGCCTTCGCGCATGGCGCGGGGCAGGCGTTCGGCGAGGCTGTCCAGGCGCTGGCGCAACAAGGCCAGTTGGCGCCCCGGGTGTTGGCCGGCAAGGCGGGTTTCCAGGCGAATCAGGCGTTCGCGGCGGGTATTGAGGCTGCGTTCGAACGCACGGCGCAGGCGCATGTCCAGGTCATCCAGGCGCTGGGCTTGCTGGCGCAGGCGTTCGCCGGGGTGGCGCAGGCGGCGGGCCATGCCTTCCAGGCGCAGGCGGTCGTGGGTGAGGCGGTTGCGCATCAGCATCACCAGCCTTCGGTGCAGGCTTTCGACCTGGCGCACCAGGTGGCTGGCATCCGGGGCCAGCAATTCAGCGGCGGCCGAGGGCGTTGGGGCGCGAACGTCCGCGACAAAGTCGCTGATCGATACATCGGTTTCATGGCCGACGGCACTGACGATCGGTGTGACGCAGGCATCCACCGCCCGGGCCACGGCTTCTTCGTTGAAGCACCAGAGGTCTTCCAGTGAGCCGCCGCCACGGGCCAGGATCAACGCATCAAAGCCGCGGGCGTCGGCCAGTTTCAGCGCCCGCACGATCTGCGGGATCGCTTCACGGCCTTGCACGGCAGTGGGGATCAACGTCAATTGCACCTGCGGTGCACGGCGGCGGAACACGCTGATGATGTCGCGGATCACTGCACCGGTTGGTGAGCTGATAATGCCAATGCGCCGAGGGTGCGCCGGCAGCGGTACTTTGCGTTCGGCACTGAACAGGCCCTCGGCGCTGAGTTTTTCCTTCAGGGCATCGAAAGCCAGGCGCAGCGCGCCGTCACCGGCCGGCTCCACCGTGTCGAGGATCAGCTGATAGTCACCGCGGCCCTCGAACAGTGAGACCTTGCCACGCACCTTGACCGCCAAGCCATCCTTCAACGCCTGGCGCACCCGTGCGGCATTGTTGCGAAACAGTGCGCAACGCACCTGGGCGCCACTGTCCTTGAGGGTGAAGTACACGTGGCCGGAGGCTGGGCGGGCAAGGTTGGAGATCTCGCCTTCCACCCAGATATTGGTGAACACGTCTTCCAGCAACATCCGCGCGCGGCCGTTGAGCTGGCTGACAGTCAGGACTTCGCGGTCCAGGCCCAGACGGGCAAAGGGATCTTTAATCATGGCGGCAGTTTATAGGCATTCGTGCAGGGTTTGACAGAATTGCTCCACCAGCGCGCTGGGCGCCTGTGCGCGGGCCAGGGCCACGGTGCTCAGGCAATCCGGTTCGGCGAGGGGCAAAAAGTGCAGGTTGGGAGGCGCAATGTCCTGCATGGATTTTGGTAACAAGGCAATACCGAAACCGGCCTGGATCAGTTGCAGTTGGGTGGTCTTGCGCGACATCACCCGCGCCGCCCTGGGGAAAAAACCGGCGCGCATGCACAGTTCCGCCGACAGGTAACTCAGGCCGCCACGCTGGGGATGAGGGATCGAGATAAACGCTTCATCTTTGAGCTGCGCCCATTCGATCGGCCCGTCTGTGCGGGCGAGTGGATGGTTCGGCGGCACCGCCAGCAGCAGTTGCTCACTATATAAAGGCTCCACCTGCACGCCTTCACGTTGGCGCAGCACCGGCAGGCGTAACAGGCCAACGTCCAGGCGGCCGTTGGCGATTTCCTCCAACTGCGCTTCGGAGGAAAGTTTGGCGATATCCACCGACACGCCGGGGCAGCGCTCCAGCCAGGTGCTGATGCCCTGTAACAATGGGCCGCTCATCGGCACGGTACTTGAGTGGCTCAGGCGCAACGTGCCAAGTTGACCGTGACCCACTTGTGTCGCCATTTCGCTGGCCTTGAGTAGCTCACTCAGCAGGTTGCGCGCCCGTGGATAGAACGCTTCGCCGGCGGCGGTGAGCCTAGGTTGGCGCGCAGTGCGTTCGAACAGTGGGGTTTGCAGCTGGGTTTCCAGCTCCTTGATCTGTCGGCTCAGGGCCGATTGCGCTACAAACAGGCGTTCGGCAGCGGCGCTGAAGCTGCCGCTGTCGGCGATTTCGACGAAGTAGCGCAGTTGGCGGGTGGAGATCACACGTCATGCCTTTTAGAGATAGGTGAAGGGCTTTGAAGATATTAGTCGCATCCCTCACCGATGGCTAAAGTGATGACCTTCTCCTTAAAGGAATAACCCATGAGCCCGGTCGAGTTGATGAGCCAGTGGTCGTTTGGTGGGATCGATTGGGCGGTGATCGGCCTGGGCGTGGTCGTGGCTTATATCGTGTTCGGTATTGCCGGTTTCGGTACGGCGCTGGTGGCGGGGCCAATCCTGATTGTGTTTATGCCGCTGTCGAAGATCATCCCGCTGCTGGTGCTGCTGGATTTCGTCGCGGCGTTTGGCAATCTGCTGCAGTCGCGGCGTGATGTGAACCAGCCGGAGCTGTTGCGCTTGCTGCCGTGCATGGCCGTGGGCTGCACGCTCGGGGTGGTGTTTCTGCTCAATCTGCATTCGGATCTGTTGCTGCTGTTGATGGGGCTGTTCATCAGCGCCTATGCGATCTACAGCTTGGCCGTGAAGACCCGGCCCACTCAATTGGCGGCGGGTTGGTCGGTGCCCATGGGCACTGTCGGCGGTCTGTTTGGCGCGCTGTTCGGCAGTGGCGGCTTTTTATACGCGATCTACTTGAACAGTCGTTTGCCCAAGGACGCGGCGCGCGCCACACAAAGCGCGTTGATCAGTTGCAGCACGGTGGTGCGCCTGAGCCTGTTCCTGATCGCCGGGGTGTACGCCGACGGGCCGTTGCTGATGCTGGCGCTGTGCTTGTTGCCGGCGATGGCGCTCGGGCTGTGGTGTGGGCGCAGGCTGACGATGCGCATGTCCCGTGAGGCTTTTGTGCGTTTGGTGACTTGGCTGGTGCTGGCCAGTGGTATTGCCTTGATCGGGCGGTATTTGAGTACTTGACCTGTGTGAGGCAGGGATTAAGCTGCCTGCCTTTAGAGCCTCATCGGGGGCAAGCCCCCTCGCACATTTTGAATTGTGAATACCTTCAAAGGTGGGAGGGGGCTCGCCCCCGATGAGGCCAGTGGCCATACCGCAGGACTCCCATGAACTCCCAAAGCATCCTTGTCCCGAAAATCTCCACCTTGCCCGTCCACGAACCCCGCGCCCGCGCGATCGTGCGCTGGCTGGTGCGTAAGAACATCATCAAGGAAGAGCTGAGCACCTGCGGGCGTACCGGCAACCGCATGGCTTACGCGCTGGCCGATGGCGCCCGCGCCGTGGTGCTGCACCCCGAAGCGCTGCCGTTCAACGAGCCGGTCAACGGCCTGGAGATCATCTACAAGCGTTGCATCTATACGCCAGCCAAAGGTTTTCTCGAAGAAGCCGGCTGCCCGGAATGCCTTAAGGAGGTCGGCGAGGCATTGTTCGAAAGCCTGGAAGACTGGATGCCTGGCCACACTGACAACTTCACTTGCCCGCTGTGTGGGCATGAGGATGACATCAACGGTTTTCTGTTCCTGCAGGAATGCGGATTTTCCAACCTGGGATTCATTTTCAACAATTGGGCGGAGGCTGGGTTCAAGCAAAGCTTTATCGACGAATTTGCCGACTGGCTGGACCAGAAGATCAGTTGGGTCAAAGTCGAGCTGTAACCCACCTGAAAAGCTGCAGGTTTTCTCCATCTATCAGTATTACCAAGTTTGTCAGAGTTTTACATTGAGCCTAGCAGGGTGCGTGTATATAATGGCGCGCTTCCATTTTCCCGCTCGGGAGCCCCCGCGATGCTGCGTATCAGCCAAGAAGCTCTGACATTCGACGACATTCTCCTAGTGCCTGGTTATTCCGAGGTGCTTCCTAACGAAGTCAGTCTCAAGACCCGCCTAACCCGTGGCATCGAGCTGAATATTCCTCTGATTTCCGCTGCCATGGACACCGTCACTGAAGCCCGTCTGGCCATCGCCATGGCTCAGGAAGGCGGCATTGGCATCATCCACAAGAACATGACCATCGAGCAGCAAGCTGCCGAAGTGCGCAAGGTCAAGCGTTACGAAGCCGGTGTGGTGAAAGATCCGATCACCATCGAAGCCGACGCTACCGTGCGTGACTTGTTCGACCTCACTCGCACGCACAACATCTCCGGTGTTCCGGTGCTGCACGATGGCGACCTGGTCGGCATCGTCACTTCCCGTGACGTGCGTTTCGAGAACCGTCTTGAAGTCACCGTCCGCGAAGTGATGACGCCTAAAGAGCGTCTGGTCACCGTCAAGGAAGGCGCCGACAAGAACGATGTGCGCGAACTGCTGCACAAGCACCGCATCGAGCGCGTGCTGATCGTCGACGACAAGTTCGCCCTCAAAGGCATGATGACCGTCAACGACATCGAAAAAGCCAAGGCTTACCCGCTGGCCAGCAAGGATGACCAAGGTCGTCTGCGCGTGGGCGCCGCCGTCGGTACCGGTAAAGATACCGGCGACCGCGTTTCGGCCCTGGTCGCCGCCGGTGTTGACGTGGTGGTGGTCGACACTGCCCACGGTCACTCCAAAGGTGTGATCGACCGCGTCCGCTGGGTCAAAGAGAACTTCCCTGAAGTGCAGGTGATCGGTGGCAACATCGCTACCGGCGCAGCCGCCAAGGCCCTGGCCGAAGCGGGCGCCGACGCCGTCAAGGTCGGTATCGGCCCTGGCTCGATCTGCACCACCCGTATCGTCGCCGGTGTCGGCGTGCCGCAAATCAGCGCCATCGCCAACGTCGCCGCCGCCCTTGAAGGCACTGGCGTGCCGTTGATCGCCGACGGCGGCATCCGCTTCTCCGGTGACCTGTCCAAGGCCATCGTTGCCGGTGCCTCCTGCGTGATGATGGGCTCGATGTTCGCCGGTACCGAAGAGGCCCCGGGTGAAGTCGAACTGTTCCAGGGCCGTTCGTACAAGGCTTACCGCGGCATGGGTTCGCTGGGCGCCATGTCCCAGGCACAAGGCTCTTCCGACCGTTACTTCCAGGACTCCTCGGCAGGCGCCGAGAAGCTCGTACCGGAAGGGATCGAAGGCCGTGTACCGTACAAAGGCCCGCTGAGCGCCATCATCCATCAACTGATGGGCGGCCTGCGTTCCTCGATGGGCTACACCGGTAGCGCCAACATCGAAGAAATGCGCACCAAGCCAGAGTTCGTAAGGATCACCGGCGCCGGCATGGCTGAATCCCATGTCCACGACGTGCAGATCACCAAGGAAGCGCCAAACTACCGCGTAGGTTGAGGCTTCCAGCAAAACGTTAAGTAACCGGGGCTGTTCTTCAGCCCCGAGTTGTTTCTGATTCATTAGACGAGACTGACTTCATGGCCCTCGACATTCACGCCCACCGCATCCTGATCCTCGACTTCGGTTCCCAGTACACTCAGCTGATCGCCCGCCGCGTGCGTGAAATCGGCGTGTACTGCGAACTGCATCCGTTCGACATGGACGACGCAGCGATCCGCGAATTCGCCCCCAAGGGTGTCATCCTCGCCGGCGGCCCCGAGTCCGTGCACGAAGCCAACAGCCCGCGCTGCCCGCAAGCGGTATTCGACCTGGGCGTGCCGGTCTTCGGTATCTGCTACGGCATGCAGACCATGGCCGAGCAACTGGGCGGCAAGGTTGAAGGTTCCGAGCTGCGTGAATTCGGTTATGCCCGTGTGGACGTGGTCGGCAAGAGCCGCCTGCTGGACGGCATCGAAGATCACATCGACGCCGACGGCCTGTTCGGCCTCGATGTGTGGATGAGCCACGGTGACAAGGTCACCAAGATGCCGGAAGACTTCCACATCCTGGCCAGCACCCCGAGCTGCCCGATCGCCGGCATGTTCAACGACGAGCGTCGTTACTACGGCGTGCAGTTCCACCCGGAAGTGACCCACACCAAGCAGGGCGGTCGCATCCTGTCGCGCTTCATCCTCGACATCTGCGGCTGTGAAGCCTTGTGGACGCCGTCGAAGATCGCTGAAGACGCCATCGCCCAGGTTCGCGCCCAGGTCGGCACCGACAACGTGCTGCTCGGCCTGTCCGGCGGCGTAGACTCCTCCGTGGTTGCCGCGCTGCTGCACAAGGCCATCGGCGACCAACTGACCTGCGTGTTCGTCGACAACGGCCTGCTGCGCTTGCATGAAGGCGAGCAAGTGATGGCCATGTTCGCCGAGAACATGGGCGTCAAGGTGATCCGCGCCAACGCCGAAGAGCAGTTCCTGAACAACCTGGCCGGCGAGTCCGACCCGGAGAAGAAGCGCAAGATCATCGGTCGCACCTTCATCGACGTGTTTGATGCCGAGTCCAACAAACTGGACAACATCAAGTACCTCGCCCAAGGCACTATCTACCCCGACGTGATCGAGTCGGCCGGCGCCAAGAGCGGCAAGGCCCACGTGATCAAGTCCCACCACAACGTGGGTGGCCTGCCTGAGGAAATGAACCTCAAGCTGGTAGAACCGTTGCGCGAACTGTTCAAGGACGAAGTCCGCCGTCTGGGCCTGGAGCTGGGCCTGCCGTACGACATGGTCTACCGCCACCCATTCCCGGGCCCGGGCCTGGGCGTGCGCATCCTGGGTGAAGTGAAGAAGGAATACGCCGACCTGCTGCGTCGCGCCGACCACATCTTCATCGAAGAACTGCGCAAGGCCGACTGGTACCACAAAGTCAGCCAGGCGTTCGTGGTGTTCCAGCCGGTGAAATCGGTGGGTGTTGTAGGCGATGGCCGCCGTTACGCGTGGGTCGTGGCCCTGCGTGCCGTAGAAACCATCGACTTCATGACCGCCCGTTGGGCACACCTGCCATACGAACTGCTGGAAACGGTCAGCGGCCGTATCATCAATGAAATCGAAGGCATTTCGCGCGTGACGTATGACGTGTCGAGCAAGCCGCCGGCGACGATTGAGTGGGAGTGATCCTGCAATAGCAGGTGAGTGCTGAATAACAAAACCCCGGCCATATGCCGGGGTTTTGTGTTTCAGGTGGCAGGCGAGGTCAGAAAAACTCGTCCAGCAAACAATAGAACTTCATGCGCTGTTCATCGGGTTCAACACCATAAAGCTCAAAAAAGGCTTTCACCCATGCCTGCCCCAGGTTGCGTTCAATACTTCGCGCTGCCAGGGCCAGGTCTTGATAACGGTCACTGATTCCCAGGCGGCCGCAGTCGATGAAGCCGCTGAAGCGAGCGTCTGCCGTCATGAAGTTCGGTAGGCAGGCATCGCCATGGGTGACAACCTGATCTTGGACCTTTGGCCGAGTCGACAGCAGTTCGGCAAACACGTCCTCTGCACTTCGTCCCAGTCGCTCATCGTCGAAGTCCGCCTCGTCCACGAGCCCGGCACTGACATGCTTCTGGGCGCGTGCGATACGTTGCTCAACTGAATGGTCGAAGGGGCAAAGCGCGACGGGGACTTGATGCAAAGTCCGCAGCGCTGTCGCCAGTATGTTGATGACCTGCGCGGCAGAAAGCCCGCTGGCACTGGCCAGGTCCTGTCCCGGCACGGCGGTCATCAGCAGCCAATGGCGATGGTCGTCTTGCACTTCATCCAGGACCACAGGTGCAGGCAGATCCATTTGCCGCAGCCAACGAAGCCGTTCGATTTCGTCTGCCAGCTCGCTGTGTTCATCGAGCCGCTCTGATTTCAGGAACATATCCGTGCGGCCATCCTGGCGCAGGCGAAAGACGTCTGCCCGCGACTCGCCGATGGCTTGCTGCTCGATGAGTGCATGGGGGTATTGTCTATGCCATTTGCTTGGGATTTTCATGTTTGTTTCCGGCTTATCGACGTGCAATATCCGAAAAATAAAACTTATCCAACGTATGCCGCGACTCGGTGTACTCGAACTGCCGCCCGTCCTGCAAAAACGTCTGGTTACTCACCACGATCACATGGCTCTGGCCTTCGAGGTCGAGGTGAGTCTGGTCGTCTTTGCCGCGCGGCAGGGCTTCGATGGTGCGTTGGGCGTAGGCAATCTGCAACTGCAGGGTCTGTTCGATAAACGCGTAGATCGATTGTTCGGCAATGTCGCGATCCAGCCCCGGGATCACGTCCGCGACGAAGTGGTTGATGTCCAGGATCACGCGTTTGCCGCCGATGCGCCGTACCCGTTTGATGCGGGTGATCAGGGTGCCGGGCTCTGCTTCGATGTGTTGCAGCAGTGTGCCTTCCAATGGGAACTGGGTGAACTCGACGACTTCGGTGCGTACGTCATCGCCCAGGTCGGCGTGGGTTTCGTGGAAGCTGACGATACCGCCCAGTTGGAACTCGATCGGGTTGGGCGACAGCACGAAGGTGCCCTTGCCGTGGATCTTTTGTGCAAAACCACGTTCCTGCAACTGTTCGATGGCCCGGCGCACGGTGCCTCGGCTGGCCTGGTAGCTGTCCATCAATTCGGTTTCGGAGGGAAGGCGCGTGCCGCGTTGCAGGCGTTCAGTGGTGATGCTGGCAAGCAGATCCGTATAGATCTGGTTGTATTTGCTCATGGAGATGGCTCTGTGCCCGACTGATGAAGGTGACTGCGCGTTCAGGCAGGAACCTTAGTGGCAGAGGTGGGGTTTGTCCATTGCAGGCCGGCGTAAGAGCTGAAATGTCTGACTCAAGGTTCGGAAAAGTAAACAATTTGTAACTCGTCTGTACGAGTTGTTGCTTTAACTCGTACAGACGAGTACTTTTGCCCTCGGCGTGCTGCCAATGACTGCCCTCCAATAAAAAAATCAAAGTGGAAACCAAGCATGAGCCACGACTATTCGACGATTGCCCGCGAGATTCTCGAAAACCTCGGGGGCAGCGAGAACCTTGAGCAAGCTGCCCACTGCGTGACCCGCCTGCGCCTGGCGCTCAAGGACCCAAGCCTGGTCAAGAGCAGCGCGTTGAACCAGGTCGATCTGGTCAAGGGCTCGTTCTTCACCGGCGGTCTGTTCCAGGTGGTGATCGGCCCCGGTGAAGTGGAAAAGGTCTACGCCGCCTTGCGCGAGCAGACCGGCCTTGCGGCCGCCACCATCGCCGACGTGAAGAAGAAGGGCGCCGACAAGACCAACGCCATGCAGCGCCTGGTGCGGGTGTTCTCCGACGTGTTCATGCCGATCCTGCCCGCGTTGATCATCGCCGGCCTGTTGATGGGCGTGAACAACCTGATGGGCGCCAAGGGCATGTTCATCGAGGGCAAGACGCTGCTGGAGGCCTATCCGAACCTGGATGGCTTGTGGAGCCTGATCAACCTGATGGCCAACACCTCGTTCGTGTTCCTGCCGGCGCTGGTGGGCTGGTCAGCGGCCAAGCGCTTTGGCGGCAGTGAAATCCTCGGCATCGTGCTCGGCCTGATGCTGGTACACCCGGACCTGCTCAATGCCTGGAACTACGGCAAGGCAGTGGCCGGGCTCGACGGCCAGAGCCTGCCGTACTTCGATATTTTCGGCTGGTTCAAGATTGAGAAGGTGGGCTACCAGGGGCAGATCCTGCCGATCCTGATGGCGGCATATGTGATGAGCGTCATCGAGAAATGGCTGCGGGCGCGGGTGCCGAATGCGATTCAACTGCTCGTGGTGCCGATCACCACCATCGTCGTGACCGGTGTGCTGGCGCTGGCGATCATCGGCCCGGTGACCCGTCACCTGGGCATCCTGATCACTGAAGGCGTGGTGACGCTGTTTGATCTGGCACCGATGATCGGCGGGGCGATTTTCGGCCTGCTGTATGCGCCGTTGGTCATCACCGGCATGCATCACATGTTTCTCGCCGTGGACTTGCAACTGATCGCCACCCAGGGCGGCACCTTTATCTGGCCGATGATCGTCATGTCCAACCTGGCCCAGGGCAGCGCCGCACTCGCGGTGTTCTACACCACCCGCAATGCGCGGGACAAAAGCATGGCGTCCACCTCGGCGATTTCCGCGTACTTCGGCATCACCGAACCGGCGATGTTCGGGGTCAATCTGCGCTTCAAGTTTCCGTTCTATGCCGCCCTGGTGGGCTCGGCGCTGGGCAGCATTTTCCTATCGCTGAACAAGGTGCAGGCGTCGGCCATTGGGGTAGGGGGATTGCCGGGTTTTATTTCGATCGTACCGAGCGCCATTCCGATGTTTGTGATTGGGATGGTCGTCGCGATCGTGGTGCCGTTTGTTTTGACCTGTGCGTTGAGCATGAAGATTGTTCGGCCCGGGTATCGCGTCGCCTGATCAACCGCTATCGGGAGCAAGCCCCCTCCCACTGTTTGATGTGTGAATGCATTCAAGTGTGGGAGGGGGCTTGCCCCCGATGAGGCCCGAGAGGCCAGCCCCCAATCAACTGAAGGAACCCACCATGCAAGACTGGCAACACTCGGTGATCTACCAGGTCTACCCCAAAAGCTTCCACAGCCACGCGGGTAACGCCACCGGTGACCTGCTGGGCATCGTGGACAAACTCGACTACCTCCAATGGCTGGGCGTGGATTGCCTGTGGATCACGCCGTTCCTGCGTTCGCCGCAACGCGACAATGGCTACGACATCAGCGACTACTACGCCATCGACCCCAGCTACGGCACCATGGCCGACTGCGACCTGCTGATCAGCGAAGCGGCCAAGCGCGGCATCAAGCTGATGCTGGATATTGTGGTCAACCACACCTCCATCGAACATGAGTGGTTCCAGCAAGCGCGCAGCAGCCTCGACAATCCGTACCGCGACTTCTACATCTGGCGCGACCAGCCGAACAACTGGGAGTCCAAGTTCGGCGGCTCGGCCTGGGAATACGAAGCGCAAACCGGGCAATACTTCCTGCACCTGTTCGACCACACCCAGGCCGATCTCAATTGGGATAACCCCCAGGTGCGCGCCGAGGTGTTCAAGTTGATGCGCTTCTGGCGCGACAAGGGCGTGGGCGGTTTCCGCCTGGACGTGATCAACCTGATCTCCAAGCCTGCCGATTTTCCCGAAGACAACAGCGATGGCCGGCGCTTCTACACCGACGGCCCGAACGTGCACGAATACCTGCAGGAAATGCACCGCGAAGTCTTCGAAGGGCACGACCTGATCAATGTCGGCGAGATGTCCTCCACCAGCCTGGAGCACTGCGTGCGCTACTCACGGCCGGAGTCGAAAGAGCTGTCGATGACCTTCAACTTTCATCACCTGAAAGTCGATTATCCGAACTTGCAGAAGTGGGTGAAGGCCGACTTCGATTTCCTGCAACTCAAGCAGATCTTTTCCGACTGGCAACTGGGCATGCAGGCCGGTGGTGGCTGGAACGCATTGTTCTGGTGTAACCACGACCAGCCCCGTGTGGTCTCGCGCTTTGGCGATGACGGCGAGCACCGCGTGGTCTCGGCCAAGATGCTCGGTACTGCGTTGCACTTCCTGCAGGGCACGCCGTTTGTGTACCAGGGTGAAGAACTCGGCATGACCAATCCGGGTTTCGACAACATCTCGCAGTACCGCGATGTGGAGACCCTGAACATCTTCCGTCTCAAGCGCGATGCCGGAGAGTCCGAGGCTTCGAGCATGGCGGCGATCATGCAGAAGTCCCGCGATAACAGCCGCACGCCGATGCAGTGGAGCAACGAAGCGAATGCCGGTTTCAGCACGGGAGAACCGTGGATCGGCATTCCGGCCAACGCGGCGCACGTCAACGTTGCCAACCAGCTGGATGATCCGGATTCGGTGCTGCATCACTACCGTGCGCTGATCGCTCTGCGGCGCCACGAGCCGCTGATTCAGGCAGGCGTTTACCGCCAACTGCTGCAAGACCATCCGCAAGTCTGGGCCTATGTGCGCGAAGGCCATGGCGAGCGCTTGCTGGTGCTCAACAACTTCTACGGCGAGCACTGCGAAATCCAGTTGCCGGAAACGCTCATCACCGCGGCGACTGAGCAACGCCTGCTGATCAGCAACTACCCCGACTGCCCGCGTCGTTCGAACCGGGTGGTGTTACGCCCCTATGAATCGTTCGTGCTGCACCTCAAGGATTGAGACCGGCTGGAACCCCTGTATGGGAGTGCAGGGGCGCTTCAAAAAACATAATAAAAAAAGTGGAGTGCTTCATGAAAACAACAATCAAGCTGGGCCTTATTGCGTCGTGTCTCACTGCCCCCTTTGCCGCTCAGGCCCTGGAGTTCGCCGGCTACCTGCGCAGCGGCGCGGGCACTTCGACCGGCAGTGGCAAACAGCAGTGCTTTCAATTACCGGGGGCGCAAACGAAATATCGTTTGGGGAATGAATGTGAGCAGTACGCCGAGTTGGAATTGCGCCAGGACCTGCTCACCCTGGATGACGGTTCGGTGTTGAGCGTCGATGCCATGGCGTCCCTCTACAACCGGTACGACCGTGCCCTGAAGTTCCAGGGCGAGGACAACGGCTCGGCACGTATGCCGCAGATGTATGCGCAGTGGTCCAACCTGCCCAGCCTCAATGGCGGTTCGCTGTGGGCGGGGCGGCGTTACTACAAGCGTAACGATATCCATATCTCCGATTTCTACTACTGGAACCAGAGCGCCACGGGCGGTGGCGTCGAGGACGTATTGATCGGCGACCTCAAATACAGCTACGCGATTTCCCGCAAGGACAATCTGTACCAGAAGGAATACGCCACCCGTCACGACTTCAACGTGGCGGGCTTCAAGACCAACCCAGGCGGCGAGCTGGAGTTCGGCTTGAGCTACATCGACAAAGCGGGCGGCCGCGACGCTCACAGCGGATGGGCGATCACGGCGCAGCATGTGCAAAAACCTTTCCTGGGTGGCAAGAACAAATTCGCCCTGCAATACGGTGAAGGCCCCGGCACCGGCCTCGGTTATACCGGCGATACGGCGCTGGACAAAAGCAGCAAGAGCTACCGCGCCGTGGAGTTTTTCGACTGGCAGGTGACCCCGCGCTTCGGCGGGCAGGTCGAAGCGGTGTACCAGAAAGACATCCGTCCCGGCAGCCAGGACCAGACCTGGATGTCCATCGGCGTGCGCCCGGCGTATGCGATCAGCGAACAATTCAAACTGGTCACCGAGCTTGGCCATGATCAGGTCGAGGCCAGCGGTGGCACGCGCAAACTGAGCAAATTCACGTTTGCGCCGACCTGGTCGCCTAAAGGCCCGGACTTCTGGGCGCGACCGGAGGTGCGCTTGTACTACACCTATGCAAGCTGGAACGAGGCGGCCAAGCGTGCGGCGAATGAACTGGCGGCGGGTTCGGCGTTGTCCGACACCGGCGCCTACGGCACGGCACGGCATGGCTCGAATGTGGGTGTGCAAGTCGAATACTGGTGGAAATAGCGTGGCCCCATGTGAGAGGGGGCTTGCTCCCGATAGCGGTATATCGAGTGGCAAATGTGCAGGCTGAACCACTGCCATCGGGGGCAAGCCCCCTCCCACATTTGATTCCTGTCACTGATGGGATTAGCTCCCACCCAATGATTTTTAAAGAACAAGACAGCAGGTGAAGTCATGACCACAACTCAACCCCTGGAACTGCTGGCGCCCTTGTCCGGTGTCCTGCTGGCGCTGGATCAGGTGCCCGATCCGGTGTTTGCCAGTCGCCTGATCGGCGACGGCCTGTGCATCGACCCGACCTCGCAGACCCTCTGCGCGCCGTTGGCCGGGGTTATCAGCAATATCCAGGACAGTGGGCATGCCGTCAGCGTGACCGACGACAATGGTGTCCAGGTGCTGCTGCATATTGGCCTGGATACCGTAAACCTGGCGGGGCAGGGCTTCACCCGACTGGTGCAGGAAGGCCAGCGGGTGCTGCTGGGGCAGCCGCTGATCGAATTCGATGCCGACTACTTGGCGCTCAATGCGCGTAGTTTGCTGACCCTGATGTTGGTGGTCAGCGGCGAACCCTTCACGCTCCTGGCTAACGGACAAGTGGAGGTGGGCCAGCCGCTGCTGCGGGTTTCAGCCTCTCAACCCGCTGATGAGGAGGTTGAAGAGGAGGGCGAGGCGCTGTTCTCCAAGCCGTTGACCTTGCCTAATGCCAACGGCCTGCACGCCCGCCCTGCGGCGGTGTTGGCCCAGGCGGCGAAAGGGTTTAAGGCGAGCATTTACTTGCACAAGCAAACCCAGAGCGCCAATGCCAAGTCATTGGTGGCGATCATGGCGCTGCAAACCGTACAGGGCGATACCTTGCAGGTGAGCGCTGCTGGTGAAGATGCCGAGGCAGCGATCAAGGCGCTGGTGACGTTGTTGAATGAGGGCTGTGGTGAGGCGGGCGTGGCGACGGTCGAGGTGGCTGAGCCGTCGGCGCCTGCGGCGTCATCGACAGTGCTGCGCGGCGTTTGTGCCTCGCCAGGGTCGGCGTTTGGCCAAGTGGTGCAGGTGGCCGAGCCTGAACTGACGATCACCGAAGCCGGCGCTGGCGAAGCGCTCGAGCGCGCGGCCCTGGACCGTGGCCTGCTGGCGGCGACCGTCGCCCTGCAAAGGTTGCAAGACAACGCGACAGGCAGTGCCCAGGCCGAGATTTTCCGCGCCCACCAGGAGTTGCTCGAAGACCCGAGCTTGCTGGAACAAGCCCACGACCTGCTGGCGCAAGGCAAGAGCGCTGCGTTTGCCTGGCACAGTGCCACGGTGACCACCGGCAAATTATTCCAGGGCCTGGGCAGTACATTGCTCGCCGAGCGTGCGGCTGACCTGGCCGATGTCGGCCAGCGCGTCTTGAAGTTGATCCTCGGCATTCAGGACCGCGCCTGGGATTTACCCGAGCGCACGATCCTGATCGCCGAACAACTGACCCCCTCGCAAACCGCCAGCCTGGACACGCACAAGGTGCTCGGCTTTGTCACCGTCGGCGGTGGCGCGACCAGCCACGTCGCAATTCTTGCGCGGGCGTTGGGGTTGCCGGCGATCTGCGGCGTGCCGGTGCAGGCACTGGCGCTGGCCAACGGCAAGCAGGTGCTGCTCGACGCCGACCAAGGCGAACTGCACCTGGAGCCGAACCTGGCTGAAATCGAACAGTTGGAAGCGGCGCGCCAGCAGCAAGTGCTCAGGCGTCAGCGTGACGTGGCGCAGGCGGCTTTGCCGGCCACTACCCGCGACGGCCATCACGTCGAAGTCACGGCTAACGTCGCCTCGTTGCAGGAGGTAGAACAATCCCTGGCCCTCGGTGGTGAGGGCGTCGGGCTGCTGCGTTCGGAGTTTCTGTACCTGGACCGCAACCGTGCACCTAGCCCGCACGAACAAGCCGGCACCTACGCCGCCATTGCCTGTGCCTTGGGCACAGAGCGCAATCTGGTGGTACGCACTCTGGATGTGGGCGGCGACAAACCATTGGCCTATATACCGATGGACAGCGAGGCCAACCCCTTTCTCGGTTTGCGCGGTATTCGCCTGTGCCTGGAGCGCCCGCAGTTGTTGCGTGAACAGTTGCGCGCGATCCTTGCCAGTGCCGGTTTCGCACGCCTGCACATCATGTTGCCGATGGTCAGCCTGCTGTCGGAGTTGCACCTGGCCCGCACGATGCTTCAGGAAGAAGCGCTGGCGCTCGGGCTCACCGAGCTGCCGAAGCTGGGCATCATGATCGAAGTGCCGTCTGCCGCCTTGATGGCTGATGTGTTTGCGCCGCATGTGGATTTCTTCTCCATCGGCACCAACGACTTGACCCAATACACCCTGGCCATGGACCGTGACCACCCGCGCCTGGCCAGCCAGGCCGACAGCTTTCACCCAGCGGTATTGCGTTTGATCGCGACCACCGTCAAGGCCGCCCACGCCCACGGCAAGTGGGTAGGGGTGTGCGGCGCGTTGGCGTCCGAGGCGCTGGCGGTGCCGGTGTTGATTGGCCTGGGGGTGGATGAGCTGTCGGTCAGCGTGCCGTTGATCCCGACCATCAAGGCCACTGTGCGCGACCTGGACCTGGCTGACTGCCAGCTCATCGCCCGACAGGTACTGGGCCTGGAAGAAGCCGCCCAAGTACGTGAAGCCCTGCGCCTGTACCACGCGGCTACCGTTGAAACCTCACCTGTTGTGGAGCACTGAGCATGTTCGAGAAAATACAGCGGGCGTTCTGGAAAGCCCTGACCCCGGATCTGGTTGCCGAGACGGCCACTGCGCCGACGCAGAGTCTGTTGTCGGCCGAAGTGCTGAGCGCATTGGGTGGGGCCGATAACCTCAAGTCGCAGCAGCGTGTGGCGCTGACGCGGGTGCGGGTACAGTTGCAGGATGTGGGACGCCTGGATGAGATGAGGTTGAAGGCGGCGGGTGTGCCTGCCGTGATGGTGTTGGCGGGTGGGGTGGTGCATCTGCTCACCGGCTTATAGCCAAGTGAAGATCCAAGTGTGGGAGGGGGCTTGTCCCCTCCCACATGGCTGTTTGCAACGTTCTTATAGCTGCGGGGTGTCTTCCGGCGGCTTGGTTTTGTCGATACCCGGCACGTGCAGGTTGCCCTCGACCACCTGGTTGCCCTCCAGCTGCGGCTGGGTTACCCAGGTCAGGATGTCGTAGTAACGGCGGATGTTCGCCACAAAATGCACCGGCTCACCGCCGCGGGCATAGCCGTAGCGGGTCTTGCTGTACCACTGCTTCTGCGAGAGGCGCGGCAGCATCTTTTTCACATCCAGCCACTTGTTCGGGTTCAGGCCGTCGCGCTTGGCCAGGGTGCGCGCATCTTCCAGGTGGCCGGTGCCGACGTTGTAGGCGGCGAGGGCGAACCAGGTGCGATCGGGCTCGGCGATGCTGTCGTCCAATTCATCCTTGATTCTCGCCAGGTACTTGGCACCGCCCATGATGCTTTGCTTGGCGTCCAGCCGGTTGGACACGCCCATGGCCTGGGCGGTGTTCTGGGTCAGCATCATCAGGCCGCGCACGCCGGTCTTGGAGGTGACGGCCGGTTGCCACAGGGATTCCTGATAGCCGATGGCCGCCAACAGGCGCCAATCGACTTTTTCTTCCTTGGCGTAGGTGCGAAAGTGTTTTTCGTACTTGGGCAGGCGCTGCTGCAGATGCTGCGCGAAGGTGTAGGCGCCGACATAGCCGAGCACATCGACATGCCCGTAGTAGCGGTCTTTCAGGCGCTGCAGGGTGCCGTTCTTCTCGACCTTGTCCAGGTAGCTGTTGATCTCGTTGAGCAGGCTGTTGTCATCACCCGCCGCCACGGCCCAGCTCTGGTTGCTGGCGTTGCCCAGGTCAAACGCCACGCGCACATTGGGGAAATACACCTGGTTCATCGCCACTTCGTTGGAGTCCACGAGGGTCAGGTCGATCTGACCCTCGTCCACCATGCGCAGCAGGTCGACCACTTCAACGGCGTCGGATTCTTCGTATTCGATTGCAGGATTTTGCTTTTTAAGCGCCGCCAGTTGTTCGGCGTGGGTGCTGCCCTTGAGCACCATGATCTTCTTGCCGACCAGGTCCGCCGCGTTGGTCGGGCGCGACTGGCCGTTGCGGTAGATGATCTGCGGGGTCACTTCAAGATAAGGATGGGAGAACCGCACCTGTCGCTGGCGCTGTTCACTGCTGACCAGGCCGGCGGCGGCGAGCACCGGGCCTTTGGGTTTGCCCAGCTGGCCGAACAGGTCGTCGAGATTGTCGGCGGTCTCGATTTCCAGCTTCACCCCCAGTTCGTCGGCAAAGCGCTTGACCAGTTCGTACTCGAAACCGGTTTCACCGTTGCGATCCTGGAAATAAGTCGCCGGGCTGTTTCGGGTAACCACCCGCAACACACCATCCTCCTTGATTCGCTCGAGCGTGCTGGGTTTATCAACACAGGCGCTGAGCAGCAGGAAGAGTCCGGTGACGAAGAGCCATTTGGCGCATCGCTGGCGCAAAGCAGTTGGGGAGAACATTGGCGCAGTATACGCAAACGGCCCTCGGCGCCATATCTCGACAGCAGGGGACTTGTCTGCTAGCGCCCGTAAAACCGGGCTGCAGCCCGCAGAAACGCGGGTTGGCAAAGGTTTATGACGGTTAAAATAACTGCATGCGCGGCCCGGCAAAACGCCCCGGGAGCGTGCATTACCTGCCAACTGACGTTCGGCAGCGGCCGGCCGTAGCGTTTCGGGTGCCGTTGGCGGCGGTTTACGCTAGAATGCACGGCCTCAAAGCACACCCCCTTCCCGAGGCTGTCCCGAAGATGTTGATCCTGCGCGGCGCTCCTGCCCTTTCTGCCTTTCGCCACAGCAAACTCCTTGAGCAACTGAGCCAGAAGGTTCCAGCTGTTACAGGCCTGTATGCTGAATTTGCTCACTTCGCCGACGTTACCGGCGTCTTGACCGCCGACGAACAGCAAGTGCTCGCACGCCTTCTGAAGTACGGCCCCAGCGTTCCCGTTCAAGAGCCGACCGGCCGCTTGTTCCTGGTTCTGCCGCGGTTCGGCACCATCTCGCCCTGGTCGAGCAAGGCCAGCGATATCGCCCGCAACTGCGGCCTTTCGAACATCCAGCGCCTGGAACGCGGTATCGCTTTCTACGTCGCCGGCCAGTTCAGCGAGGCCGAAGCCGAGCTGATCGCCAGCAGCCTGCACGACCGCATGACCCAGATCATCGTCAGCCAGCTGGAACAGGCTGCCGGCCTGTTCAGCCATGCCGAACCCAAGCCGCTGACCGCGATCGACGTGCTCGGCGGTGGCCGTGCCGCCCTCGAGAAGGCCAACACCGAACTGGGCCTGGCCCTGGCCGAAGACGAGATCGACTACCTGGTCAACGCCTTCAACGGCTTGAAGCGCAACCCGCACGACATCGAACTGATGATGTTTGCCCAGGCCAACTCCGAGCACTGCCGTCACAAGATCTTCAACGCCAGTTGGGACATCGACGGCGAAAGCCAGGAAAAAAGCCTGTTCGGCATGATCAAGAACACCTACGTGATGCACAGCGAAGGCGTCCTGTCGGCTTACAAGGACAACGCCTCGGTGATCGTCGGCTCCGTCGCCGGCCGTTTCTTCCCGGACCCTGAAACCCGCCAGTACGGCGCGGTGCAGGAGCCGGTGCACATCCTGATGAAGGTTGAAACCCACAACCACCCGACCGCGATTGCCCCGTTCCCGGGCGCAGCCACCGGTTCCGGCGGCGAGATCCGCGACGAAGGCGCCACCGGCCGTGGCGCCAAGCCAAAGGCGGGCCTCACCGGTTTCACCGTGTCGAACCTCCAGATCCCGGGCTTCGAACAGCCGTGGGAAGTGCCGTACGGCAAGCCTGAGCGCATCGTCAACGCACTGGACATCATGATCGAAGGCCCGCTGGGCGGCGCGGCGTTCAACAACGAGTTCGGGCGTCCGGCGCTGACCGGCTATTTCCGTACCTTCGAACAATCCATCACCACCCCGCGTGGCGATGAAGTGCGCGGTTATCACAAGCCGATCATGTTGGCCGGCGGCATGGGCAACATCCGTGAAGAACACGTCAAGAAAGGCGAGATCCTGGTCGGCTCCAAGCTGATCGTGCTCGGTGGCCCGGCGATGTTGATCGGCCTGGGCGGCGGCGCGGCTTCCTCCATGGCCACCGGCACCAGCTCGGCGGACCTGGACTTCGCCTCCGTACAGCGCGAAAACCCGGAGATGGAGCGCCGCTGCCAGGAAGTCATCGACCGTTGCTGGCAGTTGGGCGACAAGAACCCGATCAGCTTCATCCACGACGTCGGCGCGGGTGGTCTGTCCAACGCCTTCCCGGAACTGGTCAACGACGGCGACCGGGGTGGCCGTTTCGAATTGCGCAATATTCCAAACGACGAGCCGGGCATGGCCCCGCACGAAATCTGGAGCAACGAATCCCAGGAACGTTACGTGCTGGCCGTTGGCGCCGAAGACTTCGCGCGCTTCCAGGCCATCTGCGAACGCGAGCGTTGCCCGTTTGCCGTGGTCGGTGAAGCCACTGCCGAACCGCAGTTGACCGTGACTGATAGCCACTTCGGCAACAGCCCGGTGGACATGCCGCTGGAAGTGCTGCTGGGCAAGGCCCCGCGCATGCACCGTTCGGCCGTGCGTGAAACCGAGCTGGGCGACGATTTCGACCCAAGCCCCCTGGACCTGGCCGACAGCATCGAACGCGTGCTGCACCACCCGTCCGTGGCAAGCAAGAGCTTCCTGATCACCATCGGCGACCGCACCATCACCGGCCTAGTTGCGCGTGACCAGATGGTCGGCCCGTGGCAAGTTCCGGTGGCCGACGTTGCCGTCACCGCCACCAGCTTCGACGTCTACACCGGTGAAGCCATGGCCATGGGCGAGCGTACCCCGCTGGCCCTGCTGGACGCTCCGGCGTCGGGGCGCATGGCCATTGGCGAAACCCTGACCAACCTTGCCGCGTCGCGCATCGGCAAGCTGTCCGACATCAAATTGTCGGCCAACTGGATGTCCGCTGCCGGTCACCCGGGTGAAGATGCACGTCTGTACGACACGGTTAAAGCGGTCGGCATGGAACTGTGCCCTGAGCTGGGCATCACCATCCCGGTGGGCAAGGACTCCATGTCCATGGCCACCCGCTGGAACGAGAACGGTACGGACAAGAGCGTCACCTCGCCGTTGTCGCTGATTGTCACCGGTTTCGCACCCGTGACCGACATCCGCCAGACCCTGACCCCGCAACTGCGCATGGACAAGGGCACCACCGATCTGATCCTGATCGACCTGGGCCGTGGCCAGAACCGCATGGGTGCCTCCATCCTGGCACAAACCCATGGCAAACTCGGCAAGCAGGCCCCGGACGTCGATGACGCCGAAGACCTGAAAGCCTTCTTCGCCGTGATCCAGGGCCTCAACGCCGACGGCCACTTGCTGGCTTACCACGACCGTTCCGACGGTGGCCTGCTGACCAGCGTTGTCGAGATGGCCTTCGCCGGCCACTGCGGCCTGAACATCGTGCTCGACAGCGTTGCCGAGGCGGCGGCTGAAATCAACGGCATCCTGTTCAACGAAGAATTGGGCGCGGTGATCCAGGTTCGCCAGGACGCTACCCCGGATGTCCTCGCACAGTTCAGCGCCGCCGGCCTGGACGACTGCGTGGCGGTGATTGGCCAGCCGGTCAACAACGGCGAAATCAATATCTCCTTCGATGGCGATACGGTGTTCTCGGGTCAGCGCCGCTTGCTGCAGCGCCAGTGGGCCGAGACCAGCTACCAGATCCAACGCCTGCGTGATAACGCCGACTGCGCCCAGCAGGAATTCGACGTGATCCTGGAAGAAGACAACCCGGGCCTGAGCACCAAGCTCAGCTTCGACGTCAACCAGGACATCGCCGCGCCTTACATCAAGAAAGGCATCCGCCCACAAGTTGCCGTACTGCGTGAGCAAGGCGTCAACGGCCAGGTGGAAATGGCGGCTGCGTTCGACCGTGCCGGCTTCAATGCGATCGACGTGCACATGAGCGACATCCTCGCCGGTCGCGTTGACCTCAATGAGTTCAAGGGCCTGGTCGCCTGCGGCGGTTTCTCCTACGGCGACGTGCTGGGTGCCGGTGAAGGCTGGGCCAAGTCGGCCTTGTTCAACAGCCGTGCCCGCGATGCGTTCCAGGGCTTCTTCGAACGCAACGACAGCTTCACCCTGGGTGTGTGCAACGGTTGCCAGATGATGTCCAACCTTCACGAGCTGATCCCGGGCAGCGAGTTCTGGCCGCACTTCGTGCGCAACCGTTCCGAGCAGTTCGAAGCCCGTGTCGCCATGGTGCAGGTGCAGGAATCCAACTCGATCTTCCTGCAAGGCATGGCCGGTTCGCGTATGCCGATCGCCATCGCTCACGGTGAAGGCCATGCCGAGTTCGCCAGCGAAGAAGCCTTGCTCGAAGCCGACCTGTCCGGTTGCGTGGCCATGCGTTTCGTCGACAACCACGGCAAGGTCACCGAGGCCTACCCGGCCAACCCGAACGGCTCGCCGCGCGGGATCACCGGCCTCACCAGCCGCGACGGTCGCGTCACCATCATGATGCCGCACCCGGAGCGTGTATTCCGCGCCGTGCAGAACTCGTGGCGTCCGGAAGAGTGGAACGAAGACGGCGCCTGGATGCGCATGTTCCGCAACGCCCGCGTGTGGGTGAACTAAGGCTGTGTACAAGCTCGCCTTCTTTGTGCCCGCCAGCCACGTGGAGACGGTAAAGACCGCCGTCTTCGCTGCGGGTGGCGGGCGCATCGGCAACTACGACAGCTGCGCCTGGCAAGTGCCGGGCCAGGGCCAATTCCGCGCGTTGGACGCCAGTCAGCCGTTTATCGGGCAGGTGGGCCAGGTTGAGGTGGTTGAAGAGTGGAAGGTTGAGCTGGTGGTGGCGGATGAGTTGATCGTGGCTGTCGTGGCTGCGCTCAAACTCAGCCATCCGTACGAAACGCCGGCGTATGAGGTGTGGCAGTTAGCGGATTTTTGATTCGCACGCTGCATAAACAAGAAACCCGCTGGGCCAGTTTGGTCAGCGGGTTTTTTGTTGAGGGTGAAATCCCATCGCCGGCGCTTAATCTGGCGTTTGACATCGACAGCACACACCTTTTTCCACTTGTCGGAATACCTCGCGCACCTGTTAACTTTGACAGTTACGGTAGGAGTTCCAGTCATGTTTACTAGCTTTTCATCTAATAGAAAGGAGAAGTGACATGTCAGTTTCTATCATCAGAGTCGCCGATGGGGGAACAGCCATTCCGAACCCCGGCACGACGCCTGCTAGAACGCTCAGAATTGTCGGAGAGTCAACGGTGGCCAATCAATACATCAAGATCACTGATGGCGTTGGCGGGCCCGTTCTAGTGATTTCCAAGGAACCTGTGAATGGTGATTTTTCTCTCGAAGTCTCTAACCTGAAGGCAATGACTTACAATTTCGTGGCTTCGACGCGAGGTGATACACATCATTCGGCGCCATGGGTGGTAACAGTAACGTAGTCACGACCACTGATCATTCCTACCCGTGTGGGTGGGAATGATCAGCTGTCGCCTGAGAAGCTAAGCTCTTGCGTTGACTACACGGCCACTGACCAAGCGTTCCAGTGCCTCACCCAATCCTGAAGCTTTGTCACCAATCAGCAAGTGCCAGATACCGCTATCGAGTTGGCTCACGCCTTGGCAACCCAGCGCAGTCAGGTCCGTTTCCGATAACACTGAATCATCCCCCAACTCCACCCGCAACCGCGTCATCGCCACCGTTTCCAACTGCCGCACATTGGCCCGACCACCCAGCGCATTCAACCATTTCTCGGCTTCCTGCACATTCACCGTCATCGGCTTATCCACAGGCACAACGCTCACCGGCGTATTGGGCACAAACGACGGCATGGCCAGGCGAATCTCATCGGCGATGCTGTCGGCCATCGGCCCGACCACCACCTGCAAACTCCCACCGTTGCCCGGCCGCACGACAGCCATTGCGCCCAGCGCTTTGAGTTGCGCATCCACCGCCTTGTTGCGATCCACCATGTCCAATCGCAGGCGCGTGGTGCAGGCGCCGACGCTCAGCAGGTTCTCTGCGCCGCCCAAGGCCTGGATGTAAGCCGTAGCACGTTGGTTGTCGCTCATGACCTCGGCCTGCACCACCTGGATATCTTCACGCCCTGGCGTCTTCAGGTTGAACCGACGAATGCAGTAATTGAACACGCTGTAATAGATCAGCGCGTAGGCCAGGCCCACCGGGAACACCAACCAGCCGTTGGTGGACTTGCCCCAGCCCAGCACCATGTCGATAAACCCACCGGAGAAGGTAAACCCGAGGTGGATATTCAGCAGATTGGTGACCGCCATCGACAGGCCGGTCAGCACCGCATGGATCAGGTACAGGAACGGCGCCAGGAACATGAACGCGAATTCAATCGGCTCGGTCACCCCGGTCAAGAACGAGGTCAGTGCCATCGACAGGAAAATCCCGCCCATGACTTTACGGCGTTCCGGCAGTGCATTGCGGTACATCGCCAGGCAGGCGGCAGGCAGGCCGAACAGCATCACCGGGAACATGCCGGTCATGAACTGGCCACCTTTGGGGTCGCCGGCGAAATAGCGGGTAAGGTCGCCGGTCACGACCGCACCGGTGGCCGGGTCGGTAAAGCTGCCGAACACAAACCACGCCATATTGTTGAGGATGTGGTGCAGGCCGGTGACGATCAGCAGGCGGTTGAACACGCCGAACACAAACGCGCCGAGGCTGCCGCTTTCCATCAGCAGCACGCCAAAACTGTTGATGCCATGCTGGATGGGCGGCCAGATCAAGCCAAAGATCACGCCCAGCCCGACCGCACTGAACCCGGTCACAATCGGTACGAACCGTCGTCCACCGAAGAACGCGAGGTACTCCGGCAGCTTGATGTCCTTGAAGCGGTTGTACAGCCCGCCGGCCATCAAGCCGCTGGCGATCCCGGCGAGCATGCCCATGTTGATGCTGGTGTCCATCACCTTGAGGGTGGAGATCATCACCAGGTAACCAATCGCGCCGGCCAGACCCGCGGTGCCGTTGTTGTCACGGGCAAAGCCTACCGCGATGCCGATGGCGAAGATCAGCGCCAGGTTGGCGAAGATCGCCTGACCGGCGTCGTGCATCACCGCGATATTCAAAAGATCGGTGTCGCCCAGGCGCAGCAAGAGGCCGGCGATCGGCAAGATCGCAATCGGCAGCATCAGGGCACGGCCCAGGCGTTGCAGACCTTCGATAAAGTGTTGGTACATGGCGTGTCTCCTTTTTTCTTGTTGTTGTCAGCTCAGCGGCCAGTGGTGTTGACAGGCTTGGCGAACCGCCCTGGCGCTGCTCAGGTCGAGCAGGCCCTGGCTCAGTTGCCGGCATTGCGCTGCGTCCAGGTGCCGGACGCGGTCCTTGATTTCGCCGATCTGCAGCGGGCTCACCGACAGCTCGCTGACCCCCAGGCCGACCAATACCGGCGTGGCCAGCGGGTCGGAAGCGAGGGCGCCACACACACCCACCCAACGCCCATGCCGGGCCGCGCCGGCACAGGTCTGGGCGATCAATCGCAGCAGGGCCGGGTGCAAGGCGTCGACCCGGGCGGCGAGGCCGGCGTGGTCGCGGTCCATGGCCAGGGTGTATTGGGACAGGTCGTTGGTGCCGATGGACAGGAAGTCCGCGTGCTCGGCCAGTTGTTCGGCCATCAGCGCAGCGGCCGGCACTTCGATCATCACCCCCAGTTCCGGGCGCGTGGTCAGTTCCAACGTTGTGCATAACTCATCGAGGCGCTGGCGAATCTGCAGCAGTTCGTCGACTTCGCTGACCATCGGCAACAGGATGCGGCAGCGCCCCAACGGGTTGACTTGCAGCAGGGCGCGCAATTGCTGGTCGAGCAATTCGGGGCGCGCCTGCGCCATGCGGATGCCGCGCAGGCCCAGCACCGGGTTGGCTTCCACAGGCAGCGGTAAATAGTCGAGCTGCTTGTCGCCGCCCACATCGATGGTGCGGATAATCACGGACTTATCGCCCATCGCGTCCAGCACGGCTTGATAGGCTTGGCGTTGTTCCTGCTCATCCGGCGCGGTACGGCGGTCAACGAAGAGGAATTCGGTGCGCAGCAGGCCGACGCCGTCAGCGCCGTTGTCAAACGCCACCTGGGCCTCGGCGCTGGAGGCGACATTGGCGGCAATTTCAATGCGTACGCCATCGGTGGTGCATGCCGGTTCCCGGGCCTGTGCCTGTTGCTGCTGGCGGCGGCGTTTGTGTGCGTCGCGAATCTGGTGCACTTCGGCGTGGCGCGCTTCGCTGGGCGCCAGTTCCAGGCGGCCGTTGGCGGCGTCGAGCACGACGCGTTGGCCTTGCGGCACGTCGAGGACTTCGCTGCCCAGCGCGACCACACACGGCAGCCCCTTGCCACGGGCCAGAATGGCGACGTGGGAGGTGGCGCCGCCTTCAGCCATGCAAATGCCGACGGCGTTCTGCGCAGTCAGTTGCAGCAGGTCGGATGGCGTCAGCTCATGGGCGCTGACAATCGCGCCGGCGGGCAGTTCGAAATGCCAGGCTTCGCCCAGCAGCGCACGCAGCACACGTTGCTGCAAATCGCGCAGGTCGTTGGCGCGCTCGGCAAACAGCGGCTTGCCCAGGGCCAGCAGTACGGCACATTGCGCCTGGATTGCGTCGCGCCAGGCGTGGGTGGCGGCGCTGCCCTGTTCGATGGCGGCAGTGGCGGCTTCCAGCAGGGTTGGGTCTTCGAGCAGGGCGAGGTGGGCGGTGAAGATGTCTTCTTCTTCGATGCTCTTGCGCTGGCGGGCGTGGTCCAGCGTACTGCGGATTTCACCGCGTACCTGCTCCAGCGCAGTGTCCAGCCGGCGCAGTTGTTCACTGGCGATGTGATTGCCGCTATCGTGCGGCAGTTCGATGCCGGCCAGGCGGAACAACGGCCCGCAGACCAGCCCCGGCGCGGCGCACACGCCTTGCAGTACGCCGGCTTCGGTGTTGGCCCGACGCGGCGCGGCGACTGCTGGCGCGTGGTGCTCCTCTTTAATGCTGGCGGACAGGGCGGCGACCAACGCTTGCACAGCCGCCTCGGCATCCTTGCCACGACAGGTCACCTGCACCTCATCGCCTTCGCCGATGCCCAGCCCCAACAAGCCGATCAGGCTGTCACACGCGGCGTATTTCTCGCCGAAGCGCAGATGGGCGGTGCTGCTGAAGCCCTGCGCGGTCTTGCGGATCAACGCAGCAGGGCGGGCATGCAAACCGCCACGGTGGGTAATGCGTACGCTGGCGCTGGCCTCCAAGGCGCAGTTATCCACAGCCGCCTCAACCGCTGACGTCGAGCGCGCAGTGATCTGCAGCAACGGCTGGCCGACCTCAACGGTTTGCCCTGCAAGCGCGCGTAGTTCAAAACGCTCGCCATTGGTCAGAATGATCAGGCTGACCAGGCTTTTGCACTGGCGCGCGATGCGGTCCAGATCAAACTGCACCAGCGCCTGGCCCAGTTTCACCCGTGCGCCGTTCTCAACCAACAACGCAAAGCCTTCGCCATTGAGTTCTACCGTGTCGATGCCCACATGCATCAAGATTTCGGCGCCGTTCTCGGCACGGATCGTCAGTGCATGCCCGGTGCGGGCCACATGGATGATCACCCCGTCACACGGCGCGTGCAGGCGATCATTCAGCGGGTCGATGGCAATCCCATCGCCCATGGCGTGGCTGGCGAACACTTCGTCGGGAACGTTGCCCAGGCTCAGCACCGGTCCGCTTAAGGGGGCGCTGAGGGTCAATGCATTATTGTTGTTGGACATGGACACGGTACTCATCAGGAAAACGGTGCACACCACTCAGTGGGTGCGGGTAACTTTGCTCAGGTGACGCGGTTGGTCCGGGTCCATGCCCCGCGCCACCGCCAGGCCGGCGGCCATCACGTAAAAGCTCTGGATCGCCAGGATCGGGTCCAGGCTCGGGTGTTCGGCGCGACTCAGGGTCAGGTCGCGTTCGCCGATATCATCCGGCGCGGCCAGCAACACGCGGGCGCCGCGCTGGCGCATATCGGCGGCCAGGCTCAGCAGGCCGGCCTGTTCGGCGCCGCGGGGGGCAAACACCAGCAAGGGGTAGTTCTTGTCGATCAACGCCATCGGCCCGTGGCGCACTTCGGCGCTGCTGAAGGCTTCGGCCTGGATCGCCGAGGTTTCCTTGAGCTTGAGCGCGGCTTCCTGGGCGATGGCAAACCCGGCACCACGGCCGATCACCATCAGTTGCCGGCAGTCGCGCAGGGCGTCTATCGCCAGGCTCCAGTCCTGCTGGGCGGCGGTACGCAGCTCGTCCGGCAAGGCGCGGCAGGCTTGCAGCAAGGCCTCTTCCTGGTTCCAGTGGCCGATCAGCAGCGCGCTGGCACTCAAGGTGGCGATAAAGCTTTTAGTCGCGGCAACGCTTTGTTCCGGCCCCGCGCACAGCGGCACGTGGAATTCGCAGGCGGCCTCCAGTGGCGAGCCCTCTGCGTTGACCAGCGAAATGCTCAGGGCGCCGCGTTTGCGCAGCAGACGCAGGCTGTTGACCAGGTCCGGGCTCTGCCCCGACTGGGAGAAACCGAACGCGACCTGGCCGCTGACCTTCAACGGCGCCTGCAACAAGGTCACCACCGACATCGGCAACGACGCCACCGGGATACCCACGTGCTGCATGGCCAGGTAGGCAAAGTAACTGGCGGCGTGGTCCGAGCTGCCGCGGGCGATAGTCATCGCCACTTGCGGCGGCTGGCGGCGCAGACGGCCGGCGATTTCTTCCAGCAACGGATCCAGGCGCTGCAGTTGCGCTGCGACGGCGTCACATGAGGCCAGGGCCTCTTCAAGCATTTTTGAAGTCAATGGTTTCTCCTTCGACCATTACGTCGGTCAGATGCAGGGAGCGGTCCAGGCGCACGCAATCGGCAAAACTGCCGGGTTGCAGGCGACCGCGTTCTTCCAGGCCCAGGTAGTCCGCGGGAAACTGCGACAGGCGTTGTGAGGCTTCGCTGATCGGCAGGCCGATTTTCACCAGGTTGCGCAGTGCCTGATCCATGGTCAGGGTGCTGCCGGCGAGGGTGCCGTCGGCCAGGCGTACACCGCCCAGGCATTTGGTCACGGTGTGGCTGCCCAGCTTGTATTCGCCGTCGGGCATGCCGGCGGCGGCAGTGGAGTCGGTGACGCAGTACAGGCAGGGAATCGCACGCAGGGCCACATGCATGGCGCCGGGGTGGACATGCAGCAGGTCCGGGATCAATTCGGCGTACTTGGCGTGGGCCAGCGCCGCACCGACGATGCCCGGCTCGCGGTGATGCAGCGGGCTCATGGCGTTGTACAAATGGGTGAAACTGGTGGCCCCGGCGGCGAGGGCGGCGACGCCTTCTTCGTAGCTGCCCAGGGTGTGGCCGATCTGCATGCGCACGCCGCGCTCGCTGAGGGCACGGATCAGCGCGTCATGCCCGGCGATTTCCGGGGCGATGGTGATCACGCGGATCGGCGCCAGGCGCAGGTAGCCTTCCACTTCGGCCATCAGCGCGGTGTGGGCGAAATTGGGTTGGGCGCCGAGTTTTCCTGGATTGATGTAGGGGCCTTCCAGATGTACGCCAAGCACTCGGGCGGCGCCTGTCGGGCGCTGCTCACAGAACGTGCCGAGCTGGCCAAGCACGCGGGAGATTTCGTCTACCGGCGCAGTCATGGTGGTGGCCAGCAGCGATGTCGTCCCAAATCGCACGTGGGTGCGGGTGATGGTCTCGAAGGCGTCGCTGCCCTCCATGATGTCCGCGCCACCACCGCCGTGTACGTGCAGGTCGATAAAGCCTGGTAGCAGGTACGGCAAATCGTTTTGCGCCGGGTCGCACGGCGTGCCTTCGACGGCGATCACCTTGCCGTGTTCGTGCACCAGGCGGCCGCGAATCCAGCCGCCGGGCGTGAGGATATTGTCTTCGGACATTGGCAGTTCTCTAAGGCCGCAACTCGGCGGCAAAGTCATACCTGCGCAGCTCGGCTACGAAGTCGTAGTAGTCGTTGCGGCAGTAGGTGTCGGTGATTTCAATCGGCGTGTTATCGGCGGTGTAGCCGACCCGAGTCATCAGCAGCATGGCGGTGCCGGGGGCGATGCCCACCAGCTTGGCGAACTCGTCGGAAGCGTTGATCGCCTGGATATGTTGCAGGGCACGCACGATGGGTTTGCCGATGCCTTCGAGGTATTCGTACAGCGAATTGCCGATGGCCTGCGGTTGCGGCAGCACCGAGGCGGGCATCGCGGTCATTTCAATTGCCATTACGGTGTCATCGGCTTTGCGCAAACGCTTGAGGCGCGCCACTTTGTCGGTGGGCGACAGGCCCAGGCGGATCAGCTCTTCATGGGTCGGCGGGGTGATTTCGCGTTCCAGCCATTGGGAGCTGGGCACAAAGCCCTTGAGCCTTAACATTTCGCTGAAGCCCGACAGGCGTGACAGCGGCTGTTCCAGGCGCGGGGTAATAAAGGTGCCGGAGCCCTGGCTGCGGCGGATCAGGCCCTGGGCCAGCAGCACCTCCAGCGCTTTGCGGGCGGTGACCCGTGAGAGGCCCAATTGCTCGCTGAGGACGCGTTCCGATGGCAACGCCTGCTCGGATTTCCACTGGCCGGCGTGGATCGCCGCTTCCAGGTTACGCGCCAGTTGCAGGTACAGCGGCGTGGATTGTTTGTCGTCGGGGCGCAGGGTCTGGATGGCATTCATCTGTCAGGTGTCCGATGCGGTTATTGGAGTGTTGTCGCCCGGTATTGGCCGGAAATTAATACCACTTAAATACCATGTCAATGCGTCAAAAACGGTGCAATCCATGGTTTTAAGGCCATGTAATGGGGCTTGTTATCAAGTGGTATTAGAGAGGTCTGTACCGCGTGCAGAACGGCGCAGCGCGGCGCGGTGAACTGGTATTCACCGGCAGGCGCTGTAGGGGGGCAGGATTTTTTTCGAATTATTTTACGAACGGTGCGAGATTACGGACGAATCTCGATCAGGGTGCCATCTTTGACCAGGTTCCAGACTTCGCGCATGTCCACGTTGCGCATGCCGATACAACCGTCGGTCCAGTCCAGCGTGTGGAACAACTGCTCCGGGTACTCCTCGCTGTCGGGCGTGCCATGGATCATGATCATGCTGCCCGGTTTCACCCCTTCACGGCGGGCGCGGGCGGCGTCGCTGATGTTGGGGTAGGAAATGTGCATCGACAGGTTGAACTTGTCGCTGGTCTTGCGCCAGTCGATCCAGTAGAGGCCCTCCGGCGTGCGGCGGTCGCCCTCGATCAGCTTGGCACCCTTGGGGTTGCGGCCCAGGGAAATGCGGTAGGTCTTGAGAGGCTTGCCGTCGTTGATCAACTGCAACTGACGGGCAGACTTGAGCACCAGGATTTTTTCGACCGGCTTGCCGCCGATGATTTCCACCGTGGAGGCCGAAGACAACGTAGCGAATGACAAGCAGATAACAGCGAGCAACCAACGCATTGAAACGGTTTCCATTGTGGACGATGCCGCCTTGAGTGTTATTTGGCCGGTGGCTTCATGGGCGGCACCGACTCGCTGCGCACCGGGAATACGTGTTGGCGGCGGTCAGCGAAGAAGCATTCTAAGGTACGCCCGACCGTGCGGAAAGCCAGCTCTGACCAAGGGATCTCGGCTTCATCGAACAGCTTCACTTCAAGGCTTTCGGGGCCTGCGGCAAAACCCAGGTCGAGCAGTTCGGCGCGGTAGAAAATATGCACCTGGCTGATGTGCGGCACATCGATCAGGGTATAGATGCACAGGTTGCGTACGCGGGCGCAGGCTTCCTCGAGGGTTTCGCGCGTGGCCGCCTGCTCCACGGTCTCGCCGTTCTCCATGAAGCCTGCGGGCAGCGTCCAGTAGCCCAGGCGCGGCTCGATGGCGCGGCGGCACAGCAGCACTTTGTCGCCCCACACCGGCACCGTGCCGGCGACGATATTGGGGTTCTGGTAGTGAATGGTCGAGCAGTGGTCGCATACATAGCGCAGGCGGCTGTCGCCTTCGGGAATGCGCTGGGTGACCGGTTTACCGCACTGGCTGCAGAAGTTCATGCTGGGGTTCCTGGAGAGTGGGCCTATCTTGGCTTGGCGGGCAGGGCCCTGCAAGTTGTCGTTTCGCGACATGCACCGGGTTTTGGGGTTGGGTGCCTGCCCGCTTTGGTGCATGATGCAAGGTAGCCAACAGACCGAGATGACTCATGCTGGACGAGCTACTTCGCCGGGTAAGCAATCACACTCCCCACACGCTTGAGACTGATGGGCGTTTCCCCGAGGCTGCCGTGCTGGTGCCGATTACCCGCAGTGACGAACCGGAGCTGATCCTGACCTTGCGCGCCAGCGGCCTGTCGACCCACGGCGGTGAAGTGGCTTTTCCCGGTGGGCGCCGCGATCCGGAAGACCCCGACCTGATCTTTACCGCGTTGCGCGAAGCCGAAGAAGAAATCGGCCTGCCACCTGGTCTGGTGGAGGTGATCGGGCCGTTGAGTCCATTGATTTCCCTGCATGGCATTCGGGTCACGCCCTACGTCGGGGTGATCCCGGATTACGTCGAATACCTGGCCAACGATGCCGAGATCGCCGCAGTCTTCAGCGTGCCCCTGGAGTTTTTCCGCCAGGACCCGCGCGAACACACCCACCGAATCGATTACCAGGGACGCAGTTGGTACGTGCCCAGTTATCGGTTTGGCGAATACAAGATCTGGGGCCTGACGGCGATCATGATTGTCGAACTGATCAACCTGCTGTACGACGACGCTCAGATCAGCCTGCACCAACCCCCCAAGAGTTTCATCAACACCTGAGCCACCGCTTGAGTGGCAACGCCGTGAGGACACACCATGAAATATCGCCTGGGCGAAGCCCGCGTCGAGACCCATCCCCACAGCTGGGTGGCGCCCAATGCCACGCTGGTGGGCAAGGTCAAGCTGGAGGAGGGCGCGAACGTGTGGTTCAACGCGGTATTGCGTGGCGACAACGAACTGATCCTGATCGGCAAGAACAGCAATGTGCAGGACGGCAGTGTGATGCACACCGACATGGGCTACCCGCTGACCCTGGGCACCGGCGTGACCATTGGCCACAACGCCATGCTGCATGGCTGCACCGTCGACGACTACAGCCTGATCGGCATTAACGCGGTGATCCTTAATGGCGCCAAAATCGGCAAGCATTGCATCATCGGGGCCAACTCGCTGATTGGCGAGGGCAAGGAGATTCCCGACGGCTCGCTGGTGATGGGCTCGCCGGGCAAGGTGGTGCGTGAGCTGACCGAGGCGCAGAAACGCATGCTCGAAGCCAGTGCCGCGCACTATGTGCATAACGCGCAACGCTATGCGCGTGACCTGGTCGAGCAGGCAGAATGAACCCCGTTGAACGCCCCGTCGCCTCACCGTGCGTGAGCATTTGTGCGCTGGATGATGATGACATTTGCACCGGTTGCCAGCGCACCGTGGATGAAATCACCCGCTGGAGCCGCATGGACAATGCCGAGCGGCGGGTGGTACTCGGGCTGTGCCATGAGCGGGCGAAAGCGAGTGGGTTGGTGTGGATGATGCCCGGCAAATCCGGTGCCTGATAGATCGCTTTCGCGAGCAAGCCCGCTCCCACATTTTGACCGCGTTCCTACAGGATGAACACAGTCAACTGTGGGAGCGGGCTTGCTCGCGAAGAGGCACTCCCAGACGATATGTCTTTATTTGTGTACCCTGTGTGGCATTACCCACAGGTCCCTTCCCATGCTTTTCCTGATCGCCTACATCAGCAGCGTCGTGCTGATCAATTTCGCCTTTTCCACCGCCCCGCACCTGGATGTCATCTGGTCCGCCTGGGGTGGCCTGGTGTTTATCCTGCGCGACATGGTGCAGACGCGCTTTGGTCATGGCGCGATCGTCGCCATGCTGGCGGCGCTGGTGCTGTCATATGTGACGTCCGACCCGGCGATTGCCCTGGCCAGTGCCACGGCGTTCGCGGTGTCCGAGTGTATTGACTGGCTGGTGTTCACCATCACCAAGCGCCCCCTCCACGATCGCCTGTGGATAAGTTCGGCGCTGAGCATTCCGCTCGATACCTTTATTTTCTTCGGCCTGATTGGTGCGCTCACACCGGCGGTGGTGGGGACGGCATTGGTGTCGAAATTTGCCGGGGTTACGGTGGTGTGGCTGGTCATGGCGTGGCGCCTGCGCAAGCGTGCCGTCGCCAACTGAGGCCAATTTTTACAGTTCATGTAAAATGCCGGCCTTTCTCCCCCATGATCCGCTCCCCTGAGGACCTGAGATGACCCGAATCGGAACTCCATTGTCGCCAACCGCGACCCGCGTTTTGCTGTGTGGCTGCGGTGAGCTGGGCAAGGAAGTGGTGATCGAGCTGCAACGCCTGGGCGTTGAAGTGATTGCCGTGGATCGCTACGCCAACGCGCCGGCCATGCAGGTCGCCCATCGCAGCCATGTGATCAACATGCTCGACGGCGCGGCCCTGCGCGCAGTGATCGAGGCCGAGAAACCGCACTTCATCGTGCCGGAAATCGAAGCCATCGCCACCGCCACCCTGGTGGAACTGGAGGCCGAAGGCTTCACTGTGATCCCGACCGCGCGTGCCACCTCGCTGACCATGAACCGCGAAGGCATCCGTCGCCTGGCCGCCGAAGAGCTGGACCTGCCGACCTCGCCGTACCACTTCGCCGATACCTTCGAAGACTACAGCAAGGCCGTTCAGGACCTGGGTTTCCCCTGCGTGGTCAAGCCGGTAATGAGTTCGTCGGGCAAGGGCCAGAGCCTGCTGCGCAGCACTGACGACGTGCAGAAAGCCTGGGATTACGCGCAAGAGGGCGGGCGCGCCGGCAAAGGCCGCGTGATCATCGAGGGTTTTATCGACTTCGACTACGAAATCACCTTGCTGACTGTGCGCAACATCGGCGGCACGACCTTCTGCGCGCCGGTTGGCCATCGCCAGGAGAAGGGCGATTACCAGGAATCCTGGCAGCCGCAAGCGATGAGCCCGATTGCCCTGGCGGAGTCCGAGCGTGTCGCCAAGGCGGTCACCGAGGCGCTGGGTGGGCGTGGCCTGTTTGGCGTGGAGTTGTTCATCAAGGGTGATCAGGTGTGGTTCAGCGAAGTGTCGCCACGCCCCCATGACACTGGCCTGGTGACCCTGATCTCCCAGGACCTGTCGCAGTTCGCGCTGCACGCGCGCGCCATTCTGGGTCTGCCGATCCCGTTGATCCGTCAGTTCGGGCCTTCGGCGTCGGCGGTCATCCTGGTGGAAGGGCAGTCGACCCAGACCGCATTCGCCAACCTGGGCGCCGCACTGAGCGAGCCGGACACGGCGTTGCGACTGTTCGGCAAGCCAGAAGTGAATGGTCAGCGCCGCATGGGTGTGGCGTTGGCGCGGGATGAGTCGATTGAAGCCGCTCGGGCCAAGGCGACCCGTGCTTCCCAGGCTGTGGTTGTAGAGCTGTAATCGCGTACAGATCGTTCCCACGCTCTGCGTGGGAATGCCGCTTGTGACGCTCTGCGTCACGCTTTGGGACGCAGAGCGTCCCGGTCTGCATTCCCACGCGGAGCGTGGGAACGATCATCGACCGCATTCGCCAACCTGGGCGCCGCGCTGAGCGAGCCGGACACGGCGTTGCGACTGTTCGGCAAGCCAGAAGTGAATGGTCAGCGCCGCATGGGTGTGGCGTTGGCGCGGGATGAGTCGATTGAGGCGGCACGGGCCAAGGCGACCCGTGCTTCCCAGGCTGTCGTTGTAGAGCTGTAATCACGTACAGATCGTTCCCACGCTCTGCGTGGGAATGC
>NZ_QODI01000023.1:0-68951 GCF_009935975.1 Pseudomonas sp. Q1 | reverse complement strand
GATAGCGGTGTGTCAGGTTCAGAAACCGTGACTGACACACCGCCATCGGGAGCAAGCCCCCTCCCACAGTGACAGCGTTAAGCCTTAAGTGACTGGCATTAGGGCTTGCCCCTTACTTTTTAAGCCCGGCCGGGCCATTGCCGATCTGCCACACAAACGGCGGCTCGGTGCCATTGATCACCCAATCGCCGACAATCCGCGCCTTGTAGATCACCGGGTTGTGGGATGACACGGTGCGCGCATTGCGCCAGTGGCGGTCAAGGGCTTTGCCCTGGCGTACGTCCGACGCGCCCAGCGCGTTGAACAATTCAGTGGTGGCGCGCTGGATCAATGCCGACACCACCACCTGCGCCGTCGCCGACTCAATTTCAGCCGCCACATTGGCCTCGCGTTCTGCCGCATCATCTCCCGCAAAGCGCGCCAGGTAGGCCCGTTGCGCCGGTACGGCAGCTTTCAAGGCACTGGCTTTGGCGGCATACACCCACGCGGCGACTTCACCCACCACCTGCTGAACCTGCGCGTCCTGGCTGACATGTTCGGCATTGCCATGGCTGTAGATACGCTTGCGGCTACGCACTTGATGGGCCACGTCATTGAGTGCCGCCTGGCCAATCCCGGCCAGGCTCGCCAGCAACACCAACTGGTAGAACGCCGTCTGGTATTTGAAGCGGGTAGAAAAGTCGATGACGTTTTCGGCTTCCACCTGCGCCTCGATAAACCGTGTGGTGCCACTGCCGGTGGTGCGCTGGCCAAAACCGTCCCAGTCGTCGCTTTGCACCACGCCGGGCTGGTGCGTGCGGGTGGCGGCGATCACATCGGCGCCGGTGTCGCTGCGCTGGGCGTAGACGTCGATCCAGTCCGAGAACAGGCTGCCGGTGCTGTAGAATTTTTCACCGTTGAGCCGCCACTTATCGCCGTCGGGGCTGACCTGCGTGACCACCTCACCGATGGCGACATTGCCGATTTCGGTCCAGGCACAGCCGACGAGGTCGCCGTCGACAAAACGCTTGAACCACAGGTCGCGCCCGGCACTCGGTGCTGCATTCAAGCGGTCTTCGGCAAAGGCAAAATGCCCGCGCAGGGCTTGGGGGACGTTCGAATCGGCTGCGGCCAGCTCGATCAACAGCTCGAACAACTGGGGCAACGAGGCGCCGCCACCGCCGTATTCCAGCGGGACCCGCACGGCGCCAAAACCGGCTTGCTTGAGCCACTCGATCGGCTCGTGGGGCAGGGTGCGGGTATGTTCGCGTGCAACCGCGCCCTCGGCGATACGCTGGAAGATCGGCCGGAACCGTGCGACCAAGGTGGCGTAGTCAACGCCGACGGACAGCGGGTTGATGATGTGTTGCTCAGTCATGGGGAACAGCTCCTCGGCAGTGATCAAGTCCTGAGGCAATTGCACAGTCCGTGCCGGGCCTGCGGGCCAGTGTTTACGGGGCAAGCGCGGCGGCGCACTGTTGCTCCAGCAACAGCGGATCGACAAATAGACAGGTTGCGCGCAAGCCGCCGCCCGGCGTGCCAACCCGCTTTATTCGCCGCAGCGCCTGTAGCACGGGCCTTTGCCTGAGCCTGGCATGCTTGCTGCTCAAGCCCTCGTACATCCCTTGTGTGAGGTACAGCCAGATGAGTCAGCAAGCCGTGAAATTCGCCTATTGGGTACCCAACGTCAGCGGTGGGCTGGTGGTCAGCAAGATCGAACAACGCACCCATTGGGGCATCGACTACAACCGCAAACTGGCGCAATTGGCCGAAGCGGCGGGCTTTGAGTACGGCCTGACGCAAATTCGGTTTACCGCAGGTTACGGTGCGGAAAACCAGCATGAATCCGTGGCGTTCAGCCATGCGCTATTGGCGGCGACCACCAAACTCAAGGTCATCGCCGCGATCCTGCCGGGCCCCTGGCAACCGGCGCTGGCGGCCAAGCAGTTGGCGACCATCGACCAGCTCACCAACGGCCGTATTGCGGTGAACATCGTCAGCGGTTGGTTCAAGGGCGAATTCCAGGCCATTGGCGAGCCCTGGTTGGAGCACGATGAGCGTTACCGCCGTTCCGAGGAGTTTATCCGTGCCCTCAAAGGCATCTGGAGCCAGGACGACTTCACCTTCAAGGGCGACTTCTACCGTTTCAACAACTACACACTCAAACCCAAGCCCCTCGGCCAGCCGGAAGTGTTCCAGGGCGGCAGCTCGCGGGCCGCGCGGGACATGGCGGCGCGGGTGTCGGACTGGTACTTCACCAACGGTAATACCCCCGAAGGCATCAAGGCCCAGGTCGATGATATTCGCGCCAAGGCCGCAGCCAATCACCATGCGGTGAAAATCGGCGTGAATGCCTTTGTGATCGCCCGCGACACTGAAGAAGAAGCCCAGGCCGTACTGGCGGAGATTATCGACAAGGCCGATGCACAAGCGGTAAATGCCTTTGGCGATGCGGCCCGACAGGCCGGCCAAGCGTCACCGGAAGGCGAGGGCAACTGGGCCAAGTCCAGCTTCGAGGACCTGGTGCAGTACAACGACGGCTTCAAGACCAACCTGATCGGCACGCCGCAGCAAATCGCCGAGCGCATTGTTGCGCTCAAGGCCGTGGGAGTGGACCTGGTGCTGGCCGGCTTCCTGCACTTCCAGGAGGAAGTCGAGTACTTCGGCAAGCGGGTATTGCCGCTGGTACGCGAGCTGGAGGCCAGGGCCGGCGTCAAACAGGTGGCCTGAGCAGCGGTTTTTCCAGGCGCAGGGCGGCGGTGTGGTCGGCATAGTAGTCGTTGATCAGGGCGAAGCGCCGATAACCGTTGCGCTCATACAAGGTGAGGGCAACCGGGTTGTCGGTGCGCACCTCCAGGCGCAGGGCGGCGCAGCCCTGCTCCCGTGCGCGGGCCTCCATATGCGTCAGCAATTGCACACCCAGGCCGCAGCCGCGCGCAGCCTGGGTGATCGCAATCGAATACAGGCGGGCCAGGGCGCTGCCGCGCCGCAACAGCAGCAGCGCATAGCCGAGCAACTGCCCGTCACGTTCAGCGACCCACAACTGCCCATGCGCTCGGCTGATCATCCACTGAAAACTGCGTAACGAAAGCCGATCGCTGGTGAAACACTGCTGTTCCAGTGCCATCAATTCGGGCACGTCCGCCAAGGTTGCAATGCGTAAAGAAAGAGCCATATGACCGCCGTAAAAGTTGCGTAACGAAACGGGACTTCTCTAAAAGATCGTGCTTAATAGAAAAGGTCGAGTTCTCTAAAGCGGATCAAATATTATGTCGGCGGTAAACAGTCATTGGCGTGAAGTATCCGAGCAAACTGTCGCGGCGACAATAACCTCCGAGGGTTATTTTTCCAGCGTACCCAGACGTCCAAGCCAAGTTGTGATCATTGTCGAACGCAAGGAAGACTGGGCTTCCTACTTTCCCAGCGAAGACATCGTCACTGCCCAGGAATACCTGGAACAAACCCGCGAAAGCGAGCCGGGCAAGCGCGTGCAGGTCATCAACCTGTGCCGCAGCTACAAGTACCTGGGGCACGGTTACTATTGCTCGTTGCTGGCCGAGGCGCGCGGGCACAAGGTGATTCCGTCGGTGCGCACCATCAGTGAATTGACCAGGAAGTCGCTGTATGGCTTGTCCCTGGATAACTTGGATAAAACCCTCGATAAAGCCTTGAGTCATCATCTTTACAGCAATACCGAAGGGTTTACCCTGACCCTTTACTTTGGCCGAACGCATATAGACGCTTTGCAGGAATTGGCCCGCCAGTTATTTGAAACGTTCCCCTGTCCGATTTTGTTAGTTGAGTTTCGCAAACATAACGGTTGGCATATCGAAGGGGTCAAGTCCGGCGTATTGCATAAGTTGCGCGATGATCAGGAAGACCAGTTCGCCCATGCCCTCGACAACTACAGCCGCAAGATCTGGCGCCAACCGCGCTCCCGTCGATTGGCGCGTTATGACTTGGCCATCCTGCATGATCCCCAGGAGCAACTGCCACCGTCCAACGCCCGCGCACTGGAGAATTTCGTGCGGGTCGGCAGGGGCCTGGGGATTGATGTGGAACTCATCGAGCGCAAGGATTACTCACGCCTCGCCGAATATGACGCCTTGCTGATCCGCGAGACCACCAGCGTCGACAACCACACGTATCGCTTCGCCAAAAAGGCCGAGAGCGAAGGGCTGGTGGTGATGGACGATCCGGCATCGATCCTGCGCTGCACCAACAAGGTCTACCTCACCGACCTGCTCAACAGCCATCAACTGGGCATGCCCGCCACCGAAATCCTCTATAAGGAACGCCCGCAGGATTTCGAGCGAGTCGGCGAACGCCTGGGCTTCCCGCTGGTGTTGAAGATCCCCGACGGTTGTTTCTCCCGTGGCGTGATCAAGGTGGAAAGCCAGGCAGCCTTGCTCAAGGCCACTGCCGAATTGTTCGAACATTCCGTACTGTTATTGGCCCAGGAGTTTTTCTACACCGAGTACGACTGGCGCATCGGCGTTCTCAACCGCAAGCCGATTTTTGCCTGCCAGTACTTCATGTCCAAAGGCCATTGGCAAATCTACAACCACAAAGCCATCGGCCAGGACATCAACGGCGAGTGCCGCACCCTGGCCGTCCACGAAGCGCCCAAGGCGGTGGTGGAGCTGGCGGTGAAAACCGCCAACCTGATCGGCGACGGCCTCTACGGCGTGGACCTCAAGCAATCCGGCGACAAGGTGGTGGTGATCGAGGTGAACGACAACCCCAACCTTGATGCAGGCATCGAAGATGCCTACCTGCAAGATGACCTGTACGGCCTGGTGCTGGAGGAGTTTGTGCGGCGCCTGGAGTTGAAGCGCCAAGGGCAGGTCTGGTAATACCCGGCATTTGCCGCCTGTAGGAGCGAGCTTGCTCGCGAAAAACGTCAACGATAACGCGTGCTGCCTGAATGAACGCGGCGCCTGTGGGGTTTTCGCGAGCAAGCTTGCTCCTACAACAAGCGGGTCAAACGGCGGGCTGCAGCGTCAGCACCTCGAACCCGTCCGCCGTCACCGCCACGGTATGCTCCCACTGTGCCGACAAGCTATTGTCCCGGGTCACCACGGTCCATCCATCCTTCAGGCTGCGCACTTTCGAGCTGCCCTGATTGAGCATCGGCTCCACCGTGAACACCATCCCTTCACGCAACTCCATCCCGGTGCCGGGCCGGCCGAAGTGCAGGATCTGCGGTTCTTCGTGCATCTGGCGCCCAATCCCGTGGCCGCAATACTCACGCACCACACTGTACCCATTGGCCTGCGCATGGCTCTGGATCGCATGCCCGATATCCCCCAGCCGTGCGCCGGGCCTGACCTGGCGGATGCCGGCCCACATCGCCTCAAAGGTCTTTTCCACCAGCCGCTGGGCTTTGGGGGCCACATTTCCGATCATGTACATCTTGCTGGAGTCAGCGATAAAGCCGCCTTTTTCCAGGGTGATGTCGATATTGATGATGTCGCCGTCCTTGAGGATAGCCTTGGCGCTGGGCATGCCATGGCACACCACTTCATTGATCGAGGTGTTGATGCAGAACGGGTAGTCGTATTGCCCCAGGCTCGCCGGGCGGGCCTTGAGGTCGTTGCGGATGAATGCCTCGACGGCACTGTCCAGCTCCAGGGTGGAGCGGCCGGCGGCGACAAGGCCGTCGAGCAGGGTAAACACCTGGGCCAGCAGACGCCCGGCTTCACGCATCACGGCCAGTTGTGCGGGTGTCTTGATCATCAACTGCGGCCTCGGATCAGGTCGGGTTTGTCCAGCAACAGCTTGTTGATCAGTTCGTTATAGGGCAGGTGCGGGTTGAGCTCGGCGAGCAGGCCGATCTTGATCCAGAATTCGGCCTGGGCGTTGATGGAGCGGTCCATGGCGGCGCTGGCCAGGCGTAGTTGTTCGTGCAACGGGTCGGTGATCTTGATGATGCCCATAGGGTTCACTGCGTAAATGGAATATACAAAGCGTATATGTTTCATATATCGCTCGTAAAGCCCGGCGGATAAATGGAGCGTGAGCATTGACTTGCCGGCGGGCCGCCGGTTAATTTCGTTGCATGACATTTCAAGCCTTCCGCAGCCAGCCAAGCATTATTACCGCCATTCCTCATTTGGCGGGATAGCACACGGCTGCACCCAAACCCGCCCTAGAGGCGGGTTTTGTTTTTCCGACTCCTGGGCGCCTCACACACCACCAGGAGCCACCCATGACTACCCGCCGCGCCGTCCAGGCCACCGACACGAGCCTGCTTGAGCACTACGTGAAAAAGATCCTCGCCGCGCCGGTTTATGACCTGGCGGTGCGCACCCCCTTGCAAGCCGCGCCGGCGCTGTCGGCGCTGCTGGGCAACCAGGTGTTGCTCAAGCGCGAAGACCTGCAACCGACGTTCTCCTTCAAGATCCGCGGGGCCTACAACCGCCTGGTGCAACTGACGGCCGAACAAAAGGCCCGAGGCGTAGTGACGGCGTCGGCGGGCAATCATGCCCAGGGGGTGGCGCTGGCGGCGCGTGAGCTGGGGATCCGCGCGCGCATTGTCATGCCGTGTACCACGCCGGAGTTGAAGGTGTTGGGCGTACGCTCGCGTGGCGCCGACGCGGTACTGCATGGGGAAAGCTTCCCGTTGGCCCTAGCCCACGCGCTGCAACTGGTCGAGACCTCGGGTTGCACGTTTGTCTCGCCCTTTGATGACCCGGATGTGATTGCCGGCCAAGGCACGGTTGCCATGGAAATGCTGCGTCAGCAACAGGGGCCGCTGGACGCGATCTTCGTGCCGGTGGGGGGCGGTGGTTTGATCGCTGGCATCGCGGCGTATGTCAAATACCTGCGGCCGCAAGTGCGCATCGTCGGGGTCGAGTCCGAAGGCTCCAGTTGCCTGTTGGCCGCCCTGCAAGCGGGCGAGCGGGTGGTGCTGCCCAGTGTCGATGGGTTTGCCGATGGCACGGCGGTGGCGCAGATCGGCGCGTACGGGTTTGAGATCTGCCGCAACTGGGTGGATGAAGTCATCACTGTGAGCAACGACGAATTGTGCAGTGCCATCAAGTTGATCTACGACGATACCCGCGCCATCACCGAGCCTTCCGGCGCACTGGCGGTGGCTGGGCTACGCCGTTATGTGGCGCAACGGGATGTGCGCGGGCAAACGTTGGTGGCGGTTAATTCAGGGGCTAATATCAACTTTGATAGTTTACGACATGTTGCTGAAAGGGTCGCCGCACAAGGTCCGGTTTAATACAAGTGCGTAAGTTAAACGTTTAATCAGCGGGTTTCGACGAAAGTTCACGCGGTATAAACGGGGCATGCGTCAAGTTATATGAATCAGCGGTGTGCTTATGAGGAATGGTTACAACGCACCTTGAGTTTGCCGAGTAGGCTGATGGAGGTAAGCGTCTTCCAGGGTCGGCAAGACGTGGCAGGGCACATGCCTGCCGGACACACCATGATGTAGTTGGCAGTCTCATAAATATAAGGAGAGGTTGGTCATGCTTTCGGAATTAGAACTTCGCAGCATTATTGAAGGAAGTTTCCTGCCCAAACGGTGCGAATGCACCAAAGCCGAAGATGCTTCGCTGACGATCAAAGTCTTTGACGACCAGGATCGTGACCGGGTGGATTTGGAAGTCAAAGGGATAAACGCGGACACACTCGACAGCAGTCGAGCCATTTGCAACCTGATCACCGGGTTGCGTGAAGACCTCCGGCAAGCCCATGCACCCGTCCTGCAAAGAGTTGGCGGACGTGGCTATTACTAGGCCGACGCCTGAGGTTGAGTGACTGAAGACCGGTGGGCCTGGATACATCCCAGGCCCAGTGCGGTTACCGTGGCCGCCGCGAGCAGGCGGGCGGGGTGTGCATTTTCCTGATGCTTCATTCACAACTCAGTTCTGAAAGTCGCAGGCTTCGGACATCTTCCGGTAGCCCACGTCTTCCACCTTGCCTGCCTTGTCCACGAATTTGATATCCGCATTGATGACCTTGCACTCGTCGGTATCGGTTTCGTGCATGGCGATCACTCTGTCGATGTTCAATGGCATCCCGTATTGATATTGCACGGGTTTGGCCGCAGCCGGCGAGGTATCGGCCTGGGCCATGCCCGAGCCTGCCGCCAGAGCCAATGTGCCGGTGAACAGGCCGGTAAACAGTAAGGTACGCAGTTTCATGATGGTGCTCCGCAAAGGGTTCGACTTCACTGTCGACCGGCGGGATTAACCATCGATTAATTTTTTCCTGGCTGACAAAACCTTCATGAACCCAACTGGTGGCGATACGGCAGGTCCGGTCCGGTCTTGCTGCAGGTCATGGCGGCGGCGCGGATGGCAAAGCCGAGCATGCTGTCCACCTGCGCGCGGGTCAGCTGCTGCAGGCCCTCCACCGAATCCAGCTGTTGCTCGGTCAACCAGGCAATCAGCGCAGCCTGGAAGGTGTCACCCGCCCCCACGGTATCGGCCATCACCACCTTTACTGCGGGTTGCGACCACGTGCCGTGCTGGCGGCTGAATACGCTGGCGCCATCGCCGCCGCGGGTGAGGAATACCAGCTGGCAACGGTGCTGCAGCCAACCTTGCAGCACGCTTTCCGGCGATTGCTCGGGGTAGAGCAGGTGCAGGTCTTCATCGCTGACCTTGATCAGGTCGGCATGCTTGACCAGCTCGGCCACGCGGTCGCGCCATAGCTGGATGTCCGGCTGCGGGTTGAGGCGCACGTTGGGGTCGAGGCTGATCAAACGCTTGCCGCTTTCGCGCTTGACCAGGCTCAGCAGGGTGTCGCCCACCGGCTGTACCACCAGTGAAAATGAGCCGATATGCAAGCCACGAATGTCTGCGCCCAGCTCGGGTAGATGGGCGATTTCCAGCAGTCGGTCGGCACAGCCTTCACCACGGAAGTTGTACTGCGGCGAGCCATTGGCACCCACGGCAACCATCGACAACGTGGTGGGCGCGGCAAACTCCACCAGGAATTGCTCATCTACGCCCTCGTCCTTGAGCACCTGCAGCAGGCGTCGCCCCAGGAAGTCGGTCGACAACCCGCCGAACAGACCGGCCGCGATACCGAGACGGCGCAGGCCCACCGCCACGTTGAACGGCGATCCCCCGGCAATCGCCTTGTAATTGACCTTGGAAGCCTGCCCGCTGGCATCTTCTTCGCTGAAAAAATCGAACAGCGCTTCGCCACACACCAGATACATAGTCGTTCGCTCTTAAAGGGTTGCCACGAGCTGCTGGTAGCGCTCGTAAGCCTGTTGATAGGCACTGACATTGCTTGCCACCGGCAGGGTACGGCTGGTGGGATCGACACTCACACATTTGTCGCAGAGGCTGGCCAGGGATTCGCCGGACTGGCTCCACGCGGCCTGGATCGCCGCGCCCAGGGCGGCGGCTTCGCTTTGTTCGGTGCACACCACTTCGGTGTTCATGATATCGGCGACCATCTGCCGCCACACCGGGCTTTTCGAGCCGCCGCCGATCAGTCGGATACTCTGGCTTTGCAGGCCGGTCTGGCGCAGCAGATCCAGGCCGTAGCGCAGGCCGAAGGTGGTGCCTTCGACCACGGCGCGACAGAGGTTGGCGCGGGTCAGGTTGGTCATGGTCAAGCCGTGCAGGCTGCCGGTGGCGTGGGGCAGGGCGGGCACGCGTTCGCCGTTGAGGAACGGCAGCATGCTCACGCCCTCGGCGCCGATCGGGGCTTGCGCGACCAGGCTGTTGAATGCCGCCAGGTCGAGCTCGAACAACTCGCGAACCACCCCGGTGGCATTGGTCAGGTTCATGGTGCAGATGAGCGGCAGCCAGCCGCCGCTGGATGAGCAGAAGGTCGCCACCGATGCCTGCGGGCTGACGCTGGGTTGGTCGGCAAAGGCATACACGGTGCCCGATGAGCCCAGGCTCATGGTGATCACGCCCGGGGCAATATTGCCGGTGCCGATGGCGCCCATCATATTGTCGCCGCCACCGCTGGAAACCACCGCGCCGGGATTGATGCCCAGGCGTTCGGCGATGGCCGGCAGCACGCTGCCCACCGTCTGGTTCGCCTCGATCAGCTGCGGCAACGCGGCCTCCCGGCGGCCGCTGGGGTCGATGTGCTGGAGCAGGTCCAGATCCCACCCGCGGGTGCGCACATTGAAGTAACCGGTGCCTGAAGCATCGCCGTATTCCGCGACGGCGCGGCCGGTCAGCCAGTAGTTCAGGTAGTCGTGGGGCAACAGGATATGGGCGATGCGGGCGAATACATGCGGATGTTGTTCGCGGGTCCAGAGCAGTTTCGACACGGTGTAGCCCGGTGCGATCGCCACACCGAGACGTTCCAGCGAGCCTTGTTCGCCCCCCAGATACGCGAGCAGGCGCTCGTTTTCAGGCGTGGTTTCGGTGTCACACCACAGTTTGGCCGGGCGCAGTACCTGGCCCTGGTCATCGAGCAAGACCAGCCCGTGCTGTTGGCCGGAAACACCGACGCCGAGGATGTCCTGGCCATCCACACCAGCCTGTTGCAGGGCGCGGTGAGTGGCTTCGGTAAAGGCGTCGAGCCACTCCTGAGTGTGCTGCTCGCGCCGGCCGTTGGCACCGCTGATCAGTGTATGCGCGGCGGCGCCCAGGCCCAGGACTTTGCCGCTGGAAGCATCAAGGACGATGGCCTTGGTGCCCTGGGTGCCACAGTCGATACCGAGGAACAGGTTTTGCCGGGTCATGGTGGGGTGCTCAGCATTATTGTTTGATGGTAAATGCGGTCAATGTGGGAGGGGGCTTGCTCCCGATAGCGGTGCACCAGTCAATACAGACTTAACTGACCCACCGCTATCGGGAGCAAGCCCCCTCCCACAGTTTCAAGCCGGTTTCTTCAGCAGTTGCTCCAGGGTTCGGGTGACGCCGTGATCGCGCAAGCTGGAAAAGCACCGCTCAAACGCTGCCACAAACTCAGGCGAATTGGGAATAGCCGTGCCGAAAATCTCTTCAACCGCGAGCAGGCGTCGGCTGATCGAGGCGTCATCGCTCACAAGCCCCTGGCAGAATTCGGCACGCGGGTCGGGGATCTTGTAGCTCACCCCATTCTCATCCACACCCTTCAAATACAGCGCCCAGGCGGCGACTACCAGTGCTGCGCGTTCAGTCTCCCGGCCGTCGGCAATCAGGCGATTGATCGTCGGCACGGTGAACTTGGGAAACTTCGACGAGCCGTCGGAACACACGCGCTCCAGCTGGTCGGCGATCGCCCGGTTGGAAAAGCGCTCCACCAGGCTCTGTTTATAGTCGCTCAGGTTGATGCCTGGCACCGGTGCCAGGTTCGGCGTGACGTCCAGGTCCATGTAGGCACGCATATAGGCCACAAACAGCGGGTCGTTCATGGTCTCGTGCACAAACCGGTAGCCCTTGAGAAAACCCAGGTAGGTCAGCGCCAGGTGGCTGCCGTTGAGCAGGCCGATCTTCATTTCTTCATACGGTGTGACGTCGTCGGTGAACTGCACGCCGACCTTCTCCCACGCCGGGCGGCCGTTGACGAAGCGGTCTTCGAGTACCCACTGCACAAAGGGTTCGCACACCACTGGCCAGGCGTCGTCGATGCCATGCTCATCATGCAGTTGCAGGCGATGGGCGGTGCTGGTCATCGGGGTGATGCGGTCGACCATGGCGTTGGGAAAACTCACGTTGGCCTTGATCCAGTCGTGCAGCTCGGCGTTGTGCAAGGCGGCAAACGCCAGCAGCGCTTTGCGGGTGACGGCGCCGTTGTGCGGCAGGTTATCGCAGGACATCACGGTAAATGCCGGAATGCCCGCCGCACGGCGTTGGGTCAGCGCCGCGCAGATGAAACCGAACACGGTTTTTGGTGCGTTCGGGTGGGCCAGGTCGTGCTGGATCTGCGGCAGATGGGCCATGAACTCGCCAGTGCTGTCGTCGATGCAGTAGCCGCCTTCGGTGATGGTCAGCGAAACAATGCGAATCTCGGGGCTGGCCAGTTTGTCGATCAGCGCCCGGGCACCGTCTTCGGCCAGCAGCATGTCGCTGATCGAGCCGATCACGCGCACTTCGGTGTCGTCGGTATCCCCCAGTTCATACAGGGTGAAAAGGTAGTCCTGGCCGGCCAGGTCGTCGCGGGCCTTGCGATCCTCGCTGCGCAGGCCGACGCCGCAGATGCTCCAGTCCAGGCCCTCGCCGGTATTCATCAGGGCATCGGTGTAATACGCCTGATGCGCACGGTGGAAACCGCCGACGCCAATATGGGCGATGCCTTGGGTGGTGTCGGCAATCGCATAGGCCGGCAGTTTCACCTGCGGCGCCAGTTGAGTGAGGTGCTGTTTATTCAGTTTCATCACAAGTCTCGCGAAATCAGGCGGCGGCGCGCAGTGGGCGGGCCACGGCGACACCCTCGGTATCGAACAGATGGCAGTGCGCCGGGTCCAGGTGCAGGTGCAGCGTTTCGCCGTACTGGCTGGCCATGTCGCCGCGAATGCGCAGGGTCAAAGGCTCGCCGCTGGTGGTCACGACATGGCAGAAGGTGTCACTGCCCAGGCGTTCGCCGACGTCGGCGGTGACGGTCAGCGTGGTCTGGCCGGGTGCGGCGATTTCCAGGTGCTCCGGGCGAATCCCCAGGGTCACGGCACTGCCTACGCTCAAGCTGGCGCTGCTCAAGGGCAGGTTGATCAGGGTGCCGGCGTCCAGCTGCACGGCGCAGCCTTGGCTGTCGACGCGGGTGACCTGGCCTTTGAGGAAGCCCATTTTCGGCGTGCCGAGAAACCCTGCCACAAACAGGTTGGCCGGCCGGTGATACAGCTCCAGCGGCGAGCCGACTTGCTCGATGCAGCCGCTGTTGAGCACCACCACCTTGTCGGCCAGGGTCATGGCTTCGACCTGGTCATGGGTCACGTAGATCATGGTCGCTTGCAGTTCCTTGTGCAGGCGTGCCAGTTCCAGGCGCATCTGCACGCGCAGCGCGGCGTCGAGGTTGGACAGCGGCTCGTCGAACAGGAAGATCTTCGGATTGCGCACAATCGCGCGTCCAATCGCCACGCGTTGGCGCTGGCCGCCGGACAGTTGCTTGGGCTTGCGCTCCAGCAACGGACCCAGTTCGAGAATGCGCGCCGCTTCGCTGACTTTGCTTTCAACCAGTTTTTTGTCGACACCGGCCAGGTCCAGGGCAAACGACATGTTCTTGCGCACACTCATGTGCGGGTACAGCGCATAGGTCTGGAACACCATCGCCAGGTCGCGCTTGGCCGGGGTCACTTCGGTGATGTCGCGGCCATCCAGTTCGATGGTGCCTTCGGTCACCTCTTCCAGGCCGGCGATCAGGCGCAGCAGGGTCGATTTACCGCAGCCCGATGGGCCGACGAACACCACGAATTCCTTGTCATTCACTTCCAGGTCGACGCCCTTGATGATCGAGAAGCCTTCGAAGCCTTTTTGCAGATTGTTGATTTTCAGGTTGGCCATGATGGGCCTCCATCTTCAAATTATTATCAGGAAACCGTTACTTCACGGCGCCGAAGGACAAACCGCGCACCAGCTGTTTCTGGCTGATCCAGCCAAAGATCAGGATCGGCGCACAGGCCAGCGTCGACACGGCCGACAGCTTGGCCCAGAACAAGCCTTCGGGGCTGGAGTACGAGGCGATCAGCGCGGTCAGCGGGGCGGCGCTGGACGAGGTCAGGTTCAGCGACCAGAACGCCTCGTTCCAGCACAGGATCAGCGACAGCAACACGGTGGACGCCAGGCCGCCCTTGGCGATCGGCAGCAGCACGCGGACCATTTCCTGCCACAGGGTGGCGCCATCCAGGCGGGCAGCTTCGAGGATGTCCTTGGGGATGTCCTTGAAGTAGGTGTAAACCATCCAGACCACGATCGGCAGGTTGATCAGGGTGTAGATGATGATCAGCGCAATCCGCGTATCCAACAGGCCAAAGCTCTTGGCCAGCAGGTAGATCGGCATCAATACCCCCACCGGCGGCAGCATCTTGGTGGACAGCATCCACAGCAGCGTGCCTTTGGTGCGCTGGGTTTCGTAGAACGCCATGGAGTAGGCGGCCGGCACCGAGATCAGCAGGCACAGGGCGGTAGCGCTGAAGGAAATCACCACGGAGTTCCAGGCGTACGCAAAGTAATTGCTGCGCTCATTGATGTGCAGGTAGTTCTCCAGCGTCGGCGTGAAGATGAACTGCGGCGGCGTGGCAAAGGCATCGATTTCAGTCTTGAAGCTGGTCAGCACCATCCAGAAGATCGGGAAGAAAATCAGGATCGCGATGGCCCAGGCCAGCGTGCCGAGCAACACACTTTGCAGGCGGCGGGATTGTTGAAGCGTCATGGCGCGGCCCTCAAGGCTTGTCAGTCAGGTTTTTGCCGATCATCCGCACCAGGATGATCGCCGCGATATTGGCGATGACCACGGCGATCAAGCCGCCGGCCGAGGCCATGCCCACGTCGAACTGCACCAGCGCCTGGTTGTAGATCAGGTAGGCGAGGTTGGTCGAGGCGTAGCCCGGGCCACCGTTGGTGGTGGTGAAGATTTCGGCGAACACCGAGAGCAGGAAGATGGTTTCGATCATCACCACCACGGCAATCGGGCGCGCCAGGTGGGGCAGGGTCAGGTGCCAGAAGATCGCGATGGCGCCGGCACCGTCCAGGCGCGCCGCCTCCTTTTGTTCCTGGTCGAGGGATTGCATGGCGGTCATCAGCAGCAAAATGGCGAAGGGCAGCCATTGCCACGACACGATGATGATGATCGACAGCAACGGGTAGTGCGCCAGCCAGTCCACCGGCTCGGCACCGAACAGCTTCCACACGGCGGCGAGAATCCCCGAGACCGGGTGGAAAATCAGGTTCTTCCAGATCAGTGCACCGACGGTGGGCATGATGAAGAACGGCGAGATCAGCATCACCCGCACCAGGCCGCGGCCGAAGAACTCACTGGCTTCCAGCAGGGCACTGATCAGCACGCCGAACACCACGCTGATCAGCAGTACGCTGCCCACCAGTAGCAGGGTATTGGTCGCGCCGGGCAGGAAGCCCGAGTCGGTGATGAAGTAGGTGAAGTTTTCCAACCCCACGAATGAGTTTTCGCCGGGGTAGAGCAGGTTGTAGCGGATCAGCGAAAAGTACAGGGTCATGCCCAGCGGTACGATCATCCACAACAGCAGCAAGGCTACCGAAGGGCTGACAAGGAACCAGCCAGGGTTGGCCAGGCGGTTTTTGGCGGGTGTATTCATGGTATTCAAGGCCAGTACAGAGCGAGAATCGGAGTGCGGTCAGGGTGGGAGGGGGCAAACCCCCTCCCACATTTGACGGTGAGATGCCTGGGTTACTTGGGGTAACCGGCCCGCTTCATTTCACGCTCGGTGGTGGTCTGCGCTGCGGTCAAGGCCTGGTCCACCGTCTGCTGGCCCGTCAGCGCACCGGAGAAGAACTTGCCGACCTGGGTACCAATCGCCTGGAACTCAGGAATGGTCACCAACTGGATACCGATATACGGCACCGGCTTGAGCGTCGGTTTGGTCGGGTCGGCGACTTTCAGCGATTCCAGCGTCACCTTGGCGAACGGCGCGGCCTTCATGTATTCGTCGCTGTAGGTCGACTTGCGCGTGCCTGGCGGCACATTGGCGATGCCGTCGGTCTTGGCCACCAGTTGGCTGTATTCCTTGGAGGTGGCCCAACTGGTGAACACCTTGGCGGCGTCCTTGGCTTTGGAACTGGTCGGGATCGCCAGGCTCCACGAGTAGAGCCAGGACGTGCCTTTATCGGTTTTCTCGTGGGGGGCGAAGGTGAAGCCGACGTGGTCAGCCACCTTGCTCTGGGTTTTGTCGGTGACGAATGAGCCGGCCACGCTGGCGTCGACCCAGATCGCGCATTTGCCACTGTTGAACAGCGCCAGGTTTTCGTTGAAACCGTTGCTGGACGCACCGGGCGGACCGGATTTCTTCATGTTGTCGACGTAGAAGGTCAGCGCGTCCTTCCACTCAGGCCCATTGAATTCCGGCTGCCACTTCTCATCGAACCAGCGTGCGCCGTAGCCGTTGGCCAGGGTGGTGATCAGCGCCATGTTCTCGCCCCAACCGGCTTTGCCACGCAGGCACAGGCCGTACTGCTCTTTGGTCTTGTCGGTGAGTTTGGCGGCGAATTCGCCGATCTGGGTCCAGGTGGGGTGTTCGGGCATCGTCAGCCCGGCGTCCTTGAACAGGTCGGTGCGGTAATAGGTGATCGAGCTTTCGGCGTAGAAAGGCAACGCGTACAGCGAGCCTTTGACCGACAGGCCGTCACGCACCGAAGGGAATACGTCGTCGAGGTCGTAGGACGCCGGCAGATCCTTCATCGGCTCCAGCCAGCCTTTGGCGCCCCACAGTGCGGCTTCGTACATGCCGATGGTCAACACGTCGAACTGCCCGCCCTGGGTGGCGATGTCGGTGGTCAGGCGTTGGCGCAATACGTTTTCTTCGAGCACCACCCAGTTCAGCTTGATCTCCGGATGCTCGGTCTCGAAGGTTTTCGAGAGCTTTTGCATGCGGATCATATCGCTGTTGTTCACGGTGGCGATGGTCAGGGTTTGTGCGCCAAAGCTGACGGCGCTGAGGGTCATGCAGGTGGTCATGCAAGTAAAGGCAAGCAGAGATTTTGCTGTGAACTTCATCGCGCACTCCATTTCCGCGCCCAGAGGGCTACAGAAGGACAGTTATTGTTGTTGTGTCTTCCCACAGGGAGTCAGGAAGAGTGTGCGTTGATTACAGCCTTGAAATGGGGAGGTGACAAATCCTTGGGAGCACTTCGGCTGATACTTTTTTGCACTCGCGGCCGGTGACTGAAAGCTTCAGGCCAGGTTCTGCTCAGTCAACCGCTGCACCGCCAAACGCCGATAGTGGGACGGGGTCATGCCCTTGAGCTGCTGAAAGCGTCGGTTGAAGTTGGAGATGTTGTTGAAGCCGGATTCAAAACACACATCCGTCACCGCTTTATCGCCGTCGGCCAACAGTTCGCAGGATTTGCTGATGCGCAGTCGATTGACGAATTCGATAAACGTGCGCCCGGTGGCCTGTTTGAAGACCCGTGAAAAATAGGTCGGCTTCATCCCCAGGTAGTCCGCCACTTCCTCCAGCGGCAGCTCGCGTGCGTAGTGGGCAAAGATATAGTCCACCGCGCGGTTGGTGCGGTCGATGCTGTGTTCATCCGCCAGTTGCGGGGTGGTGACGCCCGAGAGCAACTGGTAGTCCTCGCAGGCGCTGAGCACCTCCAGCAGGATGAAGAAGTGCCCCAGGCGCGCCATGCCCTGGGCGTCTTCGATACGTTGCATCAAGGTCATGGCTTGGGCGATGGTCTTTTTGCAGCGAAATTCGATGCCGTACTGTGCCCGCTCCAACAGCGGCGCCAAGGTCTTGAGTTCGGTAAAGATCTGGCTGCCGTTCTCCAGCAACTCATCGGTGAAATTCACCAGCATGTCGCGCTTGGGCACCACCTCGTCTTCCTCCACCTGGCTGATCCAGTTGTGGGGCAGGTTAGGGCCGGTGAGGAACAGGCTTTCCGGGTAGAAATTGCCGATATAGTCCCCGATAAACACCTTGCCGGAGCTGGCGACGATCAGGTGCAGCTCGTATTCCTTGTGGAAGTGCCAGCGCACCAGGGGGCAGGGGAAGCCATGCTGGCGATAGATGATGGACAGGCCGTTGTGGTCGTCCATCAGCTCGTAGGAAGGGTCGGTGATTCGCGTTGCTCGGGTCATGCTGCCGTCGCTTTATTGTGGTTGCTGCGTAGGATAATGCCTCGTTGCATACAACCCCGCCAGCCTCGGCGTTTAAGGCAGGCGGTTTTTTGCCTCGATCCACTGGGACATGTACTGGGTGCTTTTATGGGCATGGTGACGCAGCATGCTGCCGGTGAAGTTATCCCGGCGATGGGCCGTAAGCCGGCTGCGGCACTCCTCCAGGCACGCCACCAACGCCGGGCCGTGGACGTTCTGATCATAGCGCCGGGCCAGTAGCTGGCGGCCGTTTTCCTGGGCCTGGGTCCAGCGTTCGCGGTCTTGACACAACGCCACGGCCGCCGCAGCCAGGGCGGATGCACTCTGCTCGATCATGCCGGGCCAGGGCTGCTCGCCGCCCATGGCCTCGGCGCCGATCGGCGTGGTGATGTTCGGGGTGCCGCAGAGCATGGCATCCGCCAGTTTGCCTTTGATGCCGGCACCGAAGCGCAAGGGCGCCAGGCAGATACGCGCCGCGGTCATCACTTGCAAGGCATCTTCGGCCCAGTTCATCACATGGAAACCCTGGGCTGGGTTGTGCAGGGCCGTGGCTTTGGGCGGGGTGTAGGCGCCGTAGATATGCAGCTGGACGCCCGGCAACTGCAGGCGGATCAGCGGCCAGAGGCTGTTTTTCATCCAGAGCACCGCATCCCAGTTCGGGGCGTGGCGGAAGTTGCCGATGCTGAGGAAGTGCGCACGGTCTTCAAAGGGCGCAAAGGGCTCGGTAGGGGGTACCATCATCAGCGGGCACCAATGGAGCAGGGCCGCCGGCACCTTGAACTGCTCGGTGAGCAGGCGGATCTCCAGGTCGGAGATCATCAGGCTGATGTCACAGCGGTAAATCGCGGCGATCTCGCGCTTGGCCAGGTCGGTGTCGGCCATGCCTTGGAACGCCAGTTGCAAATCGGCGCAGAACAGGGCGCTGAAGTCATCACCGTCGGGGTCGACCTTGAGATGGTCCTTGAGGCGCTGATGGCGTGCGTCGCGCAGGCTTTGCAGGTCTGAGGTTTCCAGTACGCGCAGGGCATCCGGGCAGCATTTTTCCACGCGCCAGCCGAACTGTTCTTCCATCATGAAGCGGTCGAACAGCACGATATCCGGGGCCAGTTCGCGGATAAAATCATCGAAACTGCTGTTATTGAGTTCGATGGCGCGTTCGGCAATGCCCAGTGCCGGCAGGTCGGCCTTATGTTCGCCAATGGTGGCAGGGCTACTGAAGGTAATGTCCCAACCTTGTGTAAGAAAACTCTCCAGGATCTGCATCATGTGCCCGCCTGCGGCAGAAGAACGGGGTTCCGGCCAGACGTAACCAATGACCAGGACTTTGGTGGCGGGCTGATTCATCAACGACGAGTTCCTTGAGGGGCGGGCGAAAGCGCGCAATTAAACCACAACGGCACGACATGACAATTTGTGTACGGCGGTAGGTAGCGACGGGACTTTGTGGTTAACTTCCGCCTCTCGAATTCGTTTCAATAAACCAGCATAAGGATTCTGTTCATGGCTCAAGTCACCCTTCGTGGTAACCCTGTGCAAGTTGAAGGCGAACTGCCGCAAGTCGGCTCCCAGGCCCCAGACTTCACCCTGACTGCCGCTGACCTGTCGGACGCCACCCTGGCGACCTTCGCCGGCAAGCGCAAAGTGCTGAATATCTTCCCAAGCGTCGACACGCCGACCTGCGCGACTTCGGTGCGCAAGTTCAACGCCCAGGCCAATGACCTGAGCAACGCTGTCGTGCTGTGCATCTCCTCGGACCTGCCATTCGCCCAAGCGCGCTTTTGCGGTTCCGAAGGCCTGGAAAACGTGAAGAACCTGTCGGACTTCCGCAGCGCTGCGTTCTCCGAAGACTACGGCGTAAACATCGTTGATGGCCCGCTGCGCAGCCTGACCGCGCGTGCCGTGGTGGTACTGGACGAAAACAACAACGTGCTGCACAGCGAGCTGGTTTCCGAAATCGGCCAGGAACCGAACTACGAAGCAGCCCTGGCTGTTTTGAAGTAACTGTTTCTGCGCGTGACTGTCGTTTTGCAGTAACACGCGTGATGCATGCTTGCGGCCTGGCCTAGTCCAGGCCGTTTTTATTTGCGTCTCAGATGCTTAGCGAAATAGCGGGCCGACTAAGCTCAGAAGTTAAAACTTGTAAGTCCAAGGTAAATAGCCGGTAAAGGCGCTTTTCTTAATGCGCCCCAGTGCTTATCTTTCAGCCTCCCAAAGAAGAAGCTCTCGCGCCCAATGGTTGATCAATCCATGCAATCCTCCCCCCGTAAGTCCCGCCGCTGGTTGTTCGGCCTGTTTGTGCTGCTGGTCATCGCCGGCCTGTGCTGGAAGTTCTGGCCTGGCAGCAGCCACAAGGACGCCGCCGCACCGAAGTCGGAAGGCCGCGCCGGCAAGTCGGGGATGATGCGGCCGGGCTTTGGCGGCTCCACCGGCCCGATCCCGGTGCGCGTGGCACCGGCGGTGCAAGGGGAGTTCCCGGTGTACTACAAGGCATTGGGCACGGTCACCGCGCTCAATACCATCAATGTACGCAGCCGGGTGGGCGGTGAGTTGGTGAAGATCGCCTTTGAAGAAGGGCAGATGGTCAAGGCCGGCGACCTTTTGGCGGAAATCGACCCGCGCAGTTACCAGAACGCCTTGCTTCAGGCCCAGGGCACGCTGTTGCAGAACCAGGCCCAGTTGAAAAACGCCCAGGTCGATGTGCAGCGTTATCGCGACTTGTATGCCCAGGACAGTATTGCCAAGCAAACCCTGGACACTGCCGAAGCGCTGGTCCTGCAATACCAGGGCACGGTCAAGACCAACCAGGGCGCGGTAGACGACGCCAAACTCAACCTCGAATTCACCAAGATCCGCGCCCCCATCAGTGGGCGAGTGGGCTTGCGTCAGGTCGACGTGGGCAACCTGGTGTCCGCCAATGACACCACCTTCCTTGCAGTGATCACTCAAACCCAGCCGATCAGCGTGGTCTTCACCCTGCCGGAAAACACCCTCGACACCGTGCTCGCCCGCTTTCACGCCGGCAACCAGCTGCCCGTGGAAGCCTGGGACCGTGGCGACGTAAAGAAACAGGCCGTCGGTGTGTTGCAGAGCCTCGACAACCAGATCGACGTCACCACCGGCACCCTGAAGTTCAAGGCGCGCTTCGATAACAAGGATCAGGCGCTGTTCCCCAACCAGTTCGTCAATGTGCACCTGCTGGCCGATACCCTGCATAACGTGGTGCTGGCACCGTCCGCCGCGATCCAGTTCGGCAATAACGGCACCTTTGTCTACAAGCTCGACGGCGACAAGAAGGTCAAGATGCAGCCGTTGGTGGTCGGTGATTCCGATGGCGACAACACGGTGGTCAAGGAAGGTCTAGTCGCCGGTGACCGTGTGGTGCTGGAAGGCACCGACCGCTTGAAGGATGGCAGCGAAATCGAAGTGGTCAACGACAGCAGCGAAGTGCCGACGACCCCGACCGAGCACCTGCAAGGCAAACCCGCAGCAAAGGAGAAGACCGGTGCTGACGCCGGCAAGGCGCAAAAGGTCGGTTCATGAACCTGTCGCGGCTGTTTATCCTTCGCCCGGTCGCCACCACCCTGAGCATGCTGGCCATTGTCCTGGCCGGCATCATCGCTTATCGCTTGCTGCCGGTATCGGCATTGCCCCAGGTGGACTACCCGACCATCCGGGTGATGACCCTGTACCCCGGCGCCAGCCCGGACGTGATGACCAGCGCCGTCACCGCGCCCCTGGAGCGCCAGTTCGGCCAGATGCCCGGCCTGACCCAAATGGCATCCACCAGCTCCGGCGGCGCGTCGGTGCTGACCCTGCGTTTCAACCTCGACATCAATATGGATGTCGCCGAGCAACAGGTACAGGCCGCGATCAACGCCGCCACCAACCTGCTGCCCAAGGATCTGCCGGCACCGCCGGTGTACAACAAGGTCAACCCGGCGGACACTCCGGTACTGACCCTGGCCATCACCTCCAAGACCATGTTGCTGCCCAAGCTCAATGACCTGGTCGATACACGCATGGCGCAGAAAATTGCCCAGATCAGCGGCGTCGGCATGGTCAGCATCGCCGGTGGCCAGCGCCAGGCCGTGCGCATCAAGGTCAACCCCGAAGCGCTGGCGGCCAACGGGTTGAACCTGTCGGATGTGCGCACTCTGATCGCCGCGTCCAACGTCAACCAGCCCAAGGGTAACTTCGACGGGCCGACCCGTGTGTCGATGCTCGACGCCAACGACCAGTTGGTCTCGCCGCAGCAATATGCCGAACTGATCCTGGCCTACAACAATGGCGCGCCGCTGCGCCTGAAAGACGTGGCACAGATCGTCGACGGCGCCGAAAACGAGCGTCTGGCCGCCTGGGCCAACGAAAACCAGGCCGTGCTGTTGAATATCCAGCGCCAGCCGGGCGCCAACGTGATCGAAGTGGTGGACCGCATCAAGGCGCTGTTGCCGAGCATCACCGACAACCTGCCGGCCGGCCTCAATGTGACGGTGCTGACCGACCGCACCCAGACCATCCGTGCCTCCGTCACCGACGTGCAACATGAACTGCTCATCGCCATTGCCTTGGTGGTAATGGTGACCTTCCTGTTCCTGCGTCGTTTCAGCGCCACGATCATTCCGTCGATCGCCGTGCCGCTGTCGCTGGTCGGCACCTTTGGCGTGATGTACCTGGCGGGCTTCTCCATCAATAACCTGACGCTGATGGCCCTGACCATCGCCACCGGTTTCGTGGTGGACGATGCGATCGTGATGCTGGAGAACATTTCGCGTTATATCGAGGAGGGCGAGACGCCACTGGCGGCGGCACTCAAGGGGGCCAAGCAGATCGGCTTCACCCTGGTCTCCCTGACCCTGTCGCTGATCGCGGTACTGATTCCGCTGCTGTTCATGGCCGATGTGGTCGGTCGGCTGTTCCGTGAATTCGCCATTACCCTGGCGGTGGCGATCCTGATTTCCCTGGTGGTGTCCCTGACCCTCACGCCGATGATGTGCGCACGTTTGCTCAAGCGCGAACCCAAGGAAGCCGAGCAGGGCCGCTTTTACAAGGCCAGCGGCGCCTGGATCGACTGGCTGATCGAAGCCTATGGGCGCAAATTGCAGTGGGTGCTCAAGCATCAACCGCTGACCTTGCTGGTGGCCGTCGCCACCCTGGGCTTGACGGTATTCCTGTACCTGGTGGTGCCCAAGGGTTTCTTCCCGGTGCAGGACACCGGCGTGATCCAGGGGATTTCCGAGGCGCCGCAGTCGATTTCCTTTGCGGCCATGAGCCAGCGCCAGCAGGAATTGGCCAAGATCATCCTGGCTGACCCGGCGGTGCAAAGCCTGTCGTCCTACATTGGCGTGGATGGCGACAACGCCACCCTCAACAGCGGCCGCTTGCTGATCAACCTCAAGCCCCATGGGCAGCGCAACTTGAGCGCGGCCCAGGTGATTACCCGCCTGCAACCGCAAATCGACAAGCTGGTGGGGATCCGCCTGTTCATGCAGCCGGTGCAGGATCTGACTATCGAAGACCGCGTCAGCCGCACGCAATACCAGTTCAGCATGTCCTCACCGGACGCCGAGCTGCTGGCGCTGTGGAGTGACAAACTGGTGCACGCTCTCAGCCAGCTGCCGGAGCTTACCGACGTCGCCAGTGACCTGCAGGATAAGGGCTTGCAGGTGTTCCTGGTGATCGACCGCGATGCGGCCTCGCGCCTGGGCGTCAGCGTGTCGACCATCACCGATGCGCTGTACGATGCGTTCGGCCAGCGGCAGATTTCCACCATCTACACCCAGGCCAGCCAATACCGCGTGGTCCTGCAGGCCCAATCCGGTGAAACCCTGGGCCCGGCGGCGCTGAACCAGATCCACGTGAAAACCACCGACGGCGGCCAGGTGCGGCTGTCGAGCCTGGCCCATGTGGAACAGCGCCAGGCCCAACTGGCGATAGCCCACATCGGCCAGTTCCCGGCGGTGATGATGTCGTTCAACCTGGCCCCTGGCGTCGCGTTGGGCAAAGGCGTGGAGCTGATCAACCAGACCCAGAAGGACATCGGCATGCCGATCGGCGTGCAGACCCAGTTCCAGGGGGCGGCCCAGGCTTTCGAAGCGTCGCTGTCGAGCACCTTGCTGCTGATCCTGGCGGCGGTGGTCACTATGTATATCGTGCTGGGCGTGCTGTACGAGAGCTACATCCACCCGATCACCATCCTGTCGACCTTGCCGTCGGCCGCCGTGGGGGCCTTGCTGGCGTTGCTGCTCAGCGGCAATGACCTGGGCATGATCGCGATCATCGGCATCATTCTGCTGATCGGTATCGTGAAAAAGAACGCGATCATGATGATCGACTTCGCCCTCGACGCCGAACGCAACCAGGGCCTGGACCCACAGACGGCGATCTATCAGGCGGCGCTCTTGCGTTTCCGGCCGATCCTGATGACCACCCTGGCCGCGTTGTTCGGCGCGGTGCCGCTGATGCTGGCCACCGGCTCCGGTGCGGAGTTGCGCCAGCCGCTCGGGCTGGTGATGGTCGGTGGTTTGCTGGTGAGCCAGGTCCTGACCCTGTTCACCACGCCGGTGATCTACCTGTACTTCGACCGCCTTGGCCGTCGCTGGCGCAAAGAGCCGCAAAGCCTGGAGCCGGTTGAGTCATGAACCTGTCCGGACCTTTCATCCTCAGGCCGGTCGCTACCATGCTGCTGAGCCTGGCGATCCTGTTGCTGGGCGGCGTGAGTTTCAACCTGTTACCGGTGTCGCCGCTGCCGCAGATCGACTTCCCGGTGATCGTGGTGTCGGCCAGCTTGCCCGGTGCCAGCCCCGAGGTGATGGCATCGACCGTGGCGACGCCGCTGGAGCGTTCGTTCGGCGCGATCGCCGGCATTACCACCATGAGCAGTTCGTCGAGCCAGGGCTCTACGCGGGTGATCCTCGCATTCGACTCCGGGCGTGATATCAACGGCGCCGCACGGGAAGTGCAGGCGGCGATCAACGCCTCGCGCAACCTGCTGCCCAGCGGCATGCGCAGCATGCCGACCTACAAGAAGATCAACCCGTCGCAGGCACCCATCATGGTGCTGTCGCTGACCTCCGATGTGCTGCAAAAGGGCGAGCTGTACGACCTGGCTTCGACCATCCTGTCCCAGAGCCTGTCCCAGGTGCCGGGTGTGGGCGAAGTGCAGATCGGTGGCAGCTCCCTGCCTGCGGTGCGTATCGAGCTTGAGCCCAAGGCCCTCGACCAGTATGGCGTGGCCCTGGATGACGTGCGCAACACCATCGCCAATGCCAACCAGCGCCGGCCCAAGGGCTCCCTGGAAGACAGCGAACGCAACTGGCAGATCCAGGCCAACGACCAGTTGGAAAAGGCCAAGGACTACGAGCCGCTGCTGATCCGCTACCAGAATGGCGCTGCCCTGCGCCTGGGCGATGTGGCCAAGATCAGTGATGGCGTGGAAGACCGCTACAACAGCGGCTTCTTCAACAATGATGCGGCGGTGCTGCTGGTGATCAACCGCCAGTCCGGCGCGAACATCATCGAGACGGTGCGCCAGATCAAGGCCCAGTTGCCGGCCTTGCAAGCGGTGCTGCCGTCCAGCGTCAAGCTCAACCTGGCCATGGACCGCTCGCCGGTGATCACCGCCACCTTGCATGAAGCCGAGATGACCTTGCTGATTGCGGTGGCCCTGGTGGTGCTGGTGGTGTACCTGTTCCTGGGTAACTTCCGCGCCTCGCTGATCCCGACCCTGGCGGTGCCGGTGTCGTTGGTGGGGACCTTTGCGGTGATGTACCTGTTCGGCTTTTCGCTGAACAATTTCTCGCTGATGGCGCTGATCCTGGCCACCGGGCTGGTGGTGGACGATGCCATTGTGGTGCTGGAGAACATCTCCCGGCATATCGACGACGGCGTGCCGCCGATGAAAGCGGCCTACCTGGGCGCCCAGGAAGTCGGCTTTACCTTGTTGTCGATGAACGTGTCGCTGGTGGCGGTGTTCCTGTCCATCCTGTTTATGGGCGGTATCGTCACCAGCCTGTTCCGTGAGTTTTCCATCACCTTGTCCTCGGCGATCATCGTCTCGCTGGTTGTGTCGCTGACCTTGACCCCGATGCTCTGCGCCCGTTGGCTCAAGCCCCATGTCAAAGGGCACATGACCGGTTTGCAGCGCTGGAGCCAGCGGGTCAACGACCGCATGGTCGCGGCGTATGCCACCAGCCTGGACTGGGTGTTGCGTCATCGGCGCCTCACGCTGCTGAGCCTGTTGATCACCGTCGGGGTGAACATTGCGCTGTACGTGGTCGTGCCCAAGACCTTCATGCCGCAGCAGGACACCGGCCAGTTGATCGGTTTTGTGCGCGGTGACGACGGGCTGTCGTTCGGCGTGATGCAGCCGAAGATGGAAACCTTCCGCAAGGCCATCCTCAAGGACCCGGCCGTGCTCAGCGTGGCCGGGTTTATCGGCGGCAACAACGGTACCAATAACGCGGTGATGCTGGTGCGCCTCAAGCCCATTGCCGAACGCAAGATTTCGGCCCAGGCAGTCATCGAGCGTTTGCGCAAGGATGTACCGTTGGTGCCGGGCGGGCGCCTGTTCCTGATGGCCGACCAGGACCTGCAATTTGGCGGCAGCCGTGACCAGAGCAGTGCGCAGTATTCCTACATCCTGCAAAGCGGGGATCTGGCCGCGTTGCGCACGTGGTTTCCGAAAGTGGTGGCGGCGTTCCACTCACTGCCGGAACTGACGGCCATCGACGCCCGTGAAGGCCGTGGCGCCGCACAGGTGACGTTGATCGTCGACCGCGACCAGGCCAAGCGCCTGGGCATCGACATGAGCATGGTCACGGCGGTGCTGAATAATGCTTACAGCCAGCGGCAGATTTCCACCATCTACGACAGCCTCAACCAGTATCAGGTGGTGATGGAGGTCAACCCGAAATATGCCCAGGACCCGATCACCCTCAATCAGATGCAGGTGATCACCTCCACGGGCGCGCGGGTGCCGTTGTCCACCATCGCTCATTACGAAAACAGCCTGGCCGCCGATACCGTGCGGCATGAGGGCCAGTTCGCTTCGGAAAACATCGCCTTCGACCTGGCGCCTGGCGTGACGGTGGAGCAGGGCACTGCCGCCATCGAACGAGCGGTGGCCAAGGTCGGTTTGCCGGAAGATGTGATCGCCAAGATGGCCGGCACGGCCGATGCGTTTGCGGCGACCCAGAAGGGCCAGCCGTTCATGATCCTCGGCGCGTTGGTAGCGGTGTACCTGGTGTTGGGCATTCTGTATGAAAGCTACATTCACCCCCTGACGATCCTGTCGACCTTGCCGTCGGCGGGGGTGGGCGCATTGCTCTCCATCTATTTGCTGGGCGGCGAATTCAGCCTGATCTCCTTGCTGGGGCTGTTCCTGTTGATCGGGGTGGTGAAGAAAAACGCGATCCTGATGATCGACCTGGCCCTGCAACTGGAGCGCCATGACGGCATGAGCCCGCTGGAGTCGATTCGCAGCGCCTGCCTGTTGCGCCTACGGCCGATCCTGATGACCACGCTGGCCGCCATCCTCGGTGCCTTGCCGTTGCTGCTCGGCGCCGGCGATGGCGCGGAAATGCGCCAGCCTCTGGGCCTGACGATCATCGGCGGGCTGGTGTTCAGCCAGATCCTGACCCTTTACACCACTCCGGTGGTCTACCTCTATCTCGACCGCGCGCGCCACCGTTTCAACGCCTGGCGCGGCGTGCGTACCGATGCTGCCTTGGACACTGCGCTATGACCGATTCAACCTTTGCCCAATTGGCCATGAGCATGCCCCGTGGTTCCCGCCTGGCCGGCCTGGTGCTCTGCGGCGCTTTGCTCAGCGCCTGTGCCATCGGCCCGGACTACAAGCGCCCGGACGTTGCCGAGCCCGCGCAATTCAAGCAAGCCCAGGGCTGGCGCCAGGCGACCCCCAGCGACGCCCTGGCCCGTGGGGCCTGGTGGGAGTTGTACGGTGATCGCCAACTGAATGAGCTGGTGGAACGCCTGAATAATTCCAACCAGACCGTGGCCCAGGCCGAAGCGCGTTTTCGCCAGGCCCAGGCCCAGGTGCGCAGCGCCCGCGGTGCGTTTTTCCCCACGGTTGACTTGAGCGTCGGGAAAACCCGCGCCAGCCAGGGCACCGGCAGCAGCAGCGCCAGCCTCAGCAGCTCCAGCAGCGGCATCCGCGACACCCTCAACGCCCAACTGGGGGTGAGCTGGGAGGCGGATGTGTGGGGCAAGCTGCGCCGTGGCCTGGAGGCCAACGAAGCCACCGCCGAGGCCAGCTCGGCGGACCTGGCGGCGATGCGTTTGAGCCAGCAGTCAGAGCTGGTGCAGGACTACCTGCAACTGCGCGTCATGGATGAACAGACCCATCTGTTGCAAGCCACGCTGGAGACTTACCAGCGCTCGCTGAAAATGACCGAAAACCAATACCGCGCCGGTGTGTCGGACAAGGCGGCCATCGCCCAGGCGCAAACCCAGCTCAAGACCACCCAGGCCAGCCTGATCGATCTGATCTGGCAGCGCGCGCAGCTGGAAAATGCCATCGCCGTATTGATCGGCGAAGCTCCGGCCAACTTCAACCTGGCGGTGAGCAAGAGCATTCCGACGCTGCCGCAGGTGCCGGTCAGCGTGCCTTCACAGTTGCTTGAGCGTCGCCCGGACATTGCCTCCGCTGAACGTTCGGTAATCGCCGCCAACGCCAATATCGGTGTGGCCAAAGCCGCTTACTACCCGGATTTGACGCTGAGTCTGGCGGGCGGTTATTCCAGCAGCACCTATGCTGACTGGATCAGCCTGCCTAACCGCTTCTGGTCGGTGGGGCCGAAACTGGCCATGACCCTGTTCGATGGCGGCCAGCGCTCGGCGGAAGTCGACCGTACCGTGGCTTCTTATGATGAGACTGTGGCCAAGTACCGCCAGACGGTGCTCGATGGTTTCCGTGAAGTCGAAAACTACATGGTGCAGTTGAAGGTGCTGGAAGACGAGGCGGTGGTCAGCAACGAAGCGCTGCAATCGGCCCGCGAATCGCTGCGCTTGACCGAGAACCAGTACAAGGCAGGGCTGATTGGTTATCTGGATGTGGTCACGGTGCAGGCGACAGCCTTGAGTAATGAACGCACCGTGTTGACCTTGCTGCAGACTCGGTTGGTGGCGAGTGTGCAGTTGATAGCGGCGTTGGGCGGGGGATGGGATGGGCATACGTCGGCAGAGGGCAAGGACTGATAGGGGCCGAACCGTTGTTGCGGTAACGGGGCCCCGGCGGCCGGCTTTTTGGAGCGACTGGAATGTAGAAGCGAGCTTGCTCGCGAAAAACCTCAACGATAACGCGGGTTGCCTGAATGAACGCGGTGCCTGTGAATTCTTCGCGAGCAAGCTCGCTCCTACAGGGGCAAATGCCACTAGTGGCATTTTGACGATTAAGCGAGCCGCCGATAATTTTTCTCGCTACAATCGCCGCCTTTTCCATCTGGTACGGGTTTTTTTCAGCCCCGTCGGTTCTGAGAAAACCCATGCTCATCGGTAGTTATTCTCCCTCTTTGGTGGTGATCTCCCTGTTCGTGGCGATCCTGGCGTCCTATACCGCACTGGACATGGCCGGCCGCATCGCGACCACCCAGGGCCGTGCGGTGTATTTATGGATGACCGGCGGCGCATTGGCGATGGGCGTGGGGGTGTGGTCCATGCATTTTATCGGCATGCTGGCTTTGCGCCTGCCGTTTGCATTGGGATTCGACGTCGAGATCACCGCGCTATCGTTGCTGATTGCGGTCTTGTCCAGCGGCTTTGCCCTGTGGCTGGTCAGCCAGCAACGCCTGCCTGTTTGGCAACTGGGGTTCGGTGCGTTGGTGATGGGCGCGGGCATCAGCAGCATGCACTACACCGGGATGGCGGCCATGCGCATGACCCCGGGTATCGACTACGACCCCAGCCTGTTTGGCGCGTCTTTGCTGATCGCCGTGGTGGCCTCGGGCGCTGCGTTGTGGATCGCCTTCAACCTGCGGCGCAATACGCCCTATGTCCGCTTGGCCCGCGCAGGCGCGGCGGTGGTCATGGGGGTGGCCATCGTCGGCATGCACTACACCGGAATGGCGGCCGCCCAGTTTCCCGAAGACAGTTATTGCGGCGCCGCATTGTCGGGGTTGAGTGGCAAAGGCCTGGATAATCTGGTGCTGGTCACCAGCCTCTCGGTACTGATCATCGCCTTGTTGACCTCCTTGCTAGATGCTCGCCTGGAGGCACGTACCGCCGTGCTGGCCGACTCCCTGACGCAGGCCAACCAGGAACTGACCCACCTGGCCTTGCACGACATGCTCACCGGGTTGCCCAACCGCATGTTGCTTTCCGACCGCATCCAGCAAGCGATGCAGACGGTGAACGAGCAAGGTGGCTGCTTCGCGTTGATGTTTATCGACCTGGACGGTTTCAAACCGGTCAACGATGCCTTCGGCCACCACATGGGTGACCAGTTGCTGCGCGAAGTGGGTGTACGCTTGCGCGAAGACCTGCGCAGCCAGGACACCCTGGCCCGTATCGGTGGCGATGAGTTCGTGCTGCTGGTGCAACTGATGCAACCGGATGACGCCATGAGCCTGGCCGCGCGCCAGGTCGACCTGATCAACCGGACGTTCAGGGTGGCCGAGCACGACCTGCAGATCTCCGCCAGCGTCGGTATCGCGTTGTTCCCGGGCAATGGCAATAGCCCCGAAGACCTGTTGATGAACGCCGATGCCGCCATGTATCACGCCAAGGGCATGGGCAAGAATGGCTACAGCTTCTTCGATGTCTCGATGAACACCAATGCGCGCAAACAACTGCAGTTGTTGCAGGACTTGCGCAACGCAATCGAACAGCAGCAGTTGCGCCTGCATTACCAGCCCAAATTCGATGCGCTCAGTGGTCGGGCGGTGGGTGCCGAAGCCTTGCTGCGTTGGGAGCATCCGCAACAGGGCTTGTTGTTGCCCGCCACCTTTATCGAATTGGCGGAAAAGACCGGCTTGATCATTGCCATCGGTGACTGGGTGCTCAATGAAGCCTGTCGGCAGATGGCCCTCTGGCGCGCCGAGGGCTATCAGGATTGGCGGATCGCGGTGAACCTGTCCGCATTGCAGTTCTGCCATGCCGGGTTGGTCAAGAGTGTGGCCGCCGCCCTGGCCCGTCACCAATTGCCGGCCAACAGCCTGACCCTGGAAATCACCGAGACCACCGCGATGAGCGACGCCGATGCCAGTATGGCGGTATTGCAGCAGCTCTCGGACATGGGCGTCGACCTGTCCATCGATGACTTCGGCACCGGCTATTCCAGCCTGATGTACCTCAAGCGCCTGCCGGCCAACGAGTTGAAGATCGACCGGGGGTTCGTGCGTGACCTGGAACACGACAGCGATGATGCGGCGATCGTCTCGGCGATCGTCGCGCTGGGCCAGGCCCTGGGCTTGCGCATCGTTGCCGAAGGCGTGGAAACGGATGTTCAGCAAAGCTTTCTGACGCGCCTGGGCTGCAACGCTCTGCAGGGCTACTTTTTGGGCCACCCGTTACCCGCCGATAGGTTCATGGCGGATATCCGGCGTGCCGAAGACGCGGCAGCGCCTGACAAGAACGAGGTGTGACAGGTATTCTGGATTCAACCCTAAACGTTTGGTTGAATCAGGAGGCAGCACCCATGGATAAAGTCGTCATTATCACCGGAGGTAGCCGAGGGATCGGCGCCAAGACGGCACTGTTGGCTGCCCGGCAGGGTTATCGCATCTGCATCAACTATCAGTCGGATGAAGCCGCGGCCCTGCGCGTGCTGGAACAGGTCCGCGCGCTAGGGGCGCAGGCGATCGCCGTGCGGGCGGATGTCAGCATTGAAGATGAGGTGATCGCACTGTTTCATCGCGTGGATACCGAGCTGGGCCGTGTCACCGCGCTGGTCAACAACGCCGGTACGGTGGGGCACAAGTCGCGGGTCGATGAGATGTCCGAATTCCGTATCCTGAAAATCATGAAAACCAACGTGCTGGGCCCGATCCTGTGTGCCAAGCACGCGCTGCTGCGCATGTCGCCAAGGCACGGAGGGCAGGGCGGCAGTATCGTCAACGTGTCGTCGGTGGCGGCGCGGCTGGGTTCGCCGGGTGAGTATGTCGACTATGCGGCGTCCAAGGGCGCTCTGGATACCTTCACCATTGGCCTGTCAAAGGAAGTGGCGGGCGAGGGCATTCGCGTCAATGCGGTGCGCCCCGGCTACATTTTCACCGACTTCCATGCCCTCAGTGGCGACCCGGACCGCGTCAGCAAGTTGGAGTCCGGTATCCCGATGGCCCGTGGCGGGCGCCCGGATGAGGTGGCGGAGGCGATTATCTGGCTGCTGTCGGACAAGGCTTCCTATACCACGGGGACGTTCCTCGACTTGGGCGGCGGGCGTTAGAACGAGCGCACAATCCGCCCCAACGTCTCCATGGCCTTTTCTGAAGCCTCGGTCCAGGGGCTGCCGTAATTCAAGCGGATACAATTTCTGAAACGCTGGGTTGCCGAAAAAATCGGCCCCGGCGCAATGCTGATGCCTTGGGCCAAGGCCATCTGGAACAGCTTGAGCGAATCGGTCTGCTCCGGCAGTTCCAGCCACAGGAAATACCCGCCGGCCGGTTGGCTGACCCGCGTCTGTGCGGGGAAGTAGCGGGCGATGGCGGCCAGCATGGCACTCTGCTGTTCTTCCAGGGCGTAGCGCAATTTACGCAGATGTCGATCATAGCCACCGTGTTGCAGGTAGTCGGCAATCGCCGCCTGCGCCGGCATGGAGGGGCACAGCGAGGTCATCAGCTTCAAGCGCTCGACCTTCTGTGCAAAGCGCCCGGCTGCCACCCAGCCGACGCGGTAGCCCGGCGCCAGGCTCTTGGCAAACGAGCCGCAGTGCATCACCAAGCCTTCGGTGTCGAAGGCTTTCGCCGGTTTGGGCGGCTGTTGCCCGTAGTACAACTCGGCGTAGACATCGTCTTCGATCAACGGCACCTGGTGGCTGCGCAACAGTTCCACCAACGCCTGTTTCTTGGCTTGCGGCAGTGTCGCGCCCATGGGGTTCTGAAAGCTGGTCATGGTCCAGCAGGCTTTGATCGGGTAGCGCTCCAGGGTTTGTGACAAGGCATTGAGGTCGATGCCGTCGCGCGGGTGCACGGGGATTTCCACGGCCTTGAGTTTCAAGCGTTCCAGCACTTGCAGGCAGGCATAGAACGCGGGCGCCTCGATGGCTACCAGGTCGCCCGGTTCGGTCACGGCTTGCAGGCAGAGGTTCAGGGCTTCGAGGGCACCGTTGGTGATCAGCAACTCCTCCATGGGCAGCATCAGGCCGCCGACCATGTAGCGCAGGGCAATTTGCCGACGCAGTTGCGGGTTGCCCGGCGACATGTCGGTGACCACCAGGCGCGGGTCCATCGCACGGCTGGCGCTGGTCAGGGAGCGCGCCAGGCGTGGCAATGGGAACAGCATGGGGCTGGGGAAGGCCGAGCCGAAGGGCACGGTATTCGGGTCCTTGATGGAGTCGAGTACCGAAAATACCAGTTCGCTCACATCCACTTCGGTGGACTCGTGCACGTGTTCGCTCACGACCGGTTCGGAAAACGGGCGGGGGGCATGGGTGTTGACGAAGTAGCCCGAACGCGGCCGTGCGCGGATCAGCCCGCGGCGCTCCAACAGGTAGTAGGCCTGGAACACGGTGGATGGGCTGACGCCGTAGGTCTGGCTGGCATAGCGCACCGATGGGACGCGCTGGCCGGGGCCGAGGACGCCGGTGCGGATCAGTTCTGCGATGTCGTCGGCGAATTTTTCGTAGCGTTTCATGGGGGCCTTGGGTGGTTTTTTAGAATGAGCACGGCTAAAGGTGTGGGACGGGGCTTGCTCCCGGTGCCAAGTTGAAACCTGTGGCGAGGGAGCTTGCTCCCGTGGCGGTCTGTCAGCCGACCGGGATGTGGGTCGTGTACATATCCATTGCTGCGGTAACGGCGGCTTAGGGTTCCGCCCTTACGGCGGGTCACTTTTGGAAGAGCGCCAAAAGTAACCAAAAACGCTTTGCCCCACCACTCGGCACCTCGCTCAGGCTCGGTGTGCCCGAACACTGGGTTTTCATCGGTTCATCGGCGCCACAAAGCGGCTATCGGCGGCGCTATGGATCCAGGGCTCGTCGATGTCCGTCACCTTGAAGCGCAGGGTCTGCGAGCTGGTTGTCGGTTTGTCCGCCAGCAGGACCACCGACACCGGTATATCGCTGATTTCCCCCGGTGCCAGGCTGATCTCGGTCTTGCCTTGCAGCTGGAAGCCTGCGGCGTCTTCCAGTTCCAGGCGGTAGTCCTGGCGCTGCTGGGTCTTGTTGATGACCTTGAGGCTGTAGATGTTCTCGATCAAGCCCTGGCTGTTCTCGCGGAACATGCCACGGTCCTTGGTGACATCCAGCGACACCATCGGCCGCCCCACCAGGGCCACCACCAGTGCGGCGATCATCACCAGCAGCACGGCACTGTAGCCGATCAGGCGCGGCCTGAGCAGGTGGGTTTTGCCGCCTTGCAGTTGATGTTCAGAGGTGTAGCTGACCAGGCCACGGGCATAGCCCATTTTGTCCATGATCGAGTCGCAGGCGTCGATGCACGCCGCGCAGCCGATGCATTCCATTTGCAAGCCGTCGCGGATGTCGATGCCGGTGGGGCAGACCTGTACGCACAGCTGGCAGTCGATGCAATCGCCCAGCCCGACGTCGGAGGGTTTGACCTCGCGTTTGCGCGGGCCACGGTGTTCACCACGGGCCGAATCGTAGGAAATGGTCAGGGTGTCTTTGTCGAACATCACACTCTGGAACCGCGCATAGGGGCACATGTGCATGCACACCGCTTCGCGCAGCCAGCCCGCGTTCAGGTAGGTCGCGCCGGTAAAAAACAACACCCAGAACAGACTGACCCCGCCCATTTGCAGACTCAGCAGTTCGGCGGCCAGGGGGCGGATTGGCGTGAAATAGCCGACAAAGGTCAAGCCGGTCAGCACACTGATGCCCAGCCATAAGGTGTGCTTGGCCGAGCGCCGCGCCAGTTTGTTGAGACTCCAGGGCGCCGCCTGCAGCTTGATGCGCTGGTTGCGTTCGCCTTCGGTGACCTTCTCGCACCACATGAACAGCCAAGTGAACGAACTCTGTGGGCAGGTATAGCCGCACCACACACGACCGGCGAATACGGTGATGGCAAATAGCCCAAAAGCGCAGATGATCAGCAACGCCGACAACAGGATGAAGTCCTGGGGCCAGAAGGTCGCACCAAAAATGTGGAATTTACTCTCCGCCAAGTCCCACAGCACCGCCTGGCGCCCGCCCCAGTTCAGCCACACGGTGCCGAAAAACGCCAGGAACAGAAAGCCCGCACCGGCCATGCGCAAGGTGCGGAACAGGCCGGTGAAGCTGCGGGTATGGATCAGGTTGTCGCTGGATTTGGCCTTCACCTTCTTTGGGTGGATGGGCTCAAAGGTTTCCACGGTAGGGATTCTTTCGCTCACGGTCGTTCGCTCATCAGCCTCCATCAGGCCAATGAACTATGCGCGTGGCACTGTTTGCATAACAGACTCAGCTATGGCGATAAAAAGCGGATCAGATGGGCTGTGACGCAACGCCTGCGACAATCTGCTGCACCCAGTGCCATGCACAGTGCAGCGGTGATTCAGCCCAGCTGGATACAGATCAGTCAAATCACCGAATCATCATCCGTCGCCTTCACATGCTTGCGACCATCCTGGGCGCCTGCAACGGTCAAGGCATCCGCCTCAGCTTCGGTGATGTAGAGGCGCCGGTCATCCAGTTGCACATAAGACATGGACTTTGCGCTGTCTGTGCTCACGGTCACGTCAGTGGCGTCGAGACGTTGCTCCTGGCCGCTGTCGTCGATCTTGAAGTAACAGGTCTGGTGTTCGATACGGACGGGCATGCTGATTTCCTTTTTTTTACCCCGGATAACCTTTAGGGCTCGCGGTTTGCCTGGGGTTCAAGGCAACTGACTGGCGGTCGCTGCTGTCCATCCCCCTAACGATCATAAAAAGAGGACAAGCTTCATGGATACGTGGTTGCACGAAGTGTGGCGCACCCTATTGGCCGAGTTTGCCGATATCGGCGATGCCAGGCAGCTCACCCAAGTCACTGTACGGCTGGTGATTGCCGCGATCCTGGGGGGCATCCTCGGTTTTGAACGAGAACAAAAAGGCAAGGCGGCCGGGGTCCGCACTCACATGCTGGTGGCCTTGGGCGCGGCCTTGTTCGTGCTGGTGCCGCAGATGTCCGGCAGCCAGGCGGACGCCATGAGCCGGGTACTGCAGGGGGTCATTGCGGGGATTGGCTTTCTGGGGGCCGGCACCATTCTCAAGGGCAAGGAAGATGAGGAGGGCCAGCACGTCAAAGGGCTGACCACCGCCGCAGGCCTGTGGATGACCGCCGCGATTGGCGTGGCGGCGGGAATGGGGCGTGAGTCCACGGCGGTGCTCAGTACGCTGTTGGCCCTGGCGGTGTTCAGCATCATGCCGCGGATCGTCAAGCTGTTGGAGAAGGACTGACGATTACCGGCGGCATGGTGGTCGGCGGTTCTTCCACCGGCGGCGGCTGGGTTTCCGGTGGTTCTTTCTCCGGGATCGGCTCCGGCTCTGTCGGTGGAAGCGTCGGTTTGTCGATATTCGGGTCCGGGGTTTCCGCCGGGATCGGGATAGTCATCGGTGTGGCCTCCTTTGTGCTTTGCTCTATCGGTGGACAGCCACCCGGGCGAATTGATTCCCCGCCCGATGGCGGCATATCCGCCTGAACTTTTAACACTGGCCCAGGCTCGGACCTATGACGGCCAGATCCAGGTTGAGCACTGGGCGTCTGGCCATTGGATCAAGCACACAAGCGCGTCCACAGGGCGTTAGGGGGAGAGGCTCGATGACTGCTGAAATACAGGCTCCAGAAGATTCCCGATTACCGCTGTCCCAGGCGCTGTTATTGCCCCGGATCGCGATTGAGAGCACCACACCTGTGATCGACGGCGGCGAGTTTGCCGTGAAAGCCGTGGTCGGGCAGCGCGTCAACGTCACCAGCAAGGTGTTTGCCGACGGCCATGACCAGCTTGCGGTGCTGATCCGCTGGCGCGCCCTGGATGAGCAGAGTTGGCACAGCGTGGTGATGACGGATGTCGGCAATAACGGCTGGGAAGGCGCGTTCACCGTCACGACCCAAGGCCCCCACGAATTTTGCATCGAAGCCTGGATCGATACCTTCGCCAGCTTTTGCTATGAACTGCGCAAGAAGCATGAGGCCGGGGTGCCGGTCAGCCTCGAGTTGCAGGAGGGCCGCAGCCTGGTGCTGCAGGCCGCCGAACGCAGTGACAATGAGCTGCGTGACCGCCTGATGCTGCTGCATCACGAACTCTCCGGCTTGCTGGAAACCGAGCAGGTCGCGCAGTTTCTGCACGAAGACAGTGCACACCTGATGACCCAGGCCGACCATCGCGCCTACCTGAGCATCAGTAAGCTCTACCCGATCGACGTGGAGCGCGAGCGGGCGCAGTTCGCCAGCTGGTACGAGCTGTTTCCCCGCTCGATCACCGACGACCCGGCGCGTCACGGCACGTTCAACGATGTGCACTCACGCCTGGCGATGATCCAGGACATGGGTTTTGACGTGCTGTACTTCCCGCCGATCCACCCGATTGGTCGCAGCCACCGCAAGGGGCGGAACAACGCGTTGACGGCCGGTCCCGATGATCCTGGCAGCCCCTACGCAATTGGCAGCGAGAGCGGCGGCCACGAGGCCATCCATCCCCAGCTCGGCACGCTCGATGACTTCCGCCGCCTGGTTCGGGCGGCTGCCGACCATGGCCTGGAGATTGCGCTGGACTTCGCCATCCAGTGTTCCCAGGACCATCCGTGGCTCAAGCAACACCCGGGCTGGTTCAACTGGCGCCCGGACGGCACGATCAAGTATGCCGAGAACCCACCGAAAAAATACCAGGACATCGTGAACGTCGACTTCTACGCCGCCGATGCCATCCCAAGCCTGTGGACTGAGCTGCGCGACGTTGTCGTGGGCTGGGTGGAAGAGGGCGTGAAGACCTTTCGCGTGGATAACCCGCACACCAAGCCGCTGCCGTTCTGGCAATGGTTGATCAGCGACGTGCGCGCCCAGTACCCCGAGGTGATCTTCCTGGCTGAAGCGTTCACCACGCCGGCGATGATGGCGCGCCTGGGCAAGGTCGGTTATTCCCAGAGCTATACCTATTTCACGTGGCGCAATACCAAGGCCGAGCTGAGCGAATACTTCACGCAGTTGGGTCAATCGCCATGGCGCGAGTGCTTTCGGCCGAACTTCTTCGTCAACACGCCGGACATCAACCCCGGCTTCCTGCATGAGTCCGGCCGCCCCGGCTTTTTGATCCGCGCCGCGCTGGCCACCATGGGCTCGGGGTTGTGGGGCATGTATTCGGGCTTTGAGCTGTGTGAAGCCGCGCCGGTGCCGGGCAAGGAAGAGTACCTGGACTCCGAGAAGTACGAGATCCGCCCACGGGACTTCACCGCGCCCGGCAACATCATCGCCGAGATCGCCCAGCTCAACCGCATCCGTCGTCAGAACCCGGCATTGCATACGCACTTGGGGTTGAAGCTGTACAACGCCTGGAACGACAACATCCTGTACTTCGGCAAGCGCACTGAGGAGGGCGACAACTTCATCCTGGTGGCGGTCAACCTTGACCCCTATAACGCCCAGGAAGCGCACTTCGAACTGCCGTTGTGGGAGCTGGGCCTGCCGGACGACGCCCAGACCCAGGGCGAAGACCTGATGAGCGGCCATCGCTGGACTTGGTATGGCAAGACCCAGTGGACGCGGCTTGAACCGCATATGCCGTTCGGCATCTGGCGCATCAGCGTTGCTTGAGTCCTGTGGGATCCGGCCTGCACAAATAGCCTATTCAGGAGTTTCCAATGGCGAAGAGACCCAGTTCCGCGACGTTCATCAAAGACCCACTGTGGTACAAGGACGCGGTGATCTATCAGGTTCACGTCAAATCTTTTTTCGACGCCAATAACGACGGCATCGGCGACTTTGCCGGGCTGATCGACAAGCTTGACTACATCGCCGACCTGGGCGTCAACACGATCTGGCTGCTGCCGTTCTACCCCTCGCCACGCCGCGACGACGGCTACGATATCGCCGAGTACCAAGGCGTGCACAGTGACTACGGCACCCTGGCCGACGCCAAGCGTTTTATCGCCCAAGCGCATCAACGCGGGTTGCGGGTCATCACCGAACTGGTGATCAACCACACCTCCGACCAGCACCCCTGGTTCCAGCGTGCGCGCAAGGCCAAGCCGGGTTCGGCGGCGCGGGATTTCTACGTGTGGTCCGATGACGACCAGAAATACGATGGCACCCGGATCATTTTCCTCGACACCGAAAAGTCCAACTGGACCTGGGACCCGGTCGCCGGCCAGTATTTCTGGCACCGCTTTTACTCCCACCAGCCCGACCTGAACTTCGATAACCCGCAAGTCATGAAGGCGGTGCTGTCGGTGATGCGTTACTGGCTCGACATGGGTATCGATGGCTTGCGCTTGGACGCCATTCCCTACCTGATCGAGCGCGATGGCACCAACAATGAGAACCTTCCCGAAACCCACGCGGTGCTCAAGCAGATCCGTGCGGAAATCGACGCCCATTACCCTGACCGCATGCTGCTGGCGGAGGCCAACCAGTGGCCGGAAGACACGCAGCTTTACTTCGGCGAACAGACCGGCGATGACGGCGATGAATGCCATATGGCCTTTCACTTCCCACTGATGCCGCGCATGTATATGGCGCTGGCCCAGGAGGACCGCTTCCCCATCACCGATATCCTGCGCCAGACCCCGGAGATCCCCGCCAATTGCCAGTGGGCGATTTTCCTGCGCAATCACGATGAGCTGACCCTGGAAATGGTCACCGACAAAGAGCGTGACTACCTGTGGAATTACTACGCGGCCGACCGTCGTGCGCGGATCAACCTGGGGATTCGTCGGCGCCTGGCGCCGCTGATGGAGCGCGACCGCCGCCGGATCGAGTTGCTCAACAGCCTGCTGCTGTCGATGCCCGGCACGCCGACCCTGTATTACGGCGACGAAATTGGCATGGGTGACAATATCTACCTCGGCGACCGCGACGGGGTGCGTACGCCCATGCAGTGGTCCATCGACCGTAACGGCGGGTTCTCGCGCGCCGACCCGGCCAGCCTGGTGTTGCCGCCGATCATGGACCCGCAATACGGCTACCTGTCGGTCAACGTCGAAACCCAGACCCAAGACCCGCATTCATTGCTGAACTGGACCCGGCGCATGTTGGCGGTGCGCAAGCAGTCCAAGGCGTTCGGCCGGGGCAGCTTGAAAATGCTCTCGCCGAGCAACCGCCGCATTCTGGCCTACACCCGCGAATACACGGGGGAAGACGGGCGTACCGAAATCATTTTGTGTGTGGCCAACGTGTCACGCAGCGCCCAGGCCGCCGAGCTGGACCTGTCGGCGTTCGCCGGCATGGTGCCGGTGGAGATGCTCGGGGGTAACGCATTCCCGCCCATCGGCCAACTGCATTTCCTGCTGACCTTGGCGCCCTACGGTTTCTATTGGTTTGTGCTGGCGGCGCAGAACCAGATGCCCAGCTGGCATGTGGAACCTGCGCAAAGCATGCCCGACTTCACCACCCTGGTACTGAAAAAACGCATGGAAGAATTACTCGAAGAACCGTGTCGCACCACCTTGGAACAGACCGCGTTGCCGACCTGGTTGCCCAAGCGGCGTTGGTTCGCCGGCAAGGACGCGAGCATCGACCGTGTGCATATTGCCTATGGCGTGCGCTTCGGCGACCCCGCGCACCCTGTGCTCCTCAGCGAAATCGACGTGACCAGTGGCGGCCAGGTCAGCCGTTACCAGTTGCCATTCGGCTTTTTGCCCGAAGACCAGTTCACCAGCGCCTTGCCCCAGCAACTGGCCATGGCCCGCGTACGCCGGGCGCGCCAGGTCGGGCTGGTGACCGACGCGTTCAGCCTTGAGCACTTTGTGCGCGCCGTGATCCAGGGCTTGCAGGCCGGTTCGGTGCTGAATACCGCAGAGGGCGATCTGCGGTTCGAAGCCACCGCGCATCTGGGCAGCCTGGGGCTGACGGAGAGCACCGAGGTGCGCTATCTCTCGGCCGAGCAGTCCAACAGCTCGGTGGTGGTGGGTGAACACTTGGTACTCAAGCTGATCCGCAAGGTCAGCAGCGGCGTGCACCCGGAACTGGAGATGAGTGCTTACCTGACCGCCGCCAACTACCCCAATATCTCGCCGCTGTTGGGCTCGGTGATCCGCCGCGATAGCCAAGGCCAGGACAACCTGTTGATGATCGCCCAAGGCTATTTGAGTAACCAGGGCGATGCCTGGGCCTGGACGCAAAACAACCTGGAGCGGGCGCTTCGCGATGAGCTGGCTCAGGCTGTGTCCGAACAGGAGCAGCATTACAACGCCCTCGGCGAACTCAAGGACTTCGCCGGTTTGCTGGGGCAACGCCTGGGTGAAATGCACCAGGTATTGGCCAAGCCGACCGCCAACCAAGACTTCAAGCCTGAAGCCACCACGCTCAAGCTTACCCAGGCCTGGGCCAAGGATGTCGGCGCACAAATCGAGCGTGCGCTGCAATTGCTCAAGCTTCATCAACAACAGTTGAACCCCGCCGACCAGGCGTTGGTCAGTGAACTGCTGGCGCAGAAAAAGGCCATCGCCGGGCATGTCCAGGCGCTGGCGAAAGCCACGGCGGGCGGGCTGCGGATTCGGGTGCATGGCGATTTGCACCTGGGCCAGGTGCTGGTGGTCAAGGGGGATGCGTTCCTGATCGATTTTGAAGGGGAACCCGCGCGGCCGTTGCATGAACGGCGTGGCAAGCACAGCCCCTACAAAGATGTGAGCGGCGTGTTGCGCTCCTTTGATTACGCGGCGGCGATGGCCCTGAATGTGCAGGGGCAAGGCGTGGATAACTCGCCTGAAGCCGAGCAGGCGCGCAAACGCGTGACTGATCGCTACCTCAAAGAGGCCAGGCAAGCGTTCACCGAGGCTTATCAGGTGGCGACGTCTACACTGGCGCATGACTGGCAGGATGCCGGTGGCCAGGATGCAGCGCTGACGTTGTTCAGCCTGGAGAAGGCCGCGTACGAAGTAGCCTACGAAGCGGAAAACCGCCCGAGCTGGTTGCCGGTGCCCTTGCAGGGGCTGCACAGCTTGCTCAATGGGCTTGTACCTATATCGAAAAATGCACGCGGTGGAGAGATGTCATGAGTTATACGCACAAAGAACCGCTGCAGCCCAAGTTGACTGCAATGCCGGCGTCCAGCGACGTCGAAGCGCTGGTGCGCGCCGAGCACCCGGACCCGTTCTCGATCCTGGGGCCGCACGATGACGAGCAAGGGGGCCAATTTATCCGCGCATTTTTGCCGCAGGCCCTGAGTGTCCAGGTACTGAGCCGTGATAGCGGCGAGCCGATCGGCAGCCTGGATCAGACCCAGGTGCCGGGGCTGTTTGTCGGGCAGTTCGGCACGCGCCAGGCCTACCTGCTGAAAATCCACTGGGCCGGTGGTGAACAGATCACCGAAGACCCCTACAGTTTCAGCCAGTTGCTCCTCGGGGAAATGGACCTGTACCTGTTTGCCGAAGGCAATCATCGTGACCTGGGCAGTTGCCTGGGCGCCCAGGTCACCACGGTCGATGGTGTGCAGGGCGTGCGTTTTGCCGTGTGGGCACCGAATGCCCGGCGCGTATCGGTGGTGGGCGATTTCAACATTTGGGACGGCCGCCGCCACCCGATGCGCTTGCGCCATCCCTCGGGCGTGTGGGAAATCTTTATTCCACGCCTGCAACCGGGCGCGGCTTACAAGTTCGAGATACTCGGCGCCCACGGGATTCTGCCACTCAAGGCCGACCCCATGGCCCTGGCCACCCAACTGCCGCCGGACACGGCATCCAAAGTCGCCGCCCCCTTGCAGGTGGACTGGCAGGACCAGGCGTGGATGCAGTCACGCAGCGAACGGCAGAAGAGCAGCGCCCCGTTGTCGATCTACGAACTGCATGTGGGCTCCTGGCAATGCGAGCTGGATGAGGCGGGCGAAGTGGCCCGCCAATACGGCTGGCGTGAACTGGCCGAGCGGTTGATTCCCTATGTGCAGTCATTGGGCTTCACCCATATCGAGCTGATGCCGATCATGGAACATCCGTTCGGCGGCTCCTGGGGCTATCAGGCGTTGTCGCAGTTCGCCCCGAGCGCCCGATTCGGTTCGCCGGAGGATTTCGGCTATTTCGTCAATGCCCTGCACCAGGCGGATATCGGGGTGATCCTGGATTGGGTGCCGGCGCATTTTCCTACCGATACCCATGGCTTGGCGCAATTCGACGGCACGGCGCTGTACGAATACGCCAACCCCCTGGAAGGCTTCCACCAGGACTGGGACACCCTGATCTACAACCTGGGGCGTACCGAGGTCCATGGCTTCATGCTGGCTTCGGCCTTGCACTGGCTCAAGCACTTTCACGTCGATGGGCTGCGGGTGGATGCGGTGGCGTCGATGCTATACCGCGACTATTCCCGCAAGGCCGGCGAATGGGTGCCCAACCGCCATGGTGGACGGGAGAACCTGGAAGCCATCGACTTCCTGCGCCACTTGAACGATGTGGTCGCACTGGAGGCGCCAGGGGCGCTGGTGATCGCCGAGGAGTCCACCGCCTGGCCAGGCGTCAGCCAGCCCACCCAACAGGGCGGCCTGGGTTTCAGCTACAAATGGAACATGGGCTGGATGCACGATTCGCTGCATTACATCCAGCAAGACCCGGTGTACCGCGCCCACCATCACAACGAACTGAGTTTCGGCCTGGTGTATGCCTGGTCCGAGCGCTTTATCCTGCCGATCTCCCACGACGAAGTGGTGCACGGTAAACACTCGCTGATCGACAAGATGCCCGGCGATCGCTGGCAGAAGTTCGCCAACCTGCGGGCCTACCTGAGTTTCATGTGGATGCACCCCGGCAAGAAACTGCTGTTCATGGGCTGCGAGTTCGGCCAGTGGCGCGAGTGGAACCACGACCAGCAACTGGACTGGTACTTGTTGCAGTACGCCGAGCACAAAGGTGTGCAGAAGCTGGTGGGTGACCTGAACCGCCTGTACCGCGAGGAGCCGGCGCTGCACGAACAGGACGATGTACCCCAGGGCTTCCAGTGGCTGATCGGCGACGACGCGATCAACAGCGTCTATGCCTGGCTGCGCTGGAGCAAGGAGGGCCGGCCGGTCCTGGTAGTGGCTAACTTCACCCCGGTGCCGCGCGAAGCTTACAGCGTTGGCGTACCGTTTGCCGGGCGTTGGAGAGAGGTGATCAACAGTGACGCCGACACCTACGCCGGCTCCAACTACGGCAATGGGGGCACCGTGTTCACCCAGGAAGAACCGCGCCATGGGCAACCGGTGTCGCTGTCGCTAAATTTGCCGCCGCTGGGGGTGTTGATTTTGCGTCCTGAAGGGCTTTGAGGGCTCTGGCATCGGAGAGACGGTTGTCCCAGCTGCTGGCCGGATGCCACAATGCTGGCTCTATCATGGCAATCGAAGCAGGCTGACTTCATGAGCAACCTTGGGCATGGGCTGGACCCGGATTGCGTGATCGAAGAGCAGGTGCGAACGGACCGTTTGCACCAGCTGTTTCGCCAATCGTTCGCCGCGATCTTCGGCAGTTTCCTCGGCGCCGCCATGCTCTGCTGGCTGTGTTGGGACCGCTTCAACCACCAGGTCATGCTGATCTGGCTGGTGGCGTTGTCGGTGTCGTCACTGTTGCGCCTGAAAATGTTCATGGACTGGTTTCGTTGCCCTGATATCGACCGTACGCCCGCACGCTGGGAACGACGTTATGCGGTCACGTTGATGTTGTCGGCCGGGATCTGGGGCATGGGCGCGTTGGCGGTCATGCCCCCCGACGACCGTGTGTCCCAGGTGCTGGTGATGTTGTTTACGGTGGGCATGTCGGTCAGTGCGGTTTCGTGTTATTCGGCCTATCGCTACATGACCCTGGGCGCCATGGCCCTGGTGTTATTGCCATGTACGCTGTGGTTGCTGTTTCAGCCGACCCTGATGCAAGTGGGGGTGGCGATCGCAGTGCTGGTGTTTTCAACCTTCGTGGTCAGCGCGACGCGTAAATTTTCCGATGCCCTGGAAAAGGCCTTTCGCCTGACCCGGCAAATGGAACGCGCCCATAACGCCTCCACACGGGCCGCCCAGACTGATGAACTGACCGGGCTGATGAATCGCCGTGCGTTCTTCGAACACGCGCAGCAGCGGTATGCGCAATGTCGCGATAACCAGCAGCCGGTGTGCGCATTGATGATGGACATGGACCATTTCAAGAGCGTCAACGACACCTACGGCCACCAGGCCGGTGATCACGTGCTGCGGCAGATTGGTGGGGTGATCAGTGCATCGTTGCGCCATTCGGATGTGTATGGTCGCCTCGGCGGCGAAGAGTTTGCGGTGTTGCTGCCCAATACGTCGCTGGAAACCGCGCGCGATATCGCCGAGCAATTGGTCAAGACGATTTCCGGCCTGACGGTCGAGCCGGTGCAGGGCCTGACGGCCAGTCTCGGCGTGGCCCTTGTACGCAGCCCCGATCAGGATCTGCACAGCTTGATGAACAGCGCAGACAAGGCGCTGTATCGCGCCAAGGCCATGGGGCGTAACCAAGTGGCTGTGGCGGAGTGGGGCGTGGCGGAGTAGGGCTCAGTCCCGGCGCATCGATTTGACCAGCGTCCATGCCACCTGATCGGCGGAATAGGGCTTGGCCAGGAATTCGAAGCCCTCATAGCCACTGTCGGCCAGCTCTTCGCTGTAGCCTGAGGTGAGCACCACCGGCAAGTCCGGCCGTCGCTGGCGCAGCAGCTTGGCCATGGCCACGCCGGTCATGCCGGGCATCACCACATCCGAAAAGATGCCGTCGAAGGCCATCGCGTCCTCACCCGCCAGCGCCAGTGCCTGTTCGGCATCGGTAGCCCAGGTGGTCCGGTAGCCCAGGTCCTGGAGGATCTGGTTGGCGAAACGGCCGACTTCGAGGTTGTCTTCGACGATCAGGATATGCCCCATGGCCATGTCCCGCAGTGGGCTGTGTGCCGGGTCCGGCGCCGTGTGCTGGGCGACCGGCGCTTCCACCTCGGGCAGGTAGAGGGTAAACACCGTGCCTTGGCCCAGGGTGCTGGCCACGTCGATGTTACCGCCGGACTGCTTGGCAAACCCGAACACCTGGGACAGGCCCAGCCCGGTGCCTTTACCGACGGCCTTGGTGGTAAAGAACGGTTCGAAAATACGCTCGAACGTCTCACGCGGGATGCCCGTGCCCGTGTCGGTGAGGGACACCGTCACGAACGGCTGTTGGACTGGGGCATCGCCACGGATGCGCGGCAGCGCTGAGACGCACGCGACGCGCAGGGTCAGGGTGCCTTGGCCACCCATGGCATCGCGTGCGTTGAGGGCAATGTTGATCAGCGCAGTCTCGAACTGGCTGGCGTCGACACACACATGGCAGGGACGCGCAGGCACTTCGACCTGCACATGAATGCGTGAACCGGTGACGCTTTCGAGCATCTCGCCGATATTTTGCACGCGCCGGCTCAGGTCGAAGGCTTCCGGGTTCAGCGGCTGGCGGCGGGCGAACGCAAGCAACTGGCTGGTGAGTTTGCTGGCCCGCTCGACGGTGTCGGAGACGGCGCCGAGGTAGCGCTGGCGGCGTTCCTCGGACAGCCCTGGCTGGCGCAGAAAATCCACGGACGAGCGAATGATCGTCAGCAAATTGTTGAAGTCGTGGGCCACGCCTCCGGTCAGTTGGCCGATGGCTTCGAGCTTTTGCGACTGGTGCAGCGCGGCTTCAGCCTGGGTGAGGGCGAGGGTGCGCTCTTGCACCCGTTGTTCCAGGGTGGCGTTCAGTTCAGTGATGGCCGCCAACCCCTCGCGCACGGCGGCGTCGGCGCGTACGCGCTCGATATGTGCCCAGGAGCGTTCGGTGACTTCACCCACCAGCGCCAGGTCATACGGCGACCAGACGCGCTGGGTTTTGTGATGCACCGCCATCAGGGCCGTCAGGCGACCCTCCTTGATCAGCGGAAAGCATACCGTCGCCGTGGCGCCCAGGGCCTGGTAGCGGGCCGACTCCTCGGGCGTGAACTCTACCCGGTTGTCGCTGATCACCAGGGGCTCGCCCGAGCGCAGTTTGCTGACTGCCCGCGCCCCAAACGAGGCCAGTCGATAGCGCCCGACAATACTGGGCGAACCGGGCGCGGCCCAGTTGCCGCGAATGGTGAAGCCGTCTTCATCGGCATCCATATCGGCATAGGCGCAATTGGACACCTGCAAGTGCTCGGCCAGCAGGCGCGTGGTGATGCTCATGATCGCCTGCGCGTCGGTGGCGCCGGCCACGGCATTGCCGATGGCATCCAGCGCGGCGAGGCGGCGGGCGAGGAAGACGGTGGTGGTGGTTTCGGTGACGGTGTCGAGCAGGCCCACGACCTTGCCTTGGGAGTCGCGGATCGGGCTGTAGCAAAAGGTGAAATACGCCTGCTCAGGGCCGGCGCCACGCTCGATCACCAGGGGATAGTTTTCGATGTAGGTGGCATGGCCTTGATAGGCCGCGTCGGCGATCGGGCTGATTTCGTGCCAGGCCTCTTGCCATATTTCACTGAACGGGCGTCCGAGGGCAAACGGCTTGTCGCCCAGAATCGGCACAAAGGCGTCATTGTACAGCGTCGTCAGGGACGGCCCCCAGACGATGGCCTGCGGGAAGCTTGAAGCAAAGCACAGCGCGACCGTGGTCTTGAGCACGTCCGGCCATTGCTCCAGTGGCCCCAGCGGAGTACTGGCCCAATCATGGCGGCGCACCTGCTCGGCCATGTCGCTGCTGCTTTGCAGCCAATTCATCATTGCACTAACACCTTGTTTGCCACGTACTGTCGATGCCGAAAGGCAGCCTGACAAGCAACAGACCGGAATCAACGCGGCCAGTTCAGCGCGATTATCCAGGAGATGGCAATTTGATGTCGTCTTTATTTGAGTCGACACCCGCCCAGTATGCCGGGCGGGTGTACCGCTACTGCTGTGCGCCGAAATCCGCCGTCCAGTAGATCCCCGCATCACTCTTCGGGTCCATGGCGTAGGCCGCACCCAGCTCGCGGAATTGCGGGTTCATCAGGTTCGCGCAATGCCCTGGGCTGGCGAGCCAACCGTCTACCACCTTGCGTGGCGTATCGAGGCCGGCGGCGATGTTTTCGCCGATGTTCTTCGCGCTGTACCCGGCCAGCTCGGCCCGATCGCCCGGAGTGCGGCCGTCGTGGTCCAGGTGGTCGAAGAAGTTGCCGTTGGCCATGTTGCGGGTATGGCTGTTGGCGGCCCCCGCGAGGTCGTCGTTCCACGTCAGTGGCGTGGTCGCGTTGAAGGCCTGGGTGCCACACTGGCGCGCCTGGGCGCGGGCGGCATTGATCAGGTTGAGCAGTTGCTTGCCTTCGGTCGACCAGTCACCCAGGCCGCTGGTCAGCAGCGGTCGGGCCAGCACGATGCGCCAGTCCTGGCCGCTGTTGCTCACGCCGATGTCGACGAATTGCGGGTCCAGCACTACGCGGCAGAAGCTCTCGCGCACGGCTTTCATCGCCGCTTGCGCATCCTTGGGCCCGGACAGGCTGATGGCTTGCACGTTGACCATCGGATACGCCGCCCGCGCCAGCGATTGCTGCAAATCGCCGACGTTGGTCGCCGGCAGTACCAACCGTGTGTCGCTGGTCAGCGGCGGCAGTTCCTGGGAACCCTGGTCACCACAGCGTTGCACCTGGCTGCGGTACTGGTTGATCTGTTGTACCAACTGACTTTCTTCATTCGCCATCGCGCTGGCGCAGAACACCGTAGTGGCGGCCAGCGTCGTCAGGCCCATCATCAATGACAGAACGCGCATGGACGTTACCCTTGAGCTTGAAAGTGCCCATGATGCGCGATCCGGGTGCATCCATGCACCCATTGATCTGAACTTTTTGCCTCAGTTCTTGAATGTCGAGTGTTTGCGACCCTGGTCGCACAAGGCGAACACCACTACCAGCAACGCCGAAACAGCGAGGATGATCACCACGCCATCGGTGGAGTGGGTGGCCGACGCCGCCACCATTGACAGCGCACCCAAGGGTGCCAGGCCGCCGGCGATGGCGGTGCCGATTTCACGTCCGGTGCCGAAGCCCGAGGAGCGCGTCTGGGTCGGGAACTGGCGGCTCAGGAACGAGCCCTGCGGGGCAAACATCATCGGTGCGAGAATGCCGGTGCCAACGCCGATGGCGAGGTAGATCATCAGGCTTTCGCCACTGTTGAGCAGGGCCAGGAACGGGTAGGCGAACAGCAGCGAAAACACCCCGCCGAGCATCAGTACGGTCTTGCTGCTCCACTGGTCGCACAGCCAGCCGAAGCAGGGCACCGCGACGATGGCGATCAGGCTGGCGATCGTCACCGACAATGAGGTGACATGCACATCGACACCTTTGAACTGGGTCAGGTAGGCCAGGGAGAAGGTCTTGAAGATGTAGCTCAGGGCGTTATAGCCAACGGCCACAAAGAACACCACCGCCAACCCCTTCAGGTCGTTCTTGAACAAGGCCTTGAGCGGCGAAGCCTTGACCTTGGCGGCCTCTTGGCTCAGTTCCTTGAACTGCGGGGTTTCCGGAATGCTGTTACGCACCCACAGGCCGACCCCCACCAGCACGATGCTGCACACGAACGGAATTCGCCAGCCTCCGGCCAGCAGGAACTCATTGCCGTTCATGGTGAGCAAGTACACGGTGAGTGACGACAGCAACAGGCCCAGGTTCAGGCCCAGCGCCGGCCACGCCCCCTGGCTGCCGCGTTTGCCCTGGGAGGCGTGTTCATAGGACGTCACTGCGGCACCCGACAGCTCGGCACCGGCGCCCAGGCCTTGAATGATGCGGATAAACACCAGCACGATCGGCGCCCAGATACCGATGGAGGCGTAACTGGGGATCAGGCCGATCAGTGTGGTACACACGCCCATCAGGCAGAAGGTCAGCACCAGCACTTGCTTGCGGCCGAACTTGTCGCCCAGGTAACCAAACAGGATGCCGCCGAACGGGCGGGCGATAAAACCGATGGCAAAGGTGGAGAACGCCATCAGCGAAGCGGTCTTCGGGTCGCTGTTATCGAAGAAAATCTTCGAGAACACAATAGCCGCCATGGTGGCGTACAGGTAGAAGTCATACCACTCCAGCATGGAGCCGAAGATGGTCGCGGCGGCGACTTTGCGCAGGCGTTTGCGGGTTTGCTCGGGCGTTTCGTGGGTGGCGATAGAGACGGGGGCCGTCATGCTGTACTTCCTTCTGAGTCTTTATAGTTATTGTCAAATGGACGCGTATTGCCGGGTGTTACTGGGGAGTGAACAGGCGGTCGGCGATCATTGCGCCGATGGGCATGGCTGACGTGGCGGCCGGCGAGGGCGCGTTGCAGACGTGCAGCATTCGTGGGGTTTGGGCGAACAGGAAGTCGTGCACCAGGCTACCGTCGCGCATCACCGCCTGGGCGCGAATACCGGCTTCGCAGGGCAACAGGTCGTCGAGGGTCAGCGATGGGCAGTATTTGCGGCACTGCTCCAGATAGCCGGACTTGAACAGTGAGTTCTTCATCTCGGTGGTGCCCGAGCCGAGGTTTTGCCAGAGGGTTTTCCAGAAGCCGGGGAAACTGGCGTACTGCGCCACGTCGCGCCAGTTCACCGAGAACTTGCGGTAGTTCTCGCGGCCCAGGCCCAGCACCGCGTTCGGGCCGACGGTCACGCTGCCGTCGATCATGCGGGTCAGGTGCACGCCGAGAAACGGCAACTCCGGGTCAGGAATCGGGTAGATCAGATGGTTGACGAGGGTGTTTTTCGACGCGGGCAGGCGGAAGTACTCGCCACGGAACGGGATGATCTGGTGATTGATCGCTACCCCGGCCAGGGTGGCCAGACGGTCCGACTGCAAGCCGGCGCAGACCACCAGGTGCCGAGCCTGCCAGGTTTCGCCGAGGGTGCTGACGCTGACTTTGTCGGTGTCCTCGTGGATCGCGGTGACGGTGCGTTCCAGGCAGATCTCGCCGCCGCCGCGACGGATCACTTGGGCCATGGTTTCGCACACCTGGCGGTAGTCGACGATGCCGGTGGCGTCGAGAAACAGCGCGCCCAGGCCGACGATGTTCGGTTCACGCTGACGCAACTGGTCGGCGTCCAGGCGTTCGACGTGCATGCCGTTGAGCTGGGCGCGGGCGTACAGCGCTTCCATCCGCTGCATTTCCAGGGGGCTTGAGGCCACCAGCATCTTGCCGCACACCTCGAACTTGATGCCGTGCTCGGTGCAGAACTGTTTGGTAGCTGCGGCGCCGCGCTTGCACAGGTCTGCCTTGAGACTGCCTGGTGCGTAGTAGATGCCGGCGTGGATGACACCACTGTTGTGACCGGTCTGGTGCCTGGCCAGCACCGGTTCTTTTTCCAGGATCACCACCGAAGCGCCCGGTTGGCGCTTGAGCAGTTCCATCGCGGTGGCCAGGCCGACGATGCCGCCACCGATAATGCAAAAGTCGTGAATCATTGCGTGAAATACCTACCGTTATACATTTTGGTCTGCTTATCAGGTTGTCAGACTAATGTTTTTGTTAAAAAAGGGCGTGTCCAGGACACGCTATTCATAGGATCAGGCGGTAGTCGGCAGTTCCAGGCTCAGGCGCCGGGCTGCGGCTCGCAAATGCGCCTCGGCACTGGCGGCGGCGCGTTGCGCATCACCGTCGGCAATCGCCTGGTAGAGCCGTTGGTGTTCCTGCGTCGCATCAGCGGAGCCGGTGGCAAAACGCGACGCCGAGTTTTCCCAGGCGGTTTTGCGGGCGCTGGCCAACTGGCTACGCAGGAAGTCGTGGAAGGCCACGAAGTAGTCATTTTTACTGGCGTCGGCAATGGCGCGATGGAACTCCACATCGGCGATGGCGGCGGCTTCGAAGTTATCGCGGTTGTCCTGCATGGCCTGCAAGGCGCCTTTCATGCGCTGCAGGTCAGCCTCATCGCGGCGCCGGGCAGCGATTGAAGCGGCTTGGGTTTCGATCCACAGACGCACCTCGAACATTTGCGCCAGGTCTGGACGGCGGCCATCTTGCTGCGGAAAACGGAACACTGTACCGGCCGGCGTCTGTGAAATGAACGAACCCAGGCCCCTTCGTGCGGTGATGACGCCATCGGCCTTGAGCTGTGCGATGGCTTCGCGCACCACGGAACGGCTGACGTTGAGCTGCTCGGCCAGTTGCTGCTCTGTGGGCATGCGGGACTCCGGCGGCAGTCGGCCGGAATCGATTTCTGCGCGAATGGCGCTGACAACCCGTACGACCAGCGAGTCGGGGCGTTGGAGCTCAAGCATGGGACAGCCTTGTTGATCAGGTTGTCAGACAATAGTCGTTACGATTTTATCTTGTCAATATTTGTGTCGTATTACGACCGCCAACAGGATCAGCCCCAGCGCGACGCTGAAGGTCGCATGCAGGCCGTTGGCGACCGATTGTGCGGGGGCATTCGTAACATCCGGCGTGGCCCAGGCAAACACTGCGCCGAGGGCCGAAGTGCCGATAATCAGGCCCAGGTTGCGCGACAGGTTCAGCAGGCCCGAGACCGTGCCTCGGTGGGGCGCGTGCACGTCGCTCATCACCGCGGTGTTGTTGGCCGCCTGGAACAGGCTGTAGCCGCAGGTCAAAACCACCAGTGCCGTCAGGTACGCCGGCAGGCCGCTGGCGCATGACAACAGCAGGGCGCCACAGAACAACAAGCCCAGGCCGGCAAGGGTCATGCGGCGGCTGCCGAAGTGGTCGGTGAGACGGCCCGCCGGTACGCCGGCGCAGGCCGCCACGCAGGGGCCAACGGCCATGGCCAGGCCCATCCAGGTCGCATCGAGCCCCAGGCCACGGGACAAATAAAACGGACCGACGACAAAGGTCGCCATGATCACGGCGGCAATCAGCGCGCTCATCGCCAGGCCGGCGCGCAACGGCCCGTCTGCCAGCGCGACACGCCAGCCCAGGCCGGTGGCATTCGATCTGCGTAGCCGATCAGTCGGCAGGTAGCGATAGGCGAGGGTGGTGGCCAGCAAGCCCAATGGCAGGCCGACCAGAAACAGCGCCCGCCAACCCCACAGGCTGAGCAGTACTCCGCCGATGCTCGGACCCAGGGCGGTACCCAGCGCCGACATTGTGCCGAGCAACCCCATGACACGGCCCGTGTGCGCTTTGGTGACGGTGTCGCCGACCAGCGCCAAGGTCATTGCCATCATGCTCGCCGCCCCCAGCCCCTGCAGTCCCCGTGCGACCACCAGCCATGGCAGCGACGGCGCGGCCGCACACAACCCGCAGGCCAGCGCAAACAGCAGCAGCCCGATCAGCAATAAGCGCCGGCGCCCCACGCGATCACCCAGGCTGCCGGCCGCAACAATCACCGCCGTGATTGCCAGCAGATACACCAGTACCACCCACTGCACGGCATGAAATGACGTCTCGAACACCTGCGCCAACGAGGGTAAGCCGACATTGGCAATGCTGGTGCCGAGCGAGGCCAGCAACATGGACAAACACAGGCTCCAAAGAGCGCCTCGGGAGGAGGTCTGCATGGACGATTCCTTGAATGAATGCGGATGTCACCAATCTACGACCTCGTTTAACATGGCGGAAGACGCATGGTTTGCAGTTAATACGTGCGTATAACGCCTTGTCAGGAGTGCCGATGCCCGATCTCAATCTGCTGATTACCCTGGACGTCTTGTTGAGCGAAGGCAGCGTCGCCGGTGCCGCCAAGCGCCTGGGCTTGAGCCCGTCGGCCATGAGCCGGGCACTGGCGCGTCTGCGCGAAACCACCGGCGACCCGTTGCTGGTCCGCGCCGGTCGCCGACTGGTGCCCACGCCACGTGCCCAGGCATTGCGCGAACAGGTCGGCAGCCTGGTGCAGCAGGCCCAAGGCGTTCTGCGCCCCGCACAATCCCTGGATATGCGACGCGTGACGCGCAGCTTTACCCTGCGCACCAGCGAGGAGTTCGTCGAAAGCTTCGGCCCTGCGCTGCTCGCGCGCATCGGCCGGGACGCGCCGGGCGTGCGGCTGCGCTTCATCAATAAAACCGACAAACACACGGACTGGCTCCGCGGCGGCAGTGTCGACCTGGAAACCGGCGTGGTCGACGCCGGCGCCGGCCCCGAGGTGCTGACCCAGGCGCTGTTTCGCGACCGGTTGATCGGGGTGGTGCGCAGCGGCCATGCGCTGAGCCAGGGTGAAATCAGCGCTGCGCGTTTTGCCGAAGGCGGCCACGTGTATGTCTCGCGGCGCGGCCAGGACCGTGGCCAGATTGACGATGCCCTTGAAGCGCAGGGCTTGAGCCGGCAGATCTGCACGGTTGTGGCGGGGTTCTCCACCGCTGTCGCCCTGGCCCGCGCCAGCGATCTGATCGCCAGCGTGCCCGAACGCTACACGGCCAATCAGCCCGAGGGGCTGTTCCGGTTTACCTTGCCGGTTGCGCTACCGCCTTTCACCGTGGCGATGCTCTGGCACCCACGTCAGGACGCCGACCTGGCCCATCGCTGGCTGCGCGGCTGTTTGCGTGAGGTGTGCCTGCAACAGGTACAATCGCCGTTGCCTTGACGCGAAACCCCAGGAATTTGCATGTTCAGCCTTACCCATTACACCACGCCGTGCCCCGAAGCCATCAATGGCCAGATCCTGCAGATGGTGGTGGACAACCTCACCGACATCAGCAGTGTCGCGCTGCCGCCGAGCAACTTGCTCTACAACATCTACCAATACGCCATCGGTTTTGAGGTGCACCTGTACCTGGAGGCCTTGGATGGGGCAAAGGGCATCGCCGTCGAACTGGTCGTGGCGATGGAAGAGGAACAGGTGGTGGGCTTTTGCCTCTATCTACCGGTGAAGGATGATCCGCACGCCTGCGGTATTGCCTTCATGGCCGTGCAAGCCGGGTATCGGCGCCAGGGGATCGCGCGGGCGATGCTGCAGGACGTACTCGCACGCTACCCCCATGCCGAGCTGGCGTGCGCTGTGGAAAAGGTCGCGACCTTCGAGGCCATGGGGTTTCAAGTGCGCGGTGCGCGTGGCACGCAGGTGCTGATGAACACTCGCGACTATGGCACCGACGGCCTGATGGGCGTGCTGGATGTCGCGGCCATCTACCGCTCGTTGGAAGTGCGGCAGATTCACACCTACCTGCTGCAAAAACACGGCAAGCGCGCCATGGTCGATGCCGAGAAGCAGCGCGATCGCCATCTGGATCAATTGGCGCGCAAGGCGCAGTTGTTTCTACAGGCTCGCGGCTGAAACACGCGCCCTTGCGGCAGATGTGCGTTTAACTGCGACTGACCATCGCCAGGATGGTCGCCAGCAGTTCCTGTTGCGCCTCTTCACGGCTGAGTTCGCCGCTGGCGGCGGCCTGGGACAGGGCCTCCGCGGCCCCCAGCATGGCCCGCAGCCCGGCTTGGGAAACCTGCCTGCCGGGGGCAAATGGCGACAGCGCCTCACGGCATTTATCGAGGAAGATCGCCTCGTATCGTCGCTTGAGCGCCTCCAGTTCCGGCGAGCTGCTGAGTGCGGCGATCACCCCGGGAATCTCCCGACCTTGCAGTAACACGCAATCGACGTAACACGCGGCGATCACCCCGGCCCGATCTTCCAGGGTGGCCGCGCTGGCTTCGATGGCCTCGGCAAAAAGCTGATTCTGCCGCCCGTCAAAATCTTCATACAGCGCAGCCAACAACCCCGCCCGCGTGACGAAATGGTCATACACCACCGGCTTGGTGACACCTGCCAGTTCCGCCAGGCGACCCAGCGTGAGCGCGTCGGTGCCTTCTTCGCGCACCAGTTGCCAGGCCACTTCGAGCAATTGGCGAAAGCGATCTTCGCGAGACAAGCGTCGACGTGGGGCAGGGGATTCATGACTTGACATGCTTATATACCAAACGTAACTTACTAGAGGTAACTTACTAAAAGTAATTTAGGTGCAGCCTAAACCGAAAGGGAGTCATTGTCATGCACGCTTTGATCGTTGTTGCTCACCACGACCCGGCATCGCTCACCCACAGCCTGGCGGCGCAGGTCGCTGCTGGCCTCACTGCGTCCGGGCACAGCTATGAAATCGCTGACCTTGCGGGCGAAGGCTTCGATCCGCGCTATACCCTGGCCGATCACCGGGTGCATCGCGCCCGTGCCACCCCACCGGCTGACGTGCTTGCCGAACAGGCGCGTATCGACCGCGCGGATGCCTTGGTGCTGGTGTTTCCGATTTATTGGTGGTCGTTGCCGGCTTTGCTCAAGGGCTGGGTGGACCGCGTGTTCGTCAACGGTTGGGCGATCGATTACGGCCCGGATTTGCCGGTGGTGAAAAAGCTGCGCCATGTGCAGGTGCACTTGCTCGCAGTCGGTGCGGCGGATGAGGGGGCGTTTGAGCGGCACGGTTACGCCCAGGCCATGCGCACGCAAATCGACTACGGCATCTTTGATTACTGCGGGGCGCAGGTGGTGACGTCGCAGCTGTTGCTGGAATCGGAAAGCGGCACTGCGCAGGCGCATTTGCAGACGGCGAAGGCCATCGGGCAGAGGGTGTTTGAGGACGAACCGGTCGCTAGCTGATTCAGCCTTCGCGAAACAGGTCGTGGGCGTCCAGCAAGCGGTAGGCAATTTCCGGGCGTTTCTCCATGCCGCGACGAATCGCCGCCGGGATCGCCTGCCGGGTCTTGCGACACATGCCGGGCAGTTCGTCGATGACGATCTGGATCCCGCGCATGCTCTTGACCTCGGTATGCCCTGGCGCGATATGCAGGCGGATGCCCAATAACTCGTACATCCGCTGTTGCATGTGTTCCAGGTCTTGCAGGCTCTTGAGGTCTTCGAGGCGTTCGATCAGGCGTTTCTCTTCCTGGCGCGTCAGATGCAGGATACGTAAGTCGGCACCGGGCACGTCCAGCAATTGTTCGCGATCGCAAACGCAGGCGCCGGGTGGGCAGGGTTGGCGAATTGTCATGTGCACGACCTCCCCATTCCGACGCCGCCGGCTTCAGTAGCTCAGCGTAACCCCAAGGCTACCCAGGGCCTTCCAGTATTCAGGATAGGTCTTGGCCACGCAGTCGGGGTCTTGGATGCGGATACCTGAGACTTTCAGCCCGGCCAGGGCAAAGCACATGGCGATGCGGTGGTCGGCGTGGGTGTCGATCAGCGCCGTGCATGCGGTGCCGGCGAGTGCCGGGTCGCTTGCCACCAACAGATCGTCGCCTTCGATGGTCGCCAGGCCCGGGCGGATTTCGTTGAGGCCGTCGTGCAGGGCCTGTACGCGGTCGCATTCTTTCACGCGCAGGTTGGCCAGTTCCGTGAAGCGGACCGGCGTGTTGTTGAAGGCGGCGAGCACCGCCAGGGTCGGGATCGCGTCCTGCATCTGCGAGCCGACCACCTCGGCCTGCATGTTCGGGAATTGCGCGATCACGGCCTGGGCCTTGGCGTCCGGCTGGGTGAAGTCCTGCGCCGCCACACCGATATCGATGCGACCACCGGTCAACACTTCAGCGGCCCACAGATAGGTGGCGGCGGAGGCGTCGGGTTCGATCAGGTAGTCATGCGCGGCATAGCCGGTCGGAGCCACGCGCCAGGTGCTGTCGTCGACCACCTCGACCTGCGCGCCGAAGGCCCGCATGCAGTCCAGGGTCAGGTCCACGTAGCCACGGGCGCCGATGTCCTTGCCGGTCAACGCCACGTCAATCGGTGCTTCGCCGCAGGCCGCGAGCATCAGCAGGGCCGACACGTACTGGCTGGACAAACCGCCATCGATCTCGAAACGCTTGGCTTGCACCTTGCCCACGCCGTGCACCGTCACCGGCGGGCAGCCGGTGGGGCTGTCGACGCGGATACCGTTCTGGCCAAGGGTCGCCAGCAGCGGGCCGATCGGGCGTTTTTGCATATAGTCGTCGCCGGTCAGTACCACGGTGCCTTGCACGGTGGCCACGGCGGCGGTGAGAAAACGCATGGCGGTGCCGGCATTGCCGAGGAACAACGGTTGTGCAGGCAGTTGCAGTTTGCCCGTGCTGGTGACGACAAAGGTGGTGTCGTCCGGCTCATCGATGGTCACGCCCATCTGGCGCAGCGCCACCGACATATGGCGGGTGTCATCGCTCTTCAGCGCACCACTCAAGCGGCTGGTGCCCTTGGCCAGGGCCGCCAGCAACAGGGCGCGGTTGGTAATGGACTTGGAGCCGGGGGGCGCGACCTTGCCGTTCAGGGGGAAGTTGGGCGGTGTCACGGTCACGGTTTTCTGCGAACTCAAGGTACAAGGCTCCTGGTCAAGGCAAGGTGGCTGGCGCGGCCAACGGGCGGACCCGAATAATCGGGTATAGGCGCAGTGCTTGTCGAGCGGGGATCACCGCCGAGCGGCATTTTCCGCAGTGCGCTCGGTGCTCGGGTGGTTCAGGCCGCTACCGGTCCCAGGACAAGAGCTGTAGGTGGATGCCCCCTTGCAAGGTAGGCGTATACCCAAATCCGGCGCAGGACAAATGCGTCTGCTCAATGGGACGTGCGTGCCATGTAACTTTTCCTACGCTGTGGCTCGGTGGACAAGCGCGGGTGGTGGGGTAAGTTCAGGTCGCTCCCCATCCCGGGGAGTTTTCAATCAAGGAGTGACTGAAATGAACAAACCCCAGACTCAACTCAAGCATGGTCGCGTCGTGACCCCGGCCAGCCGTGGCTCGGTCGCGGTGGAACGCGGGCTGCTGGGCAACTGGCAAGTCAACGAAATGGAAGGCGGCAAGAACTTCCCGGCACTCAACGCCGGGCCGTTTCCCGCGCCTTATCAGACCGATGACCAGAGTGTCACGCCACCTGTCGATGGGCATATCCTGAGCGGCGGCAAGACTGACGATCGCGACTGCCTCAACTTCACCGATGAAGAGATGAGCAAGAAGCTCAATACGCCGTTTACCTGGCCGTTGTTGAACGTCGAGGCCGGCCAGGTGTTCAAGGTGCAGTGGGAATACACCGCGCCCCACGTCACCCGGGGCTACCGCTGGCTTATCACCAAGGATGGCTGGGACCCGAAACAGCGCATCAGCCGCGCTCAGTTGGAAGCCAAGCCGTTTTTCGAGGATTTCTACACCCAAGTGCCGTACTACCAACATGCCGACGCGCTCAAAGCCAAGGTCGAGCATCAGGTGACGCTGCCCAAGGGCAAGAAGGGCCGGCACGTGGTGGTGCTGATGTGGATCGTGGCCAACACCGGCAATGCGTTCTACCAGGCGTTTGATCTGGACTTCAAATAGGCCGGCTTAACGCTTGGCCAACCAGTAATCATGTAGCGCCCGCGCGGCCGGTTCGATTTCGCTGACCCGCTGTTGATGGGCGCCTACATCCAGGTCTGCCGGCAACTCGAAGTTATCCTGCTCGGCGCACCAGGAGATCTTTTCCAGCGCCGCGGCTTCGGCAGCCGGCAACTCTGGCCAGTTGCCGATGGCCGCACCACGGATGTAACCAAAGCACCACTCTTCGGCGAGCGTGACAACTTGGCCCTGATGGTCGGTGTCATCAAAACGTGCCTTGAACGCCTGGGCGTCGGTCGCCAACTGCGCCGCCAGTGTATTCATATGCCGTACGCACAGTTCCAGGAAGCGTTGGGCCTCGTCCACGCTTTCCCAGTCGGGATTTTGCCCACCCCAGATCGCCGGAAACCATTCGCCGACTTCCACCTGCGCGGGGCTGGAGACCAACGCCGTGAAATAGCCGTCGAGTTCGGCCAGGTTCAGCACCGAATGATCGTCGCCGTACTTGAGCAGGGTGTCTTCGAGAAATTCGAAATCGGCGGGGGCGAGGGGTTGGGCGTGCATGGGCATATCCTTTAAGCGTCGAGCGCTGCGGGTGGGCAGCTTAGAGCGCGAAGGATGGCGCTTAGGCCGGCTTTTTTCCAGTGTTTTCCCAGCGTTGGCACAGCTTGCTCACGCACACCGAGCCGATGACGGCCAGGATGATCGGCACCAGAAAGTCATGCTCGATACGGGTGAATTCCGCCACCAGCACAATGGCGGTCAACGGCATGCTCATGCTGGCCGCCAGGAAGGCCGCCGCGCCGATGATTGCAAAGGCACCCAGCGGTACGCCGGGGAGCATCAGGCTCCAGGCACCGCCCAGGATGATCGCCAGCAATGCGCCATTGGCCAGGCCGGGTGTCAGTAGGCCGCCCTCGGCACCGGCGCGCAAGCTGGCAGCGGTGACCAGCACCTTGGCGACCAGCAACACGGCGGCCAGGCCAATGCCCAGTTCATTATCAAAGCCCAGTTGCGCCGGGCCTTTGCCGTTGCCGAGGATCTGCGGCAGCAGCATGGCCAACCCGCCAATCAGGCTGAAGTTGAGCAGCGCCAGCACCGGCAGGCGCCACCCGCGTGCCGCGTTGGCCCTGGCGGCGCCGGTCAGGTGGGTAAAGCCGTAGGCGGCCACGCCGAACACCGGCCCGCACACCACGGCCCAGGCGATCAGCGCCGGGCTCAGCACAAAGTGCGGCACGACGTATTGCGCTTCCGCCCCCAGCCCGAGCCATGCCACCGCTGCGCCGATAGCCGACGTGGCCAACGCCATCAGTGCGGCCGGCCAGCTGAATGCGCCCACCAGCACTTCCAGCACAAACACCGCGCCGCCCAACGGTACGTTATACACCGCCGCCAGCCCGGCGCCCGCACCACAGGCGACGAGCAGCCGGTGCATCTCCGGCGTTAGTCGTGCGCGTTGGGACAGCCAGGTGGCGGCCAGCGCGCCAACCTCACGGGGCGCCACTTCACGGCCCAGGGGCGAGCCGAGCGCCACCGTGATGATCTGCAAGACGGCGTGGGCGAGGGTGGTCTTGGCCGGCATGATCGGCAGGCTTGCCGACACGGCCTGCTTGACGCTCACCAGCGGGCGGCCATAGCGATAGAGCGTCCACCAGCCCAGCCCGGCCACCAACCCGCACAGCATCAGCACGTGCAGGCGGCGTTCGGGTGTCGCGGCGGTCACGCCCCACAAAAAGGTTTGATGGCTGACCAGGCTGTCGAGGCTGTAACCGTACGCCAGGTGTTGAATGCCGTGCAGCAACAGCGCCAGGCACATCCCGCCCAAACCCGCGCCGATACCGGTCAACACGACCACCAGGGCCAGCGTCAGCGACGAACGAAACGTGGGCGGCATAAGGTTGCTCCAGGCTAGGGCCCTGATGGTATAACCGATCAGTTGCGTCTGCTGGAGGAAATGTATCGGTACTGCATGCAGGGGCGCGCCTGCAACATTGCATTACTTTGCCAGTCCCGTTTTTGGCCGATGCGCCGTCGCGCACCCTTGTTATAGTTCGAGCCTTATCACTCGCCAGTCAGGGATCACTGCCATGTCCGAATACCAAGCTTTCGTCGTCGAACTCACCGGCAACGTTGCTCATGTGCAGATCAACCGCCCGGAAAAGATCAACGCGATGAACGCGGCGTTCTGGACCGAAATCATCGACATCTTCCAATGGATCGAAGACACCGATGCCGTACGAGCGGTGGTGCTCAGCGGCGCAGGCAAGCATTTCTCTTCGGGCATCGACTTGATGATGCTTGCCTCGGTGGCCAACGAGTTCGGCAAGGATGTCGGGCGCAACGCACGCCTGCTGCGGCGCAAGATCCTCGAACTGCAAGCCTCGTTCAATGCCGTCGACAATTGCCGTAAACCGGTATTGGCGGCGATCCAGGGTTATTGCATCGGCGGTGCCATCGACCTGATCAGCGCCTGTGACATGCGCTATGCCGCCGAAGGGGCGCAGTTCTCGATCAAGGAAATCGACATCGGCATGGCCGCCGACGTCGGCACCTTGCAGCGCCTGCCGCGCATTATCGGTGACGGCATGCTGCGCGAGTTGGCCTACACCGGCCGCCAGTTCGGTGCCGAAGAAGCGCGTGACATCGGCCTGGTCAATCGTGTGTATGCCGACCCGGAAAGCCTGCTGGCCGGGGTGATGGAAATCGCCCATGAGATCGCCGCCAAGTCGCCGATTGCCGTGACCGGCACCAAGGCCATGATCAGCTACATGCGTGATCACACGATCAATGATGGTCTGGAATACGTTGCCACCTGGAACGCGGCTATGTTGCAATCCAACGACCTGCGCGTGGCCATTGCGGCCCACATGAGTAAGCAGAAACCCGAATTCGTGGATTGACTGACATGACCCCAGGCTGGATTACCACAACCCTGCTCGACAACGACACGCCAGGCGGCTGGGCCGTCGCCCGCAGCCGCGACGGCTTTTTGCATGACAGCAACGGCCCGCTGTTTCCCAGGGAGTGGCTCAAGCGCCAGGACCTGTCGGTGTTCGCCGAGCATGGCATCGGCCACCTCGACGGTGAACCGGTGTACTTGCTGGAACTCAACTCGGCCGCCCAAGTGCCGGGTTGCAGTTGGCAGGGCTTGCGCGGCTTTATGCTGCAAGGTGATCACACCCTGTACAAAGTGCTGGGCTACGCCGCGCAGATCGGCACCTGGGCGCGGGAGCATCGGTTTTGCGGCGGCTGCGGCCAGGCCATGGTCCAGGTGCCACGCGAGCGTGCGATGTATTGCCATGCCTGCGACCTGCGCAGCTACCCACGGATCTCGCCGAGCATGATCGTGCTGGTGACCCGTGGCGACGAGATTCTACTGGCGCGTTCGCCGCGCTTTGTCACGGGCGTCTACAGCACCCTGGCCGGGTTTGCCGAGCCGGGCGAGTCGGCCGAAGACTGCCTGATCCGTGAGGTGCGCGAAGAGGTGCAGGTGGAGGTCAAGAACATCCAGTACATGGGCAGCCAATGCTGGCCGTTCCCGCATTCGATGATGCTGGGGTTCCATGCCGAATACGCCGGGGGCGATATCGTGCCCCAGGCCGACGAAATCGAAGATGCGCAGTGGTTCAACATCCATGAGCTACCGCCGTTGCCGGCCTCACGCTCGATTGCGCGTTACCTGATCGACCTCTACCTGGCGCGTCGTCTAGGTCACGCTGAACCAGTGCTGCCAGGCTAGGCGTACCGTCAGGCCGAGCACCACGGTGATAAACACCGGCCGAATGAATTTGGCGCCGCCGCTGATCGCGCTGCGCGCGCCAAAGAACGCGCCGCACATCACCGAAAGGCCCATGGCCAGGCCGACGATCCAGTCCACCGAGCCATTGATGATAAACACCGTCAGCGCCGCCGCGTTGCTCACGAAGTTCATGCTGCGCGCCACGCCACTGGCCTTCACCAGGTCGATCGGGTGCAGCAGCATGGTGCTCACCGTCCAGAACGCACCGGTGCCGGGGCCGGCCACGCCGTCGTAGAAGCCCAGGCCAAAACCTTGGGTGGCTTGCCATTTCTTCTTGATCGGTGCATCGGCATCCAGCGGTGCCTTGGGTGTGCCGCCGAACAGCAGGTACACGCCACAGGCGAACACGATCACCGGGAGCATTTTGTTCAGGGTTTCGGCAGGCAGGTAGTGGGCGACCACGGCACCGGTCAGCGCGCCGACCAGCGTGCCGATGATGGCGTGCACCCACTGGCGCGGGTTGAACAGCTTGCGTCGATAGAAGGTAAAGCTTGCCGTGGCGGAGCCGAAGGTCGAGCTGAGTTTGTTGGTGCCCAACACCAGGTGCGGCGGCATGCCGGCGGTGAGCAGGGCCGGCGTGGTGAGCAGCCCGCCGCCGCCGGCGATGGCGTCGATGAAACCGGCAATGAAGGCTACGACGGCGAGAATGGCTAGGGTGGTGAGGTCAACGCTGAGTTCGAAGGGCATGGGCAGGGCTTATTATTGGCAGGGCGCTAAGCGAGAGGCGGTCATCTTACCCGTGTGATGCACCCAGATCCAAATGTGGGAGGGAGCAAGCCCCTCCCACTTTTTCGAGCGTGATCAGCTGTGGCGTTTGTCGAGCCATTCCAGCGCGGTACGCCACACGCAGATCCCGAGGAAATAAGCCGACATCAGCGACCACAACCCGAACGTCCACGGGTTGGTATTCGGGTAGTCCACCACCATCAGAAAGCTGCACAACAGCCAGATCGTGGTCACCGCGATATTCAGCGGCATGAAACGCTTCACTCGAAACGGATGCAGAAACTTCATCGGCGTCACGGTCAGCAGCGCCAGGCCAATCACCGTCAACAAGGTGACCCAGGCTTCGGGCTGGATGATATACACGCACAACGCCACCACGTTCCACGCAGCCGGGAAGCCGACGAAGTAGTTGTCCTTGCTCTTCATGTTCACATTGCAGAAGCAGAACAGCGACGACACCAGGATCACCGACACCGTAAACAGATGGGTAAAGTCCGGCAGGTCGATATAGCGGTAGATAAACAAGGCCGGAATGAACACATAGGTCAGGTAATCAATCACCAGGTCCAGCACCGAGCCATCAAAGCTGGGCAACACCGTGCTCACATTGACCCGTCGCGCCAGCGAGCCGTCGACGCCATCGACCACCAGTGCCAGGCCCAGCCACAGCAGGCAAGCCTTGGGCGAGTTTTCCAGCAGTGCCAGGGTCGCCAGGAAGGCCAGCACCACACCGGTGGCGGTAAAGCCGTGGGCGCCCCAGGCTTTGAGTCTGGCTACATGCAGGGTCGATATCACGGGCGGATCTCCAAAAGGTGAAACAGGGCAGCCGACAACGTAACGCCGTCGAGTCTGGCCAGGGAATGCAGTTATCGACCGGGAAGGGGGGGATAAGGTTCACCACCCCGGCGTATCCCTTAGCGTAGCAAGCGTAAGACGTTTCGGCATCAGCCCTGACGGAACACCAGGGCCTTTAAACCGCTTTGAGGGTCGATGTCGGGGAATTCCGGCGGGTTTGCCAGGCGTTCCACAAAGCGCAGGCCCGGCGCTTCGCGAGTTACGCCATCAATCAGGAAGTCTTCGCCGAAGGCCGGGTCGTTCATGCAGGCCAGCACCGTGCCCTGTGGCGTAAGCAGATCCGGCAGGCGGCGCAACACGCGCTGATAGTCCTTGGTCAATAAAAAGCTGCCTTTCTGGAACGACGGAGGGTCGATAATCACCAGGTCGTAGGGGCCGCCGTTGATGACCTTGGCCCAGGATTTGAACAGGTCGTGGCCCAGAAACGTGACTTTGCTCAGGTCATGTCCATTCAGGCGATGGTTGTCGCGGCCACGGCTGAGGGCGCCACGGGCCATGTCCAGGTTCACCACATGTTCGGCGCCGCCTTCGATCGCCGCCACCGAGAACCCGCAGGTATAGGCAAACAGGTTGAGTACCCGCTGGCCCGTGGCCTGTTCGCGTACCCAGTTGCGGCCGTAGCGCATATCGAGGAACAGCCCGCTGTTCTGTTTTTTACCCAGGTCGATCAGGTAGCGCAGGCCACCTTCGGTAATCGTCAGCTCATCTACCGCGTCGCCCACCAGCCATTCGGTGGTGCTTTGCGGCAGATAACGGTGTTGCAGGGCGACGGTGTAAGCACCCAAGTGCGTCTGCAGCAACTGTTTCAAGGCTTCCAGCTGGGCAGGCTCCGGCTCCTTGAACAACGCGACCAGCACCACGCCTTGCAACCAGTCCACGGTCAGTTGCTCCAGGCCCGGCCAGCAGCGGCCACGGCCGTGAAACAGGCGGCGGGTCTCCGCCGGTGGGCTGGCCAGGGCGGTGAGCAGGTGAGCGTGCAGGGTGGCGAGTGCGTCTGGGGTCATCGTCGAGCGTCGGTCATTGAGCGGGCGGCATTTTAAACACAGTTGGGTGGTTTCGGGGGGCTTGAGCACGATGTGCTGGTAAAAAGCCGATTGGCAGTGATTCATGCTCAAACCGCTGCAAACCGCGCCTGATAACAGGCAAAAAATCCTCAAGCACCCACATAAACTGGAAAAAAAGCCCGGAGGTGCTCATGAACGGTTTCGCAAGTGCAGTCAATCACACGGCGTTGGATCAGCAAGAGCTGGACGAATGGCGTGACGCCCTGGCTTCACTGGCCTCCCACGCCGGGCCTGCGCGGGCGCGGCAGATCCTCGACCTGCTCGCCCGCGAGGGCAGTGCGCCGCACATCGACTGGAAGCCGCGCCACGGCACGCCGTATATCAACAGCATCAGCGTCGAGCAGCAGCCGGCCTTTCCCGGCGACCTGGCCACCGAAGAGCGCCTGGCCTCGTGGGTGCGCTGGAATGCATTGGCCATGGTGGTGCGGGCCAACCAGGCCTACGGTGAACTGGGTGGCCATATCGCCAGCTACGCCAGTGCCGCGGATTTGTTCGAAGTGGGCTTCAATCACTTTTTTCGGGCCCGCAACGAGCATTTTGGCGGTGACCTGGTGTTCTACCAGCCGCACTCGGCGCCAGGCATCTATGCCCGGGCCTTCCTTGAGGGGCGCTTGAGCGAGAACGACCTGGCGCACTATCGCCAGGAGCTGGGCGGCGCAAAATCCGGCGCACGCGGCCTTTGCAGCTATCCGCACCCTTGGTTGATGCCGGACTTCTGGCAGTTCCCCACCGGCTCCATGGGCATCGGCCCCATCAGTTCGATTTTCCAGGCGCGTTTCATGCGCTACCTGCAGCACCGCGGCCTGCAGGACACCACCGACCGCCACGTGTGGGGCGTGTTCGGTGACGGCGAAATGGACGAGCCGGAAAGCATGTCGGCGCTGACCCTGGCCGCCCGTGAAGGGCTGGACAACCTGACCTGGGTCGTCAACTGCAACCTGCAGCGCCTCGACGGCCCGGTGCGGGGCAACGGGCGGATCATCGACGAACTGGAGGCGTTGTTCGCCGGCGCCGGCTGGAACGTGATCAAGCTGGTGTGGGGCTCGGACTGGGACGCTTTGCTCGCCCAAGACACCGACGGCTCGCTGGTCGACACCTTGTCGAATACCGTCGACGGCCAATTTCAGACGTTCGCCGCCAAGGACGGTGCCTACAACCGCGAACACTTCTTCGGCCAAAGCGCGGCCATGGCCATGCGGGTCGAAGGCATGAGCGATGAACAGATCGACGGCCTCAAGCGGGGTGGCCACGATATGCTCAAGATCCACGCGGCCTACCACGCCGCGCGCCGGGTCAAAGGCAAGCCCACGGTGATCCTGGCCCAGACCAAAAAGGGCTTTGGCATGGGTGAGGCCGGGCAGGGCAAGATGACCACTCACCAGCAGAAAAAGCTTGATCGTGAGGCATTGATCGCCTTTCGTGACCGCTTTCGCTTGCCGTTGACGGATGAGCAGACCGAATCCCTGAGCTTCTATAAACCTGGCGACGACAGCCTGGAAATGCGCTACCTGCACCAGCGCCGCGCAGCCTTGGGCGGTTATGTGCCGAGCCGTACCCAGCAGGCAGCGCCGGTCAGCGTGCCGCCGCTGACGGGTTACGCCGGTTTCGCCACCGGCGCCGACGGTAAGGAAATGTCCACGACCATGGCCTTTGTGCGCATGCTCACCAACCTGCTCAAGGACAAGGCGCTCGGCCCGCGCATCGTGCCCATCGTGGCGGACGAGGCGCGTACCTTCGGCATGGCCAATCTGTTCAAGCAGATCGGTATTTATTCCAGCGTCGGCCAGCGTTACGAGCCGGAAGACATCGGGTCGATCCTCAGCTACCGCGAAGCCACCGACGGGCAAATCCTTGAAGAAGGCATCAGCGAAGCCAGCGCCATCAGCTCCTGGGTCGCGGCGGCCACCAGCTATTCGGTGCACGGTCTGCGCATGCTGCCGTTCTACATCTATTACTCGATGTTCGGCTTCCAGCGTGTCGGCGACCTGATCTGGGCCGCCGCCGATCAACGCGCCCGGGGCTTCCTGCTGGGGGCTACCGCCGGGCGTACCACCCTGGGGGGCGAAGGCTTGCAGCATCAGGACGGCAGCAGCCACCTCACGGCGGCCACCGTGCCCAATTGTCGCGCCTACGATCCGGCGTTTGCCGGCGAGTTCGCAGTGATCCTCGACCACGGCATGCGGCAAATGCTCGAGCAGGATGTGGATGAGTTCTACTACGTGACCCTGATGAACGAAAGCTACCCTCAGCCCAGCCTGCCGGTGGGCGTGCAAGCGGCGATCATCAAGGGTATGTATCGCCTGGAAGGCGCTGCCGAGGCACAAGTGCGCCTGCTCGGGGCCGGTACGCTGGTGCGCGAGGTCCAGGCGGCGGCACAACTGCTGGCGGACGATTGGCAGGTGGCGAGCGAAGTGTTCAGCGTGACCAGTTTCAGCGAGCTGGCCCGGGATGCACGGGAGGTGGAACGGTGGAATCGCTTGCATCCGCAGGGCGTCAAACGGGTCAGCCACCTGGCCGAATGCTTGCCCAAAGGCGCGCCGGTGATCGCGGTCTCCGACTATGTACGGGCCGTGCCGCAGATGGTGGGCTCGTATCTGGACTCCAGCTACACCGTGCTCGGCACCGACGGCTTTGGGCGCAGTGATACACGGGCGGCGCTACGGGATTTCTTTGAGGTGGACCGCCATCACCTCGTGCTGGCGGCGCTGACGGCGTTGGTGGAGCAGGGCAGTTTGGAGCGCGAAGTGTGCCGGCAGGCGATTGAGCGATATGGCTTGCAGGCGGAGCGTGACCCGTCCTGGATCGCCTGATCCACAGAGATCAAATGTGGGAGGGAGCAAGTCGAATCGTCGCACCGCCCCTCCCACATTTTATTTGTGTTGCGGGTTAGACTGTGGCGATCAACGCCGGCTCGAATGCGTCCTGCAGAAATCGTGGCGCGATGTACCGCTCGTAATGCGCTTCGGACAGCAGGAAAAACTCCCGGTCAATCGCATCCCGCAGATCGGCCAGGCTGCGCTCACGAAATTCCGGCAGCAACGCCAGGCCATAGGCCTCCAACTTGGAAATCACCCGCGCACCCCGGGCAATCAGCTGGTACGCCCAGCAATAGGGTGACTGGTGCGGCACGAAGCGGATCTTGCGGGTTTCCAGTTGCTGACGCAGAACAGACGCGTCAAATACCTCCAGCTTGCTGGCCATTACCTGCACCAGCAGTTGCTCCAGGCGCAGCCAGACTGCCTGCTTCTCCTCGGCGTTGTAGCCGTTCCACTGGATCACTTCATGGTGATAGCGCTTGCAGCCCCGGCAGACCAGGTCCCCGTAAACGGTGGAGCAGAGGCCGACGCAGGGCGTCTTGATGGTTTGATTGGGCATCCGTCTTGATCAATCCCAGCTCAGCGCGCCGCCGGTCTGGTACTCGATCACCCGAGTCTCGAAGAAATTCTTCTCTTTCTTCAAGTCCAT
>NZ_QODI01000022.1:0-81921 GCF_009935975.1 Pseudomonas sp. Q1 | reverse complement strand
AGTAGGTCATCGTCAAGATTAAATTCCGAAACCCCATTTGCGAAAGCAGATGGGGTTTTGTTTTGGGCGATCGAAAAGTGGCAAGCTGGCTGCGGCGCGGCGCCCAGTGGGTTCAAGCCAATTGTCTTGAGCCGCGTGTGTCAGCACAATTACTCATCCCACGAACCCCGTGCGCCTAACCTATGGGGCATCAGTCGCAAACATGGCCCCCTATGGCTTGAAGCCTTTCGAGAGCCAAAGTCCGTGTTCGCCTGACAAAACACATGCCGTTGGGGAAATCGATGCAAAGTGTTTCTGCATTTTTGGTATGGTGCAGCACATTTTCACAAGGATTGATCTTTATCCGCAGGATGCGGCGTCGACCCTCTTCAACGAGATGCTGTAGAAATGCCTGAAGCGATACCGATCAAGGATCACGAAAAAGAAAACCGTTTGGTCAACAAGCGCCTGTTCGCCTGCGCGCTGCTGGTGATTGGTATCACCTGTGCTCTGGTGGGCCGCCTGTATTTTCTGCAAGTGGTGCAATACGACTACCACTCCACGATTTCAGAAAACAACCGGGTCCACGTACTGCCGATCACGCCGACCCGCGGTTTGATCTATGACCGCAACGGCGTCGTGCTGGCTGATAACCGCCCCAGCTACAACCTGACGATCACCCGTGAGCGTACTACCGACCTCAAGGGCGAGTTGGATGCCATCGTCAATCTGCTGCACCTACCCGCCGAAGACCGTGCAGTGTTCGACAAGGCGCTGAAACAAGCGCGCCATCCGTTTGTGCCCGTTACGCTATTTTATGAACTGACTGAAGAACAGATTGCCGTTTTGGCCGTCAACGAATTTCGTCTGCCAGGCGTGGACGTTGAGCCGCAGTTCGTGCGGCACTATCCGTTGGGCCCGCATTTCGCTCATTCGATCGGCTACGTCGGCCGCATCAACGAAAAAGAATCCAAGTCCCTCGATTCTGTGGAATACCGCGGTACCCAGTCCATCGGCAAGACCGGCATCGAGCGGTTCTATGAGTCTGAGCTGCATGGCCATGTCGGCTATGAGGAGGTCGAGACAAACGCCCAGGGTCGTGTATTACGCGTTCTCAAGCACACCGACCCGATCCCCGGCAAAAACATCGTGCTGAGCCTCGACGTCAAACTCCAGGAGGCCGCCGAAGAGGCCCTGGGCGACCGTCGCGGCTCGGTTGTGGCACTTGATCCACGTACGGGCGAAGTGCTCGCCATGGTCAGCAAGCCGAGCTTCGACCCGAACCTGTTCGTCACCGGTATCAGCTTCAAGGAATACGCCGCGCTGCACGATTCCATCGACCGTCCGCTGTTCAACCGCGTGTTGCGCGGTCTTTACGCGCCCGGCTCGACCATCAAGCCGGAAGTGGCCATCGCCGGTCTCGACAGTGGTGTCGTCACCGCTCAAACCCGAGTGTTCGACCCTGGTTACTATCAGTTGCCCGACTTTGACCACAAATACCGAAACTGGAATCACAGTGGCGACGGCTGGGTGGATATGGACGCGGCAATCATGCGTTCCAACGACACCTATTTTTACGACCTGGCCCACAAACTCGGGATTGATCGGTTGCATGACTACCTGGCGGAATTCGGTCTTGGTCAGAAAGTCTCCCTGGATATGTTCGAGGAGTCTGCTGGCCTGATGCCTTCTCAAGCCTGGAAGCGTGCCACACGTCGCCAACCCTGGTTCCCGGGGGAAACCGTGATCCTGGGTATCGGCCAGGGTTATATGCAAGTCACGCCACTGCAATTGGCCCAAGCCACCGCGTTGATCGCCAACAAAGGTGTGTGGAACCGGCCGCACCTGGCCAAGACCATCAACGGTGTGCCGCCAGTGGATGAACACCCGATGCCCAACGTAGTCCTCAAGGACCCGCGTGATTGGGAACAGGTCAACCACGGCATGCAGCTTGTGATGCACGACCCGCGTGGTATCGCACGGGCCGCGGCGCAAGGTGCGCAATACCGCATCGCCGGCAAGAGTGGTACGGCGCAGGTGGTCGCGATCAAACAAGGCGAACGTTACGACCGTAACAAAACCCTGGAGCGCCATCGCGACAACGCCTTGTTCGTCGGGTTTGCCCCGGCGGAACATCCGGAGATCGTCATTTCGGTCATGATCGAGAACGGTGAGGCTGGTGGCCGAGTCGCCGGCCCCGTGGTACGTCAGATCATGGACGCCTGGCTACTCGATCAAGAGGGGCACTTGAAACCCCAATATGCCGCGCCGGCCAAAGCCCCGGGCGACCCGCACGTCTAAGCCCGGGCAGGACAGGGTCAGGCTGGTCGCGCCACGCACTCCAAACCCTCATGAGTCAGCCACGGCACATCGTGGCTCGTCCAGATATGTGAAGTGGGCCTGACGCCTGGGTCATCATCCAGCGTCGCCACTCGCACGATCACATGGGGCTGATGCCCGCGTTCCGCCATCAGATGTGATCCGCAACGTGAGCAGAAATGTCTCAGCTTGCCCGGCGACGATTCAAACGCCGACAGCAGTTCCTTACCCTGTATCCAGCGAAAGTGCTCACGCATCACCCCGGCAGTGGCGACGAACGCAGCTGCATGGGTTTTGCGGCAACTGTCACAGTGGCAATGGCTGATAGGCATGTCGAGGCTGTCCACCTGATAGCGCACAGCTTTGCAGAAGCAACTTCCGTTCAACGGGTCAGTCATAAGGTACGGCCGTGTCGAGGGTAGGGGCACCATCATCGCGCATAACTCAAGGTTGCGCATTGATCGATGTCGCCTACTGTCAATGGAGGAGGTGACTTATGCTTGTATTAGATCGCATCGAACGGAAAGTCCTGCTCAACGCTTCACGCAAACAGATCTGGGAGGCCCTGACCGACGCCGAAAAGTTTGGCAGTTGGTTCGGCATCGCCCTCAAAGGCAAGAGCTTCGCCGCGGGTGAAACCATCGAAGCCCCGATTACTTACCCTGGTTACGAACATGTGATGTGGAAGGCCAGGATCGAACGCATCCTGCCGCAAACCCTGTTTTCCTTCTGGTGGCATCCTTACGCGGTCGAGCAGGACATCGACTACGACAAGGAGTCCCCGACACTGGTGGAGTTCACCCTTGAGGACCGTGCGCCGGGCATTCTGCTGCGGGTTGTCGAGTCCGGGTTTGATGCTATCCCTGCCGCCCGCCGCCAAAAAGCCTTCAAGATGAACTCCCGTGGTTGGGACGAGCAAATGAACAACATAGAGACTTATCTGGGCCAAGCCCATCGGGCGTGAACCGCAAGGGGTGACGGCGGGCTGCCGCCGGCGATGCCTGAATCGCACGTAAACGTGCCGTGTAGAGACGAATGCCGAGTAGAATCACCCTCTGAAAGCGATTCCTGAGGTGCGGTACGTTGGATTTACAGCAGGGTTTTGTCCTGACCCGGCATTGGCGCGACACTCCGGCAGGCACGGAGGTCAGTTTCTGGCTGGCCACGGACCATGGCCCGCGGTGTATCCGGCTGCCCGTGCAGACCTCGGTGATGTTCATTCCTCAGGCCCATCGCAAGCCGCTGGATTGGCTGCTCAAAGGCGAGCGTGATATCGAATTGCGCCCGTTGCAGCTGTGCGACTTTCATCATCGTCCGGTGCTGGGCCTCTACACTCGCCAGCATCGCCAATTGATGGACTTGGAAAAGCGCCTGCGTGCCGCCGGTGTCGATGTCTACGAAGGCGACGTACGCCCACCGGAGCGCTACATGATGGAGCGCTTCATCACCGCACCCGTGTGGTTCGGTGGCACGCCTGATGCAATGGGCGTGCTGGGCGATGCGCAGATGAAACCCGCGCCTGACTACCGCCCCCCGCTCAAGCTGGTGTCCCTCGACATCGAGACTACCGCCCAGGGCGATCTCTATTCTATTGCTCTGGAAGGCTGCGGCGAGCGCCAGGTGTACATGCTCGGCCCACCCAACAAAACCGCTGCGGTAGATTTCAAGCTCGACTACTGCGAGACCCGCGCCCAACTGCTCGAACGCCTCAACCTGTGGCTTGCCACCCATGACCCCGATGCGATCATCGGCTGGAACCTGGTGCAGTTCGACCTGCGCGTGCTGCATGAGCACGCCCAGCGCCTCAATGTCCCGCTGCTGTTGGGGCGCGGCGGTGAAACCATGACGTGGCGCGAACACGGCAGCCGCAATCACTACTTCGCGGCGGCAGCGGGGCGGTTGATCATCGACGGCATCGAGGCACTGCGTTCGGCCACTTGGAGTTTCGAGTCCTTCAGCCTGGAAAACGTCGCGCAAACCCTGCTCGGCGAAGGCAAGGACATCTCCACACCGTATCAGCGCATGGACGAAATCAACCGCATGTTCGCCGAGGACAAGCCCGCCCTGGCACGCTACAACCTCAAGGACTGCGAATTGGTCACACGGATTTTCGCCAAGACCGACTTGCTCAAGTTTCTGCTGGAGCGGGCCAGCGTCACTGGGTTGCCGGCCGACCGTAGCGGCGGTTCCGTCGCCGCCTTCACCCATTTGTACATGCCGCTGATGCACCGCCAGGGCTTTGTCGCGCCGAACCTGGGCGACAAACCACCCCAGGCCAGCCCCGGTGGGTTTGTCATGGACTCGCGTCCCGGCCTGTACGAGTCGGTATTGGTGCTGGATTACAAAAGCCTCTATCCGTCGATCATCCGCAGCTTCCTGATCGATCCGGTGGGCTTGATCGAAGGCCTCAAGCACCCCGAAGACAGTGCGTCAGTGGAAGGCTTTCGCGGTGCGCGGTTCTCTCGCACCCGCCATTGCCTGCCGTCCATCGTCGCTCGTGTTTCCGAAGGTAGGGAAGTGGCCAAGCGCGAACACAACGCTCCGTTGTCCCAGGCCCTGAAAATCATCATGAACGCCTTCTATGGTGTGCTCGGTTCCAGCGGCTGCCGGTTCTTCGATACGCGGCTGGCTTCGTCGATCACGATGCGTGGGCACCAGATCATGCGCCAGACGCGCAAGCTGGTCGAAGCCCAGGGTTACGAGGTGATTTACGGTGACACGGATTCCACCTTTGTCTGGCTGGGCAAAGCCCATTCCCAAGCCGATGCCGGCCGCATCGGCCAGGCGCTGGTCCAGCACGTCAACGACTGGTGGCGCGAGCATTTACATCGCGAATTCGGCCTGCAAAGTGCCCTGGAACTGCAATACGAAACGCACTTCAGCCGCTTCCTCATGCCGACCATTCGCGGCGCGGAGGAGGGCAGCAAAAAGCGCTACGCGGGCTTGGTCGTGCGCGAGGGCGGCAGTGAGGAAATGGTCTACAAGGGCCTGGAAACCGTGCGCAGTGACTGGTCGCCCCTGGCGCGGCAGTTCCAGCAGGAACTCTACCGGCGCATCTTCCATCGCCAGCCCCATCAGGAATACGTGCGCGACTACGTACGGCGCACCTTGAGCGGTGAGTTCGATGAACTGCTGATCTACCGCAAGCGCCTGCGTCGTCAACTGGATGACTACGAACGCAACGTGCCACCGCATGTACGCGCTGCACGCCTGGCCGATGACTACAACGACCGCCTGGGCCGCCCGCGCCAGTACCAACGCGGTGGCTGGATCAGCTATGTGATCACGCTCAACGGCCCGGAACCGCTGGAGGTGCGGCAGGCGGCGATCGACTACGACCATTACGTCACACGGCAATTGCAGCCGGTGGCCGATGCGATCCTGCCGTTCGTCAACGACGATTTTGGCACCCTGGTCGGCGGGCAAATGGGCCTGTTCTAAAACACTTGCCGAAGCGCTGCGCGAGCCTGCACTCTTGCCCTCTGACGACCACTCGCAGACGGCGCAGCTCTCCATGACCCAGATCACCTTGACCGGCACTATCGTCGAACTCCAACCCTTGCAGCTCGAACACACAGCGGCCTTGCTCCAGGCCGCCGCCGACGGTGAGTTGTGGAACCTCAAGGTCACCAACGTCCCCGGCCCGGACACCATCGACGCGTACATGGCGACCGCCTTGGCCGGGCGTCATGCCGGTACGGTCATGCCCTTCACCATCGTGCGCAAGAGCACTGGCGAGGTCGTGGGCAGTACGCGCTTCTGGAAGATCGATCGGGTCAACCGCAAGCTGGAGATCGGCCACACCTGGCTGGCGCAATCCACTCAGAAATCGGCAATCAATACCGAGGCCAAGCTGTTGTTGCTGAGCTATGCCTTCGATGTGCTCGACTGCGTGCGCGTGCAATTCACCACCGACGAACTCAACGAAAACTCTCGCGCAGCCATCCTGCGTCTGGGCGCCGTGCAGGAAGGTATCGTGCGTCACGAACGCATCATGCCGGACGGGCGCAAGCGCAACTCGGTGCGCTTCAGCATCATCGACTCGGAGTGGCCGCAGGTGAAGGCGAACCTGCAGGCCAGACTAGTGCGATAAACCAGAGGGAACGCCCATGTATACGCTCTACGGTACCGACGATTCCGGCTCATGCATGATCGAAATTGCCCTGCAACGTTGTGGGGTGCCGTGGCATCGTGTAGAGGCCAGCTCCTGGCAGGAGGGCGAGGGCACCGAAGCCCTGGCCCGTATCAACCCACTCAAGCAGATTCCCACGCTGGTCACCCCCGATGGGCAGGTGCTGACCGAAAGCGCTGCCATCCTGATCTACCTGGGCCTGGCGTTTCCCGCGTCGGATCTATTGGCCGGCAACCGCGCGCAGATCCTGCGCGGCCTGCTCTACATCACCGCCAATTGCTACTCGGCGATCGGCATCATCGATTATCCGCAGCGCTGGCTGGGTAATGCGGATGAGGCGCTGCAGGCGCAACTGGTCAGTGGTACGCGACGCTATCTGCATCAAGCCTGGGTGGTGTTCGCCGATCAATTTGCCGAACAGTTGTTCGCCCCCGGCAATGTGCCGAACGCCCTGGGCATTATGGCGGCCGCGGTTTCGCACTGGGATGAGGCGCGTGAGGTATTGACCGCCTTGGCGCCAAGCTTCGCCCAGAGCCTGGCGCACGTGGATGCCGACCCCATCGTGGCACCGGTGTTCGCCCGGCATTGGCCTCTGTGGAAAGTCTCATAATGTTTCCGCAATCAGAAGAAACAATGGCGCCTGACCCCATCCAAGCCCTTGCGTCGTGGGCGTCCTGTCCTACTCTTTCGTAAAGCGGTGTAGGAATCATCCTTGAATTTGACTGTCGCACACATGAAACTCAAGAACCCTGCATGGAATTCAAAGGAGGTGCGCATGCTCATCCGGTCGCTGACCCTGGCTACCTTGATGGCTTTAACGGGGCCGCTGTTGGCCGCTGAGGATATCAACCCGCTCAAGCAAGACATGGGCAAGTCCCGTCCGCTGGTGGTTGTGGAGCTTGATTCCGGAAACTCCACCTTGGCGACTCTTCAGAAACAACTGAGCGAGCCCGCCACCAAACAATCCTTTGAAGAACGCAATATGGTGTTCTACACCGTGAAGTTCGGCAGCATCGGCGCCGAAGGGGAAAAATTTGCCAAGGATGCCAAGGACAACAAGAAGCTGACGCCGCCGGAAACCAATGCGTTGATCCGGGCCCTCAAGCTGGGTGCCGGCAGCGGCACCAAGGTGATCCTGATCGGCAAGGACGGCGAGAAAAAAATCGAGAAGACCGTGCCACCGGATACCCTCGATTTGAAGGAGTTCTTCAGCGCCATCGACCAGATGCCCCAGGCCGAAAAAGACCTTGCGGCACCGGCTGAACCGGAACCTGCCGCAGCGCCTCCAGCCAAGGGCGCCAAATCGGCCAAGCCCGGCAGTAAGCCCGCCGCGTCACAACTTGATGACTGAACATGCATGACACGTGTGGGAGCGAGCAAGCCCGCTCCCACATCGTATGAGTGGTATTTTCAACTTTTCGGGGCTTTGCGCACCGGAAACGGAAAGTAGAAGAACCGCAAGACCGCCACACGCTTGATCACTTCCCCAATCATCAGCGGTACCACCACCGCGATCACCAGGCCCAGACAGGCCGACATGAACGGATGCAGGCCCAGGCGCTCCATGAGGTCCACGGCCTTGTGCTGGATTTCCCCGTGAAAGATCAACACGATCAGCGTTGACTGGCCGATATACGTCATCATCCGGGTCAATAGAGGCGATACCATCAGCACCCGTGCCAGCGCCCAGCACATATACACGCCGATCACCGCCAGCAGACTGGTCCACAACCAGTGGTCATAGCGCCGTTGCGCCAGGTCCATAGTGTCGCGGCTGTAAACAAACACGGCGGCGAACAGGGCGATGGAAATCACCAGGGTCAGCAGCGAGCCCTCATGCCTGCGCAGCCAGTCGCGCAGCAGGTAACCGTAGATAAAATAGGTGCTGCTGATCAGGGTGACTTCGAGGCTGAAGGGCAGGCCGGGCATCGTCCAGGTTTGCCCGCCTATGGTCACCGGTACTTGCCAGAACCACGGCAGTACCCAGATGCCGAGCAACAGTTGCACGACCATCAGCAGGCAACTCGCTAGCAACGGCAACTTCAGATGCTGGATCAGGCGCAGCATTAACCAACTGAACAGAATCGCCACCCAGAAGTGCGGTAAAAACCACAACGCCTGCCACGGGATCGTGTCCACCGAGGCGTACAGCACACCGCCCACATCCGGCAACAGGGGCTGCCCGCGCAGTAAATCGCGTACGAGCACATACATCAGCATGGTGAAGAAAAACGGCTTGAGCAGGCCATCGGCCTTGCGCACCGCCATCTCCACAAACGGCTGTTCGGGCTTGAAAAACACGCCGGACAGAAAGAAGAACAATGGCAACACAAACGAGGCGAGTATCGGATAGAGCAGGTCCAGAGAGTTGGCGACAAACCAACTATGGCCATACACGATCACCAGGATGCCGATGCCTTTGGCGATATCCATTTGAATCCAGCGTTGTTTCACGTAACGACTCCTGATCGATCATTCACGCCTTGCGCCACGGCTTCAGCCACAGCCCCATGCCCAGCAACACCACGGTGCCTGCCAGGGTACTCAGCCCCAGTTGCAGCCACACGCCTTCAATTGAAAACAGCCCCAGCGCGGCCGCGCCCATGACCAACGCACTCAGCAGCCACTGCCGCGCCCAGGGCAGGGCGGCGAGCAATGCCTGGCGCTGCATCAGCAACAGTGCCGTGCACATCACCCCGGCCAATGCGGCCAGCGGAATGCCTGCCAAGCCAAACACAAAGGGCAAGGTCGCGAGCAACAACACATTGACCAGGCTACCGAGCAACTCGCACCGCAGCGGCTGTCGCGTGTCGCCGGCGGCGTAGGCATAGCGCGCAAGCAGGGCGTTCCAGGCGCCGAACACCAGCGGTACGGCGAACCAGGCCAGCAGCAATGGCAATGGTGAATCCGCCGATTGCTTGGGCAGCAGCAAGGCGACCAGGCTGGGCGCCGCCGCGACCAGGCCGACGCCGGCCGGCAAGGTCAACACGCTGGCGGTCTCCAGGCCGCGCTTGAGCAAAGCCAGGCGCTCATCGCCCTGGCGGCGGCTCATCATGCCCAGCAGCACCTGGTTGAGGCTCATCAGTGCAATCAGCGGCAGGTTCATCAACTTGCGCGCCAGGTTGACCCACGTCACCGCGCCTTCCCCCAGCAGCGAGGCCACCAGCCGCTCGATCAGCGCCAAACCTTGGCTGGCACCGTTGCTCAGCAGCAGTGGCCCGATGCGTTGCCCCAGCTCCTGCAACGGCGTGATGCTCAACTGCCAGCGCCATGGCCGCCACCCTTGGCGCCAGACCGACGGCAGCAAGGCCAGTGGCATCAACAGGCTACCGGCCAGGCAGGCCAAGGCCAGTGTGCGGGGTTCCGTCGCGGTGCCTGCCAGCGCGAGGTAAGTCACCGGCGGCAGGTTGAACAACAGCGAGCCCAAGCCCGCCAGCACAAAACGCTCGCTTGCCTGCAACGGAATACTGAATAGCGCATGCAGCATCAAGCCCGGCACGCACCAGGCCACGACCTGTAAATTACTCGCCGCCAGGGCCGTCGCGCTGGCCGCCAGCCCCGGGCCGAGTAGCTGCACCAGCCAGGGGGCCAACAGCGTCAACAACAGGCTGGTCATCAGCGCAATCAGCAGCAACGCGGGAAACAACACCGCCAACCAATCCAGGCGTTCGCTGTCCTTGCGTTGCAGGTACAGCGGCAACGCAGCGGCGCTCAACACACCACCGGCCAACGACATGCGCAACGCCTCAGGCAAGAACAGCGCGATCAGGAAGGCGTCACTGCGCTCCCCGGCGCCCCAGGCCGCCACCAGCAGCCACTCGCGCGCGAACCCCAGGCACAGGCCCAGCAGGGTCGCCAGGGTCAGCCAGACGGCGGAACCGAGCATGCTTAAGGCCGCACGCCGTCAAGCAACGGTTTGCGATACGTCACGGTCTTGTCCTGCGGCAGGCGTGCCGGAAACAGGCGGCGTGCTTCCAGCACGTTGATGCCCACCATCAGCCAGAACAGCGCCACCATCACCACGGCAAAACTGAAGTAGTGGTCAAACAAACCGCTGACCAATGCTGACAGAATCCCCGCCGTGCTACCCAGCCACAGCGCGTTGTCCTTGGTCAGGCGGATCGGGCCGGCTTCCGGGCGTGCTTCACGCCACCAGCGCACGGTGACCGCCACAAACAGCAGCATGCCGACGATGCCCGTCTTGTAGATGAAGTTAAGCCACAGGTTGGAAATCCCCAGCAGGTGCGTGCCCGGCACGGGCGGATCGACCTTGAAACCAATACCGAACGGATAGGCCGCCACCGCTTGGGGGAACATGCGGTATTCATCGACACGGACCTCGGTACTGGCGTTGCTCGACGAGAAGATCGTCGCCAGGCGGTCCTGCAATGGCGGGTAGGCCATCACCAGCGCCACGGTCAGTACCGCGCCGACCATCAGCAGGCGCCCGGTATATGGCACGCGGCGCGTGGCCATCCAGATCAACACCAATGCCAGACTGACCATTGCCCCACGGCTACTGGCCAGCAGCAACGCCGCCGCCCCCAGGCATGCCACGCCCAGGCCCAGCGCACGCTTCCAGCCGCGCTCGGTCATGCCGAAGCAAAATGCCAGCGGCAACAGCAAGGCCATGATCCCGCCGATGGCATTGGGGTGCATCCACGGCGAACCCATGCGTGACGACATCGCCTCCAGGCCGAATTTCAACATGTCGAAGTTGCCGTAATTGAGCAGCGCCAGGATCGGCGCAATCCCGGCCCCTGAACGGGTGCGTATGAATACGGCGATGGACATCACCAGCATTGCCAGGGTGCCCAGCAGCAAGGCCATCACCAAGGCTTCGCGGCGTTTTTGATCCACCAGCAACTTGGCGGTGAGGAACACGCCCGAGAGGTTCAGCAACCAGCGCAACCAGTTGGCCACGCCGCTGCTCTCGGCCTGGATGCTGACCTGGCCGACGATGAACGGGAACACGCTGAACAGCATCAGCCACAGCAGCATCTGGTCAGTCGGCCGGCGTGACAGGTTCGGTGTGTCCGGCAGGCGGGCCAGGAAGCTGTGCCACATCACGGCGCCCCAGGTCAGCGCCAGGATCGCTTCGCTCACCGTGCTGCGGATCCCCAGGTTGATGGTCGAATAGGGCATGAACGTCGCCACCAGTGCGAAGAGCAACAAGCCCCAGAACGGAAATCGCAGAATGGTCACGGCCGCCGCGAGGCCGATCACGGCCAGGAACGCCTTGGCGGGTGAAAGTGCCAGGGCCAGCCCGCCGAACAGCAGGCCGAACAGAATCGCAACGAGGCTTGCCAGGGTTATTCTCACGTGAGTTCCTCGATCAGTTCGGCCACGCGCCGGCGATAGGCATGGTGGTTGAAACGCTGCGCCCAATGGCGATGTTGTTCGGATGAGTCTTCATCGGGCTGTTGGCTCAGGCTCACCATCAAGGCGGTCAGCGCTGCGCTATCGGTGGGCGAAAAACGCGCCGCCGACGGTGGCGTGATTTCATCCAGCGACGTACCGCTGGCCACGGCCACCGGGGTGCCGACACTGAGCGCTTCGATGACCGGTAAACCAAAACCTTCGGCATAGGACGGTTGCCACAGGCGCGATGCCTGCCGGTACAACCCATGTAACTGGGCATCCGACACGCCGCTCAGTGCACGAATGCCCGGCAGCGTACGCTGGGCCTCGGGCAGGTGCTCAAGGCTGCCCACCAGCACCAACTCCGGCACGTTGGGCGATTGCTGGCGGGCTTTCTGCCAGGCCTCCACCAGGAACGGTACGTTCTTGCGCAGCTCGCGAGTCCCGACCAGCAGCCAGTAGCGCTGCGGCAGTTGATAGGCGCTGAGGTCTGCCGGCGGTTCGCCAAACCCATCGACCTGATTGGGCAGCACACGAATCTTGCCCGCCGCCTTGGGGAACAGGCGTACGGTTTCATCCGCGCTGTACTGTGAGGGCGTCCACACGCGGTCGGCGCTGTGCACCGCGTAGGCAATCGACACGCGATCACTGGTTTTGTAGATCAGTGCCTTCAGACGGTTGGCGTGGTAGTTGTTCAAGGTAATCTGGAACAGGTCATGCAACAGCACCACGGTACGCATGCCCTTGGGCTTGGGGGGCAATGGCAGGCCCATATTGAAGGTGCTGATGTACACATCGATGTGTTGCTCACGCAAGGCACGCGGCAGGAACCCGGCTTCGAAACGCAGGCGGTTCTGCGGCTGATGCATCGCGGTTTTCGCGCAGCCCCAGGCCGGGCAGTGGGCCCGCAAGCGGGTTTCATCGCCCAGCGGGGCCACCGTGAAGCGCTCCAGCTCGATACCCGGCAGGCTGCACAGCGCATTTTCCAGCGCATACACCTGACGGCTGATGCCCGATTGCGGCGAGGTGCCGACGGTGCGGTAATCCAGACCTACACGCATGTGGGCTCCTTTTGATTGAGCGGCGAGAGCGTCGCGTACACCTGCTCCAGCTGGCCGGCGGCGACACTCCAGTCATGGGCCCGGCGTGCATAGGCGCGGCCAGCCTCGCCCATGGGCAGTGCCGCTGCGGGATATTGCAGCAGGCGCACCACTGAATCCGCCAGGCCGCTGGCAGTCTGCCCGCCCAGGTAATCCACCCCTTCGACCAGGTCCAGGCCCGATACCCCTTGTTCGGTGCTGGCCAACGGCAACCCCGCAGCCAGGGCTTCGAGTACTTTGAGCTTGGAACCGCCACCATGACGCAACGGGGCCAGGAATACCGAGCAACTCGATTGCAGCGCCAACAGGTTCGGCACAAAACCTTGCCACTCGATACGCGGGTCCTGCCAGCGTTCGCGCCAGCTGCCGGGCATGCCGAAGCCGCACACGCTCATGCGCGCATCCGGGCATTGCTCCCAGACCTTGGGCAGGATTTCATCCAATGCCCATTCGATCGCGTCCACATTGGGAGCGTATTCATAATTGCCGAGGAACAGCACACGGCGCGCCGCGGGATCAGGACGGGCACCGGCGAAATGCGCGCAATCCACGCCGTTGACCACCACGGGCACGGGCTTGCCGGCGATGTTCTCCAGCACCTGCGCGTCGCCGGCGGTGACCGCCACCACCTGCGTGGCCTGGCGCATGACGCGGCGCTCCCAGCGGCGGTATCGCCATTGGTCGTAGTGAATGAAGGGCAGCGCCCAGCGAGGCAGGCGGTCGTAGGTCGCTGCGCCGAGCGCCGATTCCACGTTGTGCTCGGTCAGCACAAAGGGTTGGGATTTGCGCGCCAGGGCATCTTCATAGGGTTGGAAGGTGTAGGAGTGCTCGATCTGCACCACGTCCCAATGCTCATTGAGCAACGGGTCGAAGGTGTCCTGCAGTGCACCTGACAAGCCATTGACACTGGCCAGCAGCGGGTAGGGCGCAAACAGCCCGGCCACCAGGGTTTTCACGCTGCGCAGTGGGCGGCGCGGCAGGATGATCAACTGTTCCAGGAAGGCTTCCAGCACCTGGCGATCGGTCAGCGACACGGGGTGCTTGTCATGCAGCAACAACGTGATCCTGTGCCCACGCGCGGCCAGGCTGCGCAGCAAGTGGAACTGGCGCGTCTTGCCGCCGCTGGTGGCGGGCCAGGGCGAGTAGGGCAGTATCCATAAAATGCGCATGGCGGGCTTCAATCCCATAACAGAATTTGCAGGTTCGACTTGACCGGCACGGTCAACCCATTGGTGCCGCTCACCGGGGTTTGTGTGCCGCGCAGCGGGTCGTACAGGGTCGCGCTGGTCAGGTTCGGCAGGTGTGCGTTACCGCCCTGTGCCGACCAGAAGTACCACAGCTTATGGCCGTCGGCGCGGGTCCAGCCGATGCTGAACAGGCCGTCGGGTAACTGGTCGGCGGTGGGCGGATCGCCGGGCGTCAGTTGCGGCCCGCTCACATCGAGGAAGTTCTTCAGCGCTGTGTAGGACGGCTTGGGGTTGGCGTTGATGTCGAGCAAACCATAGGACTGGTCGCGCACGCTGGCCCGCTGGTCAAGGTCACTGAGGGTGAACAGGAAGATCTTGTCAAAATCCATCGCGCTCATCAGCGCCACCCGGCGTACCACGTAGTCAGCCTGCTGCTGCCGGGTGATGAGGTCTTGCGCCTCTTTGGGCCCCGGGTAATTCGACCAGCCCCACTCGGTGCTCCACAGGGTTTTCACGCCCTCTGCGCGCAGGGACTGGTTGAGTGCCTGGGTCTTGGCGACAAAGTCCAGGTTGGCCGGATCATTGCCCTCGGGCAGCTGGTTGTAGGGGTGATAGGACACCACCGTATTCAGGCGGTTTACGCCCAGGGCGCTGAGGGCGCTGAGCATGGTCTTGCCGTTGGGCATTTCGCTGAGGAAGGCCATGCCGGCCGCAACCACGGGTTTGTCCGGGTTGACCGTGCGCAAGGCGTTGGTGGTCGCCGCCAACAGGGTGAAATAGCCTGCGGGGTCGGCTACCGGGCGCCAGAAGCCGAGCAAGTTGGGCTCGTTCCAGACTTGCCAGGCGTCGACGCTCGGGTAGCGCTGGGACAAGAGCGCCATGCGGTTGGCGAATACATCCGGGTTTTTCGGCGGGTACTGGTCCTGGTACGGCGCACCGGGCGGCGCAGTGGTGGCAAAGGGCGCCGAGCCCACCAGGTAGAACACCGATTTGAGCTGGTTGGTCTGCAGGTTGCCGACCAGTTGGTCCAGCGTCGCAACCTGGTACTGGCCTTCTGCAGGCTCCAACTGGTCCCAGTGCAGGTCCAGGCGCACCCACTGCAAGCCCAGGGCTTTGAGTTTGTCGATCTGCTGTTGATACAGCGTGGGGCTGAACCACAGGAACTGCGCGTTCACTCCCAGGAAATCCTTCCACACCAGCACTTTGTTGCCTTTGAGCACATGGCTCTCGGCATCGGCTTGGCGCCCCCACAGAAAAACGCTCAGGCCGAGCGCGACGATCACGAGCAGTGAGGCGAACCAAGTCCGTTTATGCGCCATAGGGTGCTCCTGCAATGGCTTGCTCAAAAAGGTCCTTGAACTTCTGCGCGGTCAATGGCCACAGGCGTTCGCGGCCGATTTGCGCGGCGCGTTCAGCCCAGTCCTGCGCCAGTGTCGGCGTATTCGCCAGGCGCAACAGTTGCTCGCTCAATGCGGCCACATCGCCTTGGGGAAAGATCAAGCCATTGCCGCTGGCGACCTCCTCGGCAAACGCGCGCGCATCCGAAGTGATCGCCCCGCGCCCACACGCGGCGGCCCAGGACAGCGCGCCACTGGTGCCGCGCTGGCGGCCCAGCAGGCCGAGTTTTTTCGATTCGCGATACGGCAGCACCATCACATGGTGCGCCTGGATCGTCTGGGCAATCTCGCTGGCCGGCAGGTTCAGCCGCCAGTCGATGGAGCCCGCCAGGCCGAGGTCGGCGATCTGGCTGTTCAACTGCTCCAGGTAATTGCCGCCTGCGCCGAACGCCATTTCGGCGGCAGTGCCACCGGCCAGGGTCAGGCGCACACGGTCATGCAATTGGGGGGCTTGCTTGAAGACGGCGGCCAGGGCCTGCAACAAGTCTTCAATGCCTTTGCCACGGTAGATAAAACCGAAATACAGCAGGTGCAGCGTGTCCAGCGACGGCAAGGCTGCCGGCGCAATCGCCAGGTTGGCGTGGTTGATCACGGCCACTTTGCCCGCAGGTAAGCGCATGCGCTCGCTCAGGCAATCGGCGCCCAGGCGGGTGAGGGTGACCAGCCGGGTCAGGTCCTGGGCGACGCGGCGTTCTTCGCTCAAGGTCAGCGGGTCTGCCAGCACCACCGCTGCCTGGGGCAGTGGGCTGGGCAAACGTTCCAACAGGTTCAACGGGAAGGGCAGGCGCTCCCGGCGCCAGACCATGCGCTCCGGGTCATGCACGGTTGCGGTCAGCGGCAGCTTGGGGAACGCCTTGCGCAACTCGCGTAAGGCCAGGAATTCTCCCAATCGCCCACCGCCCAGCTCGGCATGGACCAGGTCCACGCCTTGCCAGTCGAACGCGGCGATGGCTTGGCTGATGGCAACGCTGTTGCCTGCCACGCCGCTCAACGGTGTCACCACCGTCACCCCCAATTGCTCCAAAGCCGTCTTGAAATGGTTCGCGTAGTCGGCGATCCCGTTCTTTTCCGGCGGCAAGGGCGCAAGTAGGGCGATGCGCATCAGAACGCCCCCCGGTACTTGGCGATGTTTTGCAGCACCTTGGCCGGTACTTCGAACTTGCGTCGGTTGATGATGATGCCGTCGACTTTGCCAAACGCCGTGTTGAGGATCGACAGGGCATGTTCCACCACCGGCACCGTGCTCTTTTGCGCTTCCACCACCAGTGCGATCAGGTCGGCGCGGCGCAGCGTGACGAACGCATCGCGGTTATCCAGCAGGGCCGAAGCATCCAGCAGAACCACTTCTCCCTGTGCCGCCGGTGCAGCGCCGCCGACGCGCACGTTGATGCCGTTCTCTTGCAGCAATTGGCGCAATTGTTCCACCACAAAGGTCACGCCTTCACCGTGGCGCGCCGAAGTCAGCCCCAGCGTCATGCCCTGTTCGGCAATGCGCTCCAGTTGCAGCAAACCGTACAGCCGGTAAATGCTCGCATTGAACGCGTTGGTGCCTTGGGCGGTGCTGGTGTCCAGCTCCGGCAGGGTGGTCCACAGCGGCAAGCCGAATTTGCGCTCCACCAGGCCGCCATCGTGAATGCGCTGGTCCAGCAGGTAGCACAGGTAGATCACCAACAGGCCGACGACGATGGCAAACGGGATCGCCAACATCAGCATCACCAGGGTTTTCGGGAAGACGCGGCCCGGGTTCAGGGTGGCTTCTTCGATCACCGCGATGTTGCTGATCTGGCTGTTATCCAGTTCACGGTCGATGCGCGACTTTTCCAGGTTGTCCACATACAGCGCGTAGTTGCGCTCGGTGGCGCTCAACTCGCGGGAAAGGCGCGCCAGCTCCGGCTCAATCTCCAGGGCCTGCTTGCGCTGGGCTTCGAGGTTGACCAGTTGTTTCTGTTGCTGAACCAACTGAGTACGCAGCGCCAGGTTGTTGCTCGACTCATCCAGCAGCACGCGCTGCAAGTGGATTTCCAGGGTGTTCGGCGCACGGTTTTCCGAGCTCTGCACCGTGTTGCTTTCACTGGCGACCTGGGCCTGCATGGCAAGGATCGAGGCGTCCAGCGCTTTGACCGGCGGTGCGTTGTCGGTGTAGGTGCGCATCATATCGGCCTTTTCCAGCAGCTTCTGGTTGAGCAGGCGACGCAAATCCTGCTGCTGCGGGTTCAGGGCGATCTGGCGGACCGTGGTCACTTCCTTGGGCTGGGTCTTGAGCTGGTTGCGAGTGCTCTCCAGGGCGCTGTCGGAAGAGGCGATCAGGCGGGTGGTGTTGAAGGTCTCGCCGCGCAGCACGTTGATGCGCTCGGACAAGTCCTCCAGGCGGTCGGTAATGCTCGCCGCGCCGATCTCGTTGAGGTGCGTGAGGATCTGTTGCTTATAGCTCTTGATCTCGTTGGCGCTGGTGTTGACCTGGCCCTCGTAGAACGCGTACAGGCTCTTGCGGCCCAGGGCCTGGGTGCGTTCGTTGATGTAGGTCTCGATCCAGTTCTTGACCACCATCTGGGCAATTTCCGGGTCGCCCCATTTGAAGCTGATATCCATCACCGTGGACCCCGCGGCGTGGCTCACCTCGAAGTTTTTCTCCAGGCTGGCGGCCAGGCGTTCCACCGGGGTGGTTTTTTCGACGATACCGACGGTTTCCAGCACTACGCGCACGCCGTCGAACACGGCACCGATGCCGCTCTTGACGTAGTACTTGGTGCGCTTCCAGAAACCTTCCGGCGGCGGTGCATTTTCAATCACTTCCAGGTAGTGCTCGGCCACCGCGCGCACGATCGGGCGGCCGGTCAGCAGGCGCTCTTCGTCGACAATCGGGTCGCGCTGGGTGCTGGGCATCACCAGCGCCTGGCGGTTGCTGATCTCGATCGGCAAGGTCGAGTCACGCCCAGGCTTGACCAGCAGGCGTGCGGTGGACTCGTACTTGGCGGGCAGCAGGAAGGCCCCCAGTAACATGATGACCAGCGCCGCGATGGCCGCCAGCTTGAACTCATGTCTGAAGATGAAGAACAGGCGCAGAAGATCCCGAAAAGAACGGATCTCGATCATGGGATGTCGCTCCTTTAGTTGTTGCTGCCGCTGGTTCGGGTGTAGTTGTAGCCAACCCCGATCGACTTGGTGAACGGAATCAACTGGTTCAAGTAGGTATCCACCCCTTGGATGCGTTCGCCCACGTTGGATTTGGGCACGAACACCACATCGCCGCGTTGCAGGCGCACTTGTTTGCGCCCGTTAGGCCCGGTTTTGAGGTATTGGCTGAAGTCCAGGAAGTAGGCACGGTAGGCGCCCTGGGCATCTTCGCGCAGCAGCGCGACCATGCTTGCGTTGCCGGACGGGTTCACCCCGCCGGCGCCGACAATCGCCTGTTCCAGCGTGTTGGCTGTGCCGATTTGCACTGCCGTCGGGTTGTTCACCGCGCCGCCGACGATCACCGAGTTACCCGGTGCCTGGTTGATGTTCACCGTCACCCGCGGCTCGCGATACACCGGCGCCAGCTTGTTGCTCAGCTCGGTGGCCAGCTCCGAGGGCTGGCGCCCGGCGACCTGGATCGGCCCCAGGAAGGGGTAGTTGATCTTGCCGTCGGCCTGCACCGTGTACAGCGTCAGCTCATAGATGGTGCTGACGTTGAACGCTGACAGCGTCGGCATTTCTCCGGCATCGCGCACGATGCGCAACTGGTCGCCGACGCGGATACGTTCCACGGCCGGCGGCAGTTGGGCCAGTTGGTCGAGGGCGCGTTTGCCTTCCTCGACCGTCTTGTCGTCCGGTGGGACGATGCGTGCGGGCGTATTGCAGGCGGCCAATGCCATCATGGCCAGGACGAGCAAGGTTCGTTTCATCAAGGGGGACTTCCTGTGGGTCATGTGCTCACCTCCAATAACCGGGGAACATGCTGATGCGCCGCTTGAGGGCGATGGGTAGCCGGCGTTCCTGATGGCCCAGCCGATAGCCGAGCAACTTGAACGCGCTGCGCACCAGTACTTCGGGTACGCGATGCAATGCACCGGCAGCACGCAATGCTGCGAGCTCCGCCAGTACATAGCGTTTACCTTCTCCGCCGGCATCGCCGAATGCCTCGCGTATCCACGGCTCGCGACCGTAGAACACGCCAATGTCGAAGTAGCGGTGGAACTCATCCATGAGGCGGTAATCGTGGGAGTGATACACCTGCGCGGACGCGGCGTAGCGCACCTTGTAGCCCTCAAGCAGCATGCGTGCGGCCACATAGGCGTCTTCGCTGCCGATCACGTCGGCGGGAAAACCGCCGACGGCCTGCAATGCGCTGCGTCGGTACACAGAAAACGAATCGGAGCTGAAGCAGGTCTTGATCCCCAGCTGCGGAGCATCGGCCAGGCTCTTGCTGCGGCTCTGGTCCGGGTAGTTGAAGTGCCGCGATTGCGCGCCCAGTACCCCGGCGTCCGGGTGCGGCAGTTGGCGGCCATACGCAACGCCGTTGAGCGGGTCTTCCTGCAATTCGCGCAACAGGTTGGCGAAGGTCTCGGGGGTTGCCGGGATTGCGTCCTGGGTCATCACGATCAACGCATCGCCGTCCACTTGCTCGCTGGCCCAGCGCCGGGTGCCGCCATGGTTGAAGTCCCGCGCGTCGATGACCTCGACCCGCGCGCCGAATTCGCGAAACCGCGCCACGGTGTCGTCGCTGGAGGCGCTGTCGACCACCAGCATGTCGTCCGGTTGCAGCGTCTGCATTTTCAGCGCCGGCAGCAGTCGTGCCAGGTGGCTGGAGGCGTTGCGGGTCGGGATGATCAACGAGGTCCGCATGTCACTTTTTCACCTCGGCCGGGGCACGCCCATAGATGTCGTCGAAGCGCACGATGTCGTCTTCGCCCAGGTACTCGCCGCTCTGCACTTCGATCATCACCAGGTCGATGATGCCGGGGTTGGTCAGGCGGTGTTTGTGCCCGGCCGGGATATAGGTGGACTCGTTGGCGTTGATCAGGAATTCACGGTCGCCATTGGTGATCTGTGCGGCGCCGCTGACCACCACCCAGTGTTCGCTGCGATGGTGGTGCATCTGCAACGACAACGATGCTTGCGGCTTGACCACGATGCGCTTGATCTTGAACCGGCTGCTTTCCTCCAGCACGGTGTAGGTGCCCCAGGGCCGGGTGACCGTGCGGTGCAGGCTGAACGCCGGGTGGTTCTGGCGCTTGAGTTCGGCCACGATGTAGCGCACGTCCTGGCTGCGGTGGGCATCGGCGATCAGCAGGGCATCGGGGGTGTCGACGATGATCAGGTCTTTCACGCCCACGGCGCCGAGCACGCGCTTGGGCGAGTCGATATAGCAGTTGTGCACGTCATGCAGGATTGCTTCGCCGTTGACCTGGTTGCCATGGGCATCACTCGGGGTGAGCTGCCGCAGGGCTTCCCAGGAACCGATGTCGCTCCACCCGATGTCGCAGGGCACCACGGCCACTTGGCTGGACTTTTCCATCAAGGCCACGTCGATGGAAATATCCGGTGCGCTGCCGAACGCTTCAGCGTCCAGTTCACGCTGGCGCGAGGTTTTGTTCTGCAGGTGCTGGCTGTGCTCCAGCGCCGCTTTTGCGGCCGCCAGTACGTCGGGGGCGTGGGTCGCCAGCTCATCCACCAGGGTGCTGGCCTTGAAGCAGAACATACCGGCGTTCCACAGGTGCTTGCCGCCGTCGAGATAGCCTTGGGCGGTGGCCAGGTCAGGTTTTTCGACAAAGCGTTTGACCCGGTTGCCGGTGCTCAAGGCTTCGCCTTTTTCGATGTAGCCGAAGCCGGTTTCCGGGTGGTCGGGCTGAATGCCGAAGGTCACCAGGTAGCCGGCTTCGGCCAGGTCGCGGGCCTGGATCACGGCCTGGGCGAACGCGACTTCATTCAAGATCAAATGGTCGGCGGGCATCACCAGCAATTGCGCGTCGCCGCCGAAGTGTTCCTGCACATGCAACGCGGCAACGGCGATGGCCGCCGCCGTGTTGCGGCCGAATGGTTCCAGCAGCAGGTCCAGGGGCAGGTGGGCCTTGTTGACCCCACGGTAGTCATCCAGGGTACGGAACAGCAGGTCGCGGTTGGTCACCGTGAGCACGCTTTCCACGCCGGGCAGTTTGGCGGCGCGCTGGAAAGTCTTTTGCAACAGGCTCTGGCCATCACGCATGCGCATGAAGGGCTTGGGCATGTTCTGCCGCGACACCGGCCACAGCCGTGTGCCTGAACCACCGGAGATAATGCAGGGAATTAATCCGTTGAGGGTATTCATCAATACACTTCCTTGGTGGAGAGGACGGCCGGGATCGTCATGCAAACGATGTACAAGTCAAACCACACCGACCACTTGGAGATGTACTCCAGGTCGTATTCGACACGCTTCTGGATTTTGACCAGGGTATCGGTTTCACCCCGGTAGCCATTGATCTGCGCCCAGCCGGTGATGCCCGGCTTGACCCGATGCCTTGAGCTGTATTCGCTCACCGCCACTTCAAACGGAATGCCCGCCGCTTTAGTCGCCGTGGCATGTGGGCGCGGGCCGACCATGGACATATTGCCCAGCAGCACATTGAACAGTTGCGGCAGCTCGTCGATGCTGGTTTTGCGGATGATGCGGCCAACGCGGGTGATGCGTGGGTCTTCGCGGGTGGTCTGCTGTTCGGCGGTGAAGTCGCTCTGTTCGGTAAACATCGAGCGGAACTTGAACACGCGAATCTCGTTGTCGTTGTAGCCATAGCGGTTCTGACGGAACAGCACCGGGCCTTTGGAGTCGAGCTTGATCGCAATGGCCGTCACCAGCATCACCGGCGAAAACACCACCAGTGCCAGGCTGGCCAGCAGCAAGTCTTCACAGCGCTTGATAAACGGTGACCACCCGCGCAGCGGCAATTGCGAGGTGTTGAACATCAGGATACCGCCGACGTCGGTGATGCGGCTGTGGCCGTAGCGCAGGGCGGCCATGTCAGGCACCAGCATCACATTCACCGACATCTGCCGCAGGCGATTGACCAGCCCGTGGATACGTTGCTCGGCGGCCCAGGGCAGGCAGATCATCACTTGGTTGACCTGTTCGGCGCGGATCAGTTTTTCCAGGTCGCGGGTGTTGCCCAGCAACGGCAGTCTGCTGAGTTCCTTGGGAATGCGCTCGGTGCGATCGTCGATAAAGCCTATAAGGCCGGAGCGGATATCGCCGTTGCGTTGCAGGTGGTCGGCCACATGTACGGCGGTGTCGGTGAAGCCCAGGATCACCGTGCGTTGCAGGTATTTGCCCTTGCGCATCAGGTTGCGATACAGGCGCAGCACCCCCAAACGCTCCACACAGAACAAACCGAGGCTGGCGATGTACCAGACCACCAGGTTGCGTGGGGTCAGTTGCGGGAAGAACTGCAGGATCTGATACATGAACAGCAAGATGCAGAAAGCCGCAGACCACGCCACGATGTTGCTGCGCAGGCGCAGGCGATTACTGAAAAGCTCCTCGGAATAAATACCCAGGGCCTGAAACAGAATGATGGTCAGCACCGCAAAAAACAGCAGCAGGCCGAGGAAGTGGGAACGCAATTCATGGGCCATCGGGTCGAGGAACAATACCAGGACCAGAGGCGGCAAGATCGCAGTCAGGCCATGAACCAATTTGACGAAAACAACAAAAAACTCAACAAAACCGGCACGGGTCAAAAACAGGCTGTCGACCGATGACTTCTCGCGCATAAAAACATCCCTCATCGCACTCCAAGCTCAATGTTCGAGAGTTGGTCCGATAGGCAGCGAGCTGCTATCAGGGGCAAGTCGAACGACGGCTACTCTGTGTCAAACGCAACCATTCCATTCACGTGGAGCCAGCCAAATGAAGGAGATCGGTGGGGGCAGTCGCTGAAGGATGTTTTATTTTTGAGCATTAGTCAATAACTTGACCATTTTGCATTTTTCAAAAGTTAGGCATTCTAAATAATTTTTATCTGTCATTTTATTGGCGCTCCTTGTCCGATTCCGTCTGATGTCGGGTGTGATTTGGAGTGTAGAAACAAATGTGGGAGTTTTCCTGTACAAATCGGAAACCTTTTTCTAACTAGAGGTAGGAAAAGGGGGCAGGGGGAAGTGGGGCGGAGCGCGTTGAGTGTTCTATCGGCATCGCTTATCGGAAAAAATGTCTCTTGTTGGCGCGATATCAGTCGCTTTTTTGCTGCTGCCGACTAAAGCGCCAGGCTCCAGCAATGGGGCCTGGCGACGGTGCTGATGCTGTTGGCCGCGCGCCTTAGCGGTGATGTCACGTCCGGCCTGAGCACCCCTGTCAGCGCAACCGTGCGGCTGCCCGGGCGACAATTTCACCCCGCACCCGACGCGGTTCCGCCGTGCGTTTTCGGGCTTCTTCCAGCACTGCCTCGGGCGCGGTGTCCGGGCTGCCGGCGTCGAACGGCGGCGCCGGCGCGTATTCAATCTGCAGCTGGACCAACTGGGCGACGTCCTCGCCGTACAACTCCGCAGCCAGGGTCAGGGCAAAGTCGATCCCGGCGGTGATGCCGCCCCCGGTGAACAAGTTGCCGTCACGCACTACACGTGCCTGCACCGGGATTGCACCCAGCGGCGCAAGCAGGTGGTGATAGGCCCAATGGGTGGTGGCCTTGCGACCGCGCAGCAGACCCGCCGCACCGAGCACCAGGGAGCCGGTGCACACTGATGTCACATAGCGCGCCGTGTGGGCCTGCTCCTTGAGAAAATCCAGGGTCTGTGGGTCTTCCATCAATGCGCCCACGCCGGTGCCACCGGGCACGCAAATCACATCCAGGCGCGGACAATCGGCATAGCTCATGGTCGGTGTGAAGACCATGCCGGTGCTGGAGGTGACCGGCGCCAGGTCTTTCCACACAAGGTGCAGTTGCACATCCGGCAGTGCACCCAACACGTCGTAGGGGCCGGTCAGGTCCAGTTGCTGGACGCCGGGGAACAACAGAAAGCCGATCTGCAAAGTCATGGATAAAGCTCCAGAAGAGGGGTGGACGGCTTCACTCTAGAGGCCTAGGCTTTGGCGCATACGCCATTGAGCCCACAGATCACGCCAATCATGCCCAGAATCATCCACGTCCTCGCTTTCGAAAATGCACAGGTGCTCGATGTCACCGGGCCGTTGCAGGTGTTCGCCTCGACCAACGACCTTGCCCGGCAGCGCGGGCTACCGTTGCCCTACGCGGTGTCGGTGATCGCTGCCCAGGCCGCGCCGGTCACGACCTCCGCCGGCCTGGCGCTGGTGGCCGAACCGCTGCCACCGGCCGACACGCCCGTCGATACCCTGGTGATCGCCGGTGGCTGGGGCGTTTACGGGGCTGCCGAGGATCCGGTGCTGGTCGACTGGGTACGCGAAAAAGCCCGACACACCCGACGCATGGCCTCGGTGTGTACCGGGGCTTTCCTGCTGGCCGCCAGTGGCGTGCTCGACGGCCGCCGCGTGGCCACCCACTGGACCCGCTGCGAAGAGCTGGCGCGCAAGTTTCCTGCGCTGACGGTGGAGTCCAATCCGATTTTCATCCAGCAGGGCTCGGTATGGACCTCTGCCGGTGTGACCGCCGGTATCGACCTGTGCCTGGCGCTGGTGGAGGAGGACCTGGGGCGCGCCGTTGCCATGGAGGTCGCGCGGCATCTGGTGGTTTTCCTCAAGCGTCCGGGTGGGCAATCGCAGTTCAGCGTGGCGCTGTCCTTGCAAAGAGGCGATAGTCGTTTTGCCGAGTTGCACGCCTGGATCGCGGACAACCTGAACCTGGACCTCAACCTCTCAACCCTGGCCGCCAAGGCGTGCATGAGTGAACGCAGCTTTGTCCGCCACTACCGTGCTGAAACCGGCCAGACCCCGGCGCGAGCGGTCGAACTGATCCGTGTGGAAGCCGCTCGCCGGCAGTTGGCCGACAGCACGCTGCCGATCAAACGCATCGCTGTGCAATGCGGGTTCGGTTGTGAAGAAACCCTGCGTCGCAGCTTTTTACGGGCGCTGGCGGTGACGCCCCAGGCTTACCGTGAACGCTTTTCACCGGTGTCGTAAGCGAGCAATTCCAGCAACGCCGCCAGGGTCGCCTGCGGCGCTTCCTGTGGGATGTTGTGGCCCACGCCGGGCAAGACTTCACGCCGGTAAAAACCGCTGAAGTGCGCCACATCGTCATCGTCCACCGCGGGAGGCCCCACACCATCATCGGCACCGCACAGCGAAATACTCGGCACCGAAATCGGTGGTTGCAGCGCCAGCGCCTGCTCGATGGTTTCCAGCGCCGGATCGCCGGGTGCGTACATGAAACGGTGGCGGTAGGAATGAATCACCACCTCGACAAAGTCCGGGTTATCAAACGATGGCGCGGTCTGGCCGTAGAGGCCCGGACCCTCGGCCCAAGTCGGTGACCACAGCCGCCACAGCAGTTCGCACAGCTCGCGGCGATTGGCCGTCAGCCCCTCCACGCCACGTGGGGTATGAAAATAGTACTGGTACCACAGCCGATGCTCCGTCTGCGGCGCACGCGGCGTAGGCGAGCGGGCGATGTCCTGGATGTTGTAGCCATCCCCCGTCACCAGCCCGCGCACGCGTTCGGGCCACAGCGCCGCGACGATACACGCTGCTCGCCCGCCCCAGTCGTAACCGGCTAATGACGCTCGCGGGATAGACAATGCATCCATGAAGTCCAGCAGATCCTTGGCCAGCGCCGCCTGCTGCCCGGAGCGCATCACCTGATCGTGGATAAACCGCGTCGGACCATAACCGCGCAGGTAGGGCACCAGCACCCGATAGCCGCGCTCGGCCAATACCGGCGCAATCTCATCGTAGCCGCGAGGATCATAGGGGAAGCCATGCAGCAGGATCACGGGCTCGCCATCAAGCGGGCCCTGGGCTTCATAGGCCACATCAAGCATGGACGTACGGACATAGAACAGCGCAGCGGTCGAGGTCATGGTGGGTTCCGATGAGTGGGCCGAAGGTTTTCAGACTCTAGACGAAACATCAGGGCTGCCAGACGGTTTTCACCCCGCTGAGCTTACGATCCAGAAACGTCGCCGCACTGATCAGCGCCAAATGGCTCAATGCTTGCGGCGTGTTACCCAAATGCCGGGCCTGGCCGTCGAACTCCTCGGCATACAAGCCCAACGGGTTGGCGTAGCGCAGCAATTGTTCGAACTCCAGGTGGGCCTTTTCCACTTGCCCTGCGCGAGCCAAACATTCGACATACCAGAACGAGCACGCCACAAACGCGCCTTCGGTCCCTTGCAGGCCGTCGATCTGGCTGTCGTCGTTGCGATAGCGGTACACCATGCCGTCGCGGACCAGGCTTTTCTGGATCGCTTCCAGGGTCGACAACCAACGCGGGTCGGTGGCGGCGACAAAGCGCACCAGCGGCATCAACAGCATCGAACCGTCCAGCGCCGTGCTGCCGATGTGCTGCACAAAATGCCCGCGTTCTTCGTTCCAGAAGTTACTCCAGATATCGGCGTAGATTGCCTGGCGGGTCTGGTCCCAGCGTGCGAAGGGGGCGGGCAGCGAGCGTTTGGAGGCCAGGCGGATCGCGCGGTCCAGGGCGACCCAGCACATCAGTCGTGAATGCAGAAAGTGATGTTGCTCACCGCGCATCTCCCAGATGCCGACATCCTTCTGGTTCCAGATCTCACAGACCTGATCGACGACTTCCACCGTGTGTTTCCAACCTTCGTGGGAAATGGCTTCACCGTATTTGTTGACCAGATACACCGCATCCATCAACTCGCCGTAGATATCCAGCTGGATCTGATCGAACGCTTCGTTGCCGACCCGTACCGGCCTGGCGCCCCCATGGCCACTGAGGTGGTCCAGTTCGACCTCGGGCAACTCCTGGCGCCCGTCAATGCCATAGAGGATATTGATTTTGGTCGGTTGGCTGCAGCAATCACTGACCCGGCCCTTGAGCCAGCGCATGTAGGCGTTGGCCTCCTCGACGAAGCCCAGGCGCATAAAGGCGTAGACGGTGAACGAGGCATCCCGGATCCAGGTGTAGCGATAATCCCAGTTACGTTCGCCGCCCGGGGTTTCCGGCAGGCCGAAGGTGGCGGCGGCGATGATTGCGCCGTGTTTGCGCGAGGTCAGCAGTTTCAACGCCAGGGCCGAGCGATTGACCATTTCGCGCCAGCGCCCGCGGTAGTTGGATTGGGCAATCCAGCCGCGCCAGAACTTCAAGGTGCGTTCCAGGTACAGGTCGGTACAGCCGTTGGTCACGCGTGGATCGTCTGCGCCGCCCAGCACGAATTCGGCGCCTTGTTCCTGACTGAGGCTGAATCGGGCGACCGCCGAATCCTCTTCGAGAGTCAATGGGTGGCTGCCGACCAGGCGCAGGTCGGGCTGGCCGTCGGCAGCGAACAGCACGCCGCCCGCTTCGGCGCGGGCGCGTGTCGGTGCCCGGGCATAGTCATGGCGCACGGCGCAGCGCAGGTGAATCGTCGCCGTGCCGCTGACCACCCGCACCCGGCGAATCAGCAGCGGCAAGTAGTCGACCTCTTCACTGACGGTCAACAGATCGGTGATTTCCACCACGGCTTCGTCGCTCAGCCAGCGGGTTTGCAGCACATTGGTGTCGGGCAGGTAGATCTGTTCGCGGCGGGCGTTGGGCAAGTCGGGGGCGAGCTGGAAAACACCCGCTTCAGGCGTACCCAGCAGCGCGCAGAAGATCGATGGGCTGTCGAACTCCGGCCAGCAGAAAAAATCGATGCTGCCCTGGTCGTTGATCAAGGCGGCGCTGCGCATATCGCCAATGATGCCGTGGGCATCGATCGCACTTTGAGGTTCGTTCTGGAAATCAACCATTGCCACGGAACTCCGGATAAAGGCTCATGCCGCCATCGATGAACAGGGTGCTGCCCACCACATAGTCCGACGCATCACTGGCCAGCCAGACCACCGCGTTGGCTACATCTTCCACGTCGCCGACCCGACCGTAGGGAATCAGCTTGAGCAATTCTTTCTCGGCCGCGCCTTCGGTGGCCGCACGATTGATCGCCGTACGAATCGCCCCCGGCGCGATTCCATTGATGCGGATGCGTTGCTCACTGACTTCCTGGGCGAGGGTGCGCATCAGCATCTCGACGCCGCCCTTGGACGCCGCGTAATTCACATGGCCGGCCCACGGAATGACCTGATGCACCGAGCTCATGTGGATGATTTTACCGGCGGCTCGCGACACGCCCTCACGCACGCCCTGGCGATTGAAAATACGCACGGCCGCACGCGCGCACAGGAACTGGCCGGTGAGGTTGACGCCGATCACGGTGTTCCAGTCGTCGAGGCTCATGTCCACCAGGTTGGCGTCTTTTTGCAGGCCGGAGTTCGCCACCAGAATGTCGAGGTGGCCGAAGGCGTCGAGGGTCTGGGCGAACAGGCGTTCGACGTCGGCCTCCTTGGACACGTCGCCAGCGAGGGCAATCGCTCGGCCGCCGTTGGCGTTGATCTGCGCCGCCAAGGCTTCAGCGGGCGCGGCCTGGGAGTTGTAGTTGAGCACCACCGCCGCGCCGGCCTCAGCCAGCGCCTTGGCCGCTCCTGCGCCGATGCCGGAACTGGCGCCGGTGACCAGCGCCACTTGTTGCTGCAAGGAAATCTGCATTGCGCACCCACGTTCGAAGAGAGTCCTTTTTGAGGACAGGCTCTGCGGCGTACAAGTTCAGCTTCCAGGAGAAGAAAGCGCTCGCAGCGTCTACGAAGCCCGGGGTGACTCAAACAGGCTGACCAGGCTATGCGGTGTTTCGTTACCAAAGATCAACTCGTGCAGTTCATTGCTTTCAGCCGCCGCTTGTGCGCTGCGCTGGAACATGGCCTGTTCGTATTCATGCAGGGCTGTTTCGACGTCATCAGGGTGTGAAGCAATAGCTTTGCCGAGTTCGGCCCCGTCGTATAAGGCCAGGTTGGCGCCTTCGCCATTCGGGGCCGCAAGGTGTGCGGCATCGCCAATCAGTGTGACTCCAGGCACTCGATTCCAACGGTGCTCAATCGGCAGACTAAAAAGCGGGCGCCATACCCATTCGGTATCGCTTTCTGTGATCAGTGCAGTGAGGGCAGGGCACCAGCCTGCAAACTCCTGTGCGATCCGCGCGGCCGCGCCTGCTCGGTCGGTGAAGTCGATGGCGGCAAACCAGCTTTGCGGTTTGGTGAGCATTATGTAGGTGTGAAGCGTGGCGTCAGGCTCGCGGTGTGCCTGGATCCCTTTTCCTGGTTGAAGTGCGAACAGCGCACCGGCACCGACCGCGTTGGCTGTGGCGGGATGCCGGGCGTCGCAGTCATAGAGGTAGGTTTCAATGAGCGAGCGGCCCATGTACTCGGGGATAGCCTTGCTGAGCAGCGGCCTGACCTTTGACCAGGCACCGTCCGCACCTATCAGCAGGTTGGTGACAATGTGAGAGCCGTCGGCGAATGTCACCTCATGCCGGCCTTCGCCGAGGGGACGCACGCTATTGACCTTGTGGCCCCAACGCACGGTACCGGCCGCAAGTGAGTGGAGAAGCATCTTGCGCAGCTCGCCGCGCATGACCTCTGGGCGACCGCCGCTGCCGTCGTCGGGTTGGTCGAACAGAATTGTGCCTGTGTAATCAAGTACGCGAGTCGCCTCGTGCCCCTCCAGGATCAGGGCGCGGAAATCGTCAGCCAAACCCGCAGCCTGCAAGGCCAGTTGGCCGTTGTAGTCGTGGATGTCGAGCATCCCGCCTTGCGCGCGAGCGTTTGCCGATGGCTCAGCTTCATAGACGGTGGCGGTGATGCCGTGGATGTGCAGGACACGGGCCAAAGTGAGACCGCCCAGGCCTGCGCCGATGATGGTGACGGGGATGTGCATAGTGGACCTATTGAATGTGCGGTTTCTTTCGAAAAATTAGACCCAAGAGATTACAGAAAAGGACGAACATGCCATTTTTGTCGTTTTTTCTGAAAGCCACCACTGGCCGAAGCAAGCCATTTGCCCTGTTTAATGGGAAACATTACTATTTACACCCCCGTCTTCCCAGTGCTCACGCGATGATTCCCCAGCCGCCCCGCAGAACAGGCTTTTTCGAGCACTACGAAGAATTGGTCGGCACTTGGACACGTCGCCTGAGAAACCGTCAGCATGCCGAAGACCTGGCCCACGACACCTTCGTGCGCGTGCTCGAGTCGAGTTCCGCCGAGGTTGAGCAGCCGCGTGCCTATCTGCATCAAACGGCGCGCAATATCGCGGTGGACGCGTATCGCCGGGAAGACCGCCGGGAGGCTATGGTCCTGGATGCCTTTGACCAGCCTTCGCCTCATCAGGGCGATCCGGAGAATTACATGCATGCCATCCAGCTGGCGGAGTCCGTCGAGCGGGCCTTGGCCGAGCTGCCGCTCAACTGTCGCAAGATTTTCATCTGGCAGAAAATCGAAGGCCTGACCCAGCAGGAAATCGCCGATCGCCTGGGTTTGTCTAAAAACATGGTGGAAAAGTATATGATCCGCACCCTGCGGCATCTGCGTGATCGCCTGGATGCGTTGGCCCCATGACTCGTTTTGAAACAGGACCTTCAACGATGGATAGCCGTGCTCGCGACGAGGCCGCGCAATGGTTTGTACGCTTGCAGGACGCCGGGCTGAGCCACGAAGAGCGTCAACGTTTCGATGCATGGCGAGCACAGCGGCCCGAGCACCAATACGAATTCGATGTGTTGCAAGGGGTGTGGAGCGCTGCGGACCTGTTACCCAAGGCGCGTTTGCAGGCGCTGTGTGACGCCCCGGTGGCGCGGCCCAAAGGGCACGCTGCCTGGCGTTATGCGGTGGCCGCGAGTGTGGTGGCGGTCGCCTTGGGGTTGGGCCTGTTCAGCGGGCTCGATCATCCAAAGCCTTACAGCGCCGAGTTCAGCACGCGTGTAGGCGAGCATCGCCAGGTCGCCTTGCCCGATGGTTCGATAATGGACCTGAACAGCCGCAGCGTGGTTGCGGTGCATTATGAAAAGGGCCGCCGCGCAGTGGAGTTGAAGCAGGGCGAAGCGATGTTCAGCGTGGAGCATGACACCCGCCGTCCGTTTGTGGTGGCCGCCGGGGCAGGGCAGGTGACAGTCACCGGTACGCGTTTCGATGTGCGCCGAGATGATGACCAAACCCGTGTGGTGGTCGAGGCCGGTACGGTCAACGTCACAGGGCGTGCGTCGGATCAACTCGTGACGCTGACGGCGGGCCGCGCCACTCATGTCGATGCCCAAGGGCAAGTCGCCACTGCCTACGCTGTGAATGCCGATGAACTGACGGCCTGGCGCAGCGGGAAGCTGGTGTTCAACAACGCCACACTGGGCGATGTGGCGCGCGAGGTATCGCGTTACCGCGAGCGGCCGTTGCGGGTCAGCTCGACTGCGGTGGGTAACCTGCGCTTGACCAGCGTGTTCAAGTCCAGCGATACCGATGCCTTGCTCAAAGCCTTGCCGCACATATTGCCGGTGGCGGTGCGCGCTTTGCCGGACGGCAGCCAGGAAATTATTTCACGCTGACATTCAGGTTTTTTTCGAGTTCTTCGTCTTCTCCTGCAACTGCAACTGGTTTGCATTAACGGATGCGCACTCTTGCGATCACAGGACTAGGTTCGACGTGAAAAAACTTGCCGTGAACAACAATAAAATTTCCTGCTGGGCGCCTCTCGCCCTGGCACTGGCGGTCAGCGCCGCGTTGCCGGCAGCCTACGCTGGCGATGGTATCCACATCCGCGCCCAATCGCTGGGCGCGGCGCTGAGTCAACTGGGCCAGCAGACTTCCCTGCAAGTGTTCTTCAGCCCTGACATGGTCGCGGGCAAACAAGCACCCGCCGTTGACGGCAACCTTTCACCGGAACAGGCCCTGCGCCAATTGCTGCAAGGCAGCGGCCTGGATTACCAGATCGACGCCGGTTCCGTGACCTTGCGCCCAGTGAGCAGCGGCACGGGGGAAGCCGGCTCACCGGTTGAACTGGGTATTACTGATATCAAGGTGGTCGGCGACTGGCTGGGGGATGCCAATGCCGAAGTGGTGCAGAACCATCCAGGCGCGCGCACGGTCGTGCGTCGCGAAGCCATGGTGGAGCAGGGCGCCATGAACGTCGGTGACGTGCTGCGCCGCATTCCCGGCGTGCAGGTGCAGGAAGCCAACGGCACGGGCGGTAGCGATATTTCCCTCAACGTTGGCGTGCGCGGACTCACGTCGCGCCTGTCGCCACGCTCCACCGTACTGATCGATGGCGTACCGGCGGCTTTCGCCCCATACGGTCAGCCACAGTTGTCGATGGCCCCGATTTCCTCGGGTAACCTCGATAGCATCGACGTGGTGCGCGGCGCCGGCTCCGTGCGTTATGGGCCGCAGAACGTCGGCGGTGTGATCAACTTCGTGACTCGCGCCATTCCCGAGAAGTTCTCCGGTGAAGTCGGCACCACCCTGGAAACCTCGGCGCATGGTGGCTGGAAACACATCGAGAATGCCTTCGTCGGCGGCACCGCAGACAACGGCATCGGCGCGGCATTGTTGTACTCCGGCGTCAAAGGCAACGGCTATCGCAGCAGTAACAACTCCAACGATATCGACGACGTGATCGTCAAGACCCACTGGGCGCCGACCGACCAAGACGACTTCTCGCTGAACTTCCATTACTACGACGCCAGCGCCGATATGCCCGGCGGCCTGACCCAAAAGCAGTTCGACGCCAACCCCTATCAATCGGTACGTGACTGGGACAATTTCAGCGGGCGCCGCAAGGATGTTTCCTTCAAATACATCCGTCAGATCGATGACCGTACCCAGGCGGAAGTGTTGACCTACTACTCCGACAGTTTCCGTGGCAGCAACATCGCCAACCGCGACCTGAAGACACTCGGCTCCTATCCGCGCACTTACTACACGTTCGGCATCGAACCCCGGGTGTCGCATGTTTTCGACGTAGGCCCGAGCACCCAGGAAGTCAGCCTGGGTTATCGCTACCTCAAGGAAGGCATGCACGAGCAGGCGACCAGTCTCAACCTGGTCAACAATGTGCCCACGCCAGGCGGTCAAAGTGATGGCCATGTCTATCAGGACCGCACGGGCGGCACCGAAGCCAATGCGTTTTATATCGATAACAAAATCGATGTCGGCAAGTGGACCATCACTCCGGGCATCCGCTTCGAAGACATCCGCACCGAATGGCATGACCGTCCGGTTGTCGCCCTCAACGGCAAGCGTACCGAGGAAAAACGCCGCGAGGTGCATAACAACGAACCGTTGCCGGCCCTGAGCGTGATGTACCACCTTTCCGATGCCTGGAAACTGTTCGCCAACTACGAAACCTCTTTTGGCAGCCTGCAGTACTTTCAACTGGGCCAGGGTGGCACCGGCAACCAGACCGCCAACGGCCTGAACCCGGAAAAAGCCAAGACCTACGAGGTCGGCACGCGCTACAACGACAGCGTGTGGGGCGGCGAAGTGACGTTGTTCTACATCGACTTCTCGGATGAGTTGCAGTACGTCAGCAATGACGTAGGCTGGACCAACCTCGGCGCCACCAAGCACACCGGCATCGAAGCCTCGGCCCACTACGATCTGTCCAACCTCGACTCGCGCCTGGACGGCCTGACCGCCAACGCCGGCTTCACTTACACCAAGGCCACCTCCGAAGGCGACGTGCCCTTCAAGGGGCGTGATTTGCCGCTGTACTCCCGTGAAGTGGCTACCCTGGGCCTGCGCTACGACATCAATCACTGGACCCATAACCTGGATGTCTACGCGCAGTCCGGCCAACGTGCACCCGGTACTGGCACCACTTACATCACCCAGGGCACGGCCGATGGCCAATACGGCGATATCCCGGGGTATGTCTCGGTCAACCTGCGCAGCGGGTATGACTTTGGTGAGCAATTGTCCAACCTCAAGCTTGGCGTCGGCGTGAAAAACGTCTTCGACCAGCAGCACTACACGCGCTCCAGCGACAACAATGCCGGGTTGTACCTGGGCGAACCTCGAACCTTCTTCGTACAGGCCAGCGTCGGGTTCTAGAGCTGCATTGAGTGGAAAATCGCCGCCGCCCCGCACTGGGACGGCGGCGATTTGCGTTTTGCTCCTTACCTCCTGAGAGGTTCTTCCTACCGCTGCCTGGAATTCTTCAACGCTGTGAGGAACCGATATCTGCGCGCTTGCCACATAAGATTGGCCTGCTTGCGATTGACGATTGCAGCGAGGCAAGACGCTCAATACACAGCACTGGAGAACCTTATGTCGATATCCGCATTCAATCAGACAGTCGCTCGTTCACCCGCTCAGGCTGAGCACGAAACTGCCGGTTCCCGCACGCCATCCAGTGCGCGCCGTCCAGGAGGCATGAACTACGCGCAAGCGGGCAAGCATCACGGGCCGGTATTCGATACGCCTGTGCAACGACCTTTCCCTGGTCATTGCCACTCTTCATGCCCGCCCCAGCGACCGCAACCAGAGCCAGGTCCACCTCAGCGCCCGCTGCCTGTGGGCGTACAACCAAACCCGGGGCCACCGCCGCGTCCCAATCCGGCTCAACCCTCGGCCCTGGCCCAACAACTGCTGGATAATTACAGTGCGTTCAAAATGCCGCCGTTGCAGCGCGTAACGGCCAACGGCGTGCGGGAAATGGCCAAGCAGGCGTTGACGGGGGATCCGGTCAAAGACGCGAATATTCGCTTGGCGCGAGACTTGCTGAGCCATCCTGGCCTGTTGGAGGCCCTTGATCGAAATGGCAAGACCGGTATTGAGGATGGTTATTTGACCAAAGCCAATATCAGAAGCTTCATCAATTCCGATAGTCCCTTGAAACTTCACAATGACAAGCAGCTTGTTGAAGAACTGCTTGCTCAATTCAGTCAGTTGGCCACCGGCTATTTTCCCCGTTCGATCAAGCTCGACAGGCTGGATCATCTGGCGATGCAACCACTGACGGGCAAGCCATCCCAGGACAAGCTCATCCATTTGGCGAAGGAGCTGAGTGTACGTCCTGAACTCAAGGCGGCGATGGATAACCTTTTCCAGTCAGAGCGTGATGGTGCGATCTCCCGCGCAGAGTTGAAGAAGTTGCTGGCGGCGCTTGGCTAGAGCTGTGCAGGACACACCGTTCAATTACACAGGAACCCTTCACCAAGATTTACCACGAAGAGAACATCTACCGGTCGTTGGTCACCTGTGGATGTTCTCATCTATTGAGTCAGGCCCTGGCACATGAACTCGACATCACTTGAACCTCGCCATTCCCAGTACAGTGTTTCGACGCTGCCCGCGTCAGCCCAGGAGGCCACCGCTCAGAAGAACTTGAAAGCGCTTGCGGTCAATCTCAGTTCCTCGCCAAAGAGCAGCTTCAAGGCGCCCACCGCCGAAGACTTCGACAGAGGGGCCAGGCCGTTTGCAGATGAGCCGGTATCCCGTCCCGCGGGGTCAATCTTCGCGATGTTCTGGAGCAAATTGTTACGCCATGAGCGCTAGTTGTTTTTGATGCGCAGACGTTATCGAGAGTCAGCCTGGACGGCTTGGGCGGTTACAAATGCTCAAGTTTTACCAGGGATATTCCTCACCGGGAGCGGCGATTTTCCGGAACCATTATTTTTCGGCAACCACACAACCCAGGCTTATGCAGCGCTGGCTCTCAAGGCGTTTGAGACGGTCAAGCACTCGGGCTCAGGTTACGGAATCTAAATAGGGTGGGTATGAAGCATGACTGACGGGATCAACAATCCAGGCCGCCGGCTGCCTTTTTCATGGAGTGCGCCCGCTACGGGCGCGGGTGCCCCGGCGCTGGGAAAATCTTCTGCGCCAGGTCTGTCCTCCAATCATTTTTTCATCGGCGGGATGAGCGGGGCCGATCCGCAGGTTGACGGCCCATCTGCCTTTGGGCGTATGACCCCTGCTGCAAACCCCTACGCCAGCTGCGACGATCATATGTTGGCAACGGCCCTGAAAAACGAATTTTCCATGTTGGACGCGTTCAAGAAGGACGGAAAGCTGAGCCAACGTGCATTGCAGCAGATTGCGGGTGAAGCGCCGAACCAGAGCGCAGTAGCCGAGCGCATCATCCTGTTGGCCCGAGAGATACTCAACCGTCCCAGGCTGAACGAGGCGATTGTCGCCAATGGCGGTTTTATCACCACAGACAGCCTTTCCAAGGCTGCCGATTCAAGGGTCGGTAACACCCACCCGGACAGGCATAGCGCAGACCCCTTTCATTCCAAGACCGACGCAGAGGTCGTCAGGGCATTCAGGGCAATGTTCGATGAGCTGCGCGACACAGCCGAGGACTACAGTTTCTTTTTTGAGAAACACCGATATGTGAAGACCGACAAGCTGATCGAGATGAGCCAGGACCCTGACGAAACCGATAAAAAGGGTGACGTTGTGCGGGATGCGGCCACCGGGTTTCCCAAAAAAAGATACAGCGAGCAACAGGTGTACCTGGCCAGGAATCTGGTTGAGCGCTCGGGCTTGCTGGCGTCGCTGGAGAGCAGCAAGGCCAACGGCACGCGTTTTTTTGGTAGCCACAACACTGAGGGATGGCTGAAGAACTACAGCATCGATCGGTGGCTGGAAAATGACAGGAAGGAGAAGGGCAACTGAAGGGCGCTGATCAGCGCCTTCAACGTCCCCCCCATTCCTGCCGGTTTTCGCGTTAAACCCGCAGTATTTTGCCGCTGACCGCCACCGCCGCCAGCAACCCACCGATCAACAGAAAGGCGGTCGCCAGGCTGCTGCCATGGGCAATGAAGCCGATCACGGCGGGCCCTGCCAAAATCCCCGCGTAACCCAGCGTGGTAATCGCGGGCACGGCAATGTGTTCGGGCATGACGTTCTGCTTGCCGACGGCGGTATAGAGCACCGGGACGATATTCGAGCAGCCGGCGCCCACCAGTGCATAACCCAACAGGGCCATTTCCCACGCCGGGGACAGTGTTGCGAGGAACACGCCGGCGGCAGCCAGCGAGCCACCGATCACGATCACCCGGGTGGGCCCCAGACGACGTACGATCGCGTCACCGGTCAGGCGCCCGGCCGTCATCGTCAGGGCAAATGCCGCATAGCCAAGGCCCGCGTAGGCTTCGTCCAGGCCGCGCTCGGCACTGAGAAACACGGCGCTCCAGTCGAGTACGGCGCCTTCGGCGAGAAAAACGATAAAACACAAACTGCCAATAAACAGCACCACCCCGTGGGGAACGGCAAACGCCGGCCCCGAGCTTTCACTGCCATAGGGCAGCAAATGCGGCCCGGCCTTGAGCAAGGCCAGCCCCATGATGACGATCACCACCAGGGTCGCCTGCAGCGGCGAAAAGCCCAGCCCCAGCAGGGCGGAAACCCCCGCTGCGCCAACAATACCGCCCAGACTGAACAAGCCATGAAAGCCCGACATCATGGTTTTACCGCTGGCGCGCTCTACGATGACCGCTTGAAGGTTGACGGTTGAGTCCACGGTGCCCAAGCCTGCGCCAAACAGAAACAGCCCGGCCATCAGCAGCGGAATCGAACTGACCGTGGCCAGTATCGGCAGGGCCAGGCAGATCATGAGCGTGCCGGCGCTGAGCACCCGACGGCAGCCAAAGCGTGACGCCAGTACGCCCGCCACCGGCATGGCGAGAATCGAACCCACCCCCAGGCACAACAACAGCAGGCCAAGCGTGCCTTCATTGAGTTGCGCACGTTCCTTGGCGTACGGCACCAGTGGCGCCCAGGCGGCGATGCCGAAGCCGGCAATGAAAAAAGCGATACGGGTCGACATTTGCTCCAGCCGCCCGGGAACCACGGGCGCTGGGGTGGGGATGGCAGTCATGAAGAAATCCTTGGTTTTGCGTTCAATGAACGATGTCCGGCGACACATCCTTGCACATCAAGCCCGGTCGAGCGAGCCGGGCTCGTTCGCATTAGCCCATGGGATATTTTTACAACGATGGAACGCCTTGGACGACGGCGACCACATACAGGCTATCCAGTGTGTAGGAGGTGGTCTGGAAGGTGTGTAATCCCTGTGAGGACTGATGAACCCCAGGCTTCTTGCAGCGGGTTACCACCTTCCAGGCCACTTCCCACACCTGGGGTGTTCTGTAATACGCTGCCGCCCAATCAGTAGGTAACCGTATGGACGAACCGATGAAAACTTCCAGGCAGCTCGCCTCATGATCCAGTTCTACGACGCACGCGGTAATATCTATGGGGTGGTCAGCCCGGCTGACTTGCGCAGCCAGGGCATCGACGTGCCAGGCAGCGCCGAGTTGGCGGCGAACACCCGGCTGGCATGGGCCGCGTCGGCCATCGCATCTGAATGTGGCTGGGGGACGACGCCGCGTCCGGCGGGTGCCAAAGCGCATCGCTGCGATGGTTTGCTGGTCGGACCGTTTCAGGCTGCGCCACCGTTTGACCTGTTGATCGTCAACACTGACGGCACACTCGCGGAGCGCAGTGGCAATGGGCTGACCATTTTTGCCCAGGCGCTGACCGACTAGGGCCTGATGGCTCAAGCGTGTGAACTGCGGGTGCATCACGATCAGCCGGCTGCCGCGTCCCCCGTGACCACTGCTGTCGAGCCGGCGATCTACGAACAGGTCGAGGGCTTTTGGCTGGCCCTGGGGCAGCCTGCGTTCGGACCTGCGGCGGTCGGCGCCAACGACATTCAAGCCGTCTCGGTGCGGCACCGTGAGTTCAGTCGCGTAGCGGCCTTGGCCACCATCGACCCGCAATGGGCATGCAGCCAGTTTGTGCGAGTGGGCAACCCCCATTGCGTGACCTTGGTGGAGCAGGTCTCGGCTTTGCCGGAAAACCCCGCGATGCACCAACCCGTACTGTTTGAGCGCTTGCAAGCGATAGCCTTCGCGCCGCCCGTCGGCAAGGGCCAACCCTGCGTGGCTGGCGTCAACCTGCAATGGGCTGCGCGAGCCTCGGGCAACCGGGTAATCGCACGGGTGTTCGAGCGGGGCGAGGGGCCAACGGCGTCTTCGGGGACCAGCGCCAGCGCGGTGGCCTGCGCAGCGTGGCGCGCAGGTTGGATTGACGCCGCTGAAGTGGCCGTGGTGATGCCGGGTGGCACAGCGCCTGTCCGTTTGCACGCAGAGGCGCAAACACTGGTGAGCGTCAGTCTGTTCGGCGCCGCACACCGGCAGCGGTAAGCAGGGAGTAACAGTGGATAGCTTGGAGTGTTGTCTGCTGTTTCGTAATTGATTAGTTGTATTGGTAAGTTCAGATGTAAGAATTTTCTTGTTTTAGAAGACGTGCTTATTGAGTGTATTAATTATTTTGTAAAAGTCATTTCCATCTCTGTCGTACGAAACTTCTTTTTTATTTCTGAAGAGCCGAATTTTCCCTGAAATCGCTAAGCTTCAAGGCGTTCAGGCGCTTTTTCTCGGCTGGCGATCAGTACTTTCCGGGGAGAGCTTTAAATCAGCGAGTGGGTTTATCAGCGACGGGTAACAACGGATGGTTGACGCGTTTGTTTCGTCACGTTTCAAATTGATTATTCCGGAAGTGACTTCCGACTTTCAGGTACTTGCCTTCAATGGCCGCGAGTTTATTGACCAACCGTATTTCATTCATGTGCAGTTGGTCAGCGAAAACCCCTGTGCGGATCTGGAGGCACTGCTCCACCAACCGGCGTACCTGCATCTGGGGGAAGTGGATCAAGGTCTGCACGGTCAAGTCTACGCGGTAGGGCGTGGCGACCCCGGTGCCCGGCTCACCCGTTATCACCTGACGCTGGCGCCGCGCCTGGCGAGCCTCGCCCACCGCCGTGATCAGCGGGTTTTCCAGCAGCGCAGCGTGCCGCAGATCATCGCGGCCGTGCTTGAGCAACACGGCATCCTGGCCGATGCGTACGTGTTCGAACTGGGCCCCGTGGTTTATCCGCCGCGCGTTTTTTGTGTGCAGTACGCGGAGACCGACCTGCACTTCATCCAGCGGTTGTGCGAAGAGGAGGGGATTCACTACCACTTCCGCCATAGCGCGAACAATCATCTGCTGGTGTTTGGTGATGACCAGACGGTGTTCCAGCGCTTGCCCGTGCAGCGATATCACTCGGCCAACGATCCGCTGGCGGATGCGGCGGGTATCCAGCGTTTCGATGTGCGCCTGGAAACCCGCAGCCGAAAAACGGTACGCCGTGATCACGATTTCGAGCATCCGTCCTTGCTGTTGCAAGGCGTGGCCGGCTCTGGGACACCGTCTCCTCTTGAAGACTACAGCTACCCTGGGGGTTTTTCCGGTCCTGTACGCGGCAGGCAGCTGGCCTGTCGCGGTCTTGAGCGTCATCTGGCTGATCGCTGCCGGGCCTCGGGCACGAGCGACCAACCGCTGCTGCGCAGCGGCCATTTTCTCGAACTGCAGGAACATCCCGATCCCGCCTGTAACGACCTGTGGTTGATCACCTCAGCGCGTCATGAAGGCTACCAGCCACAGGTGCTGGAGGAGGCGGTAGGTGAGGCGGATACCTTCCAGGGTTATCGCAACCGTTTCACCGCGACACCTTGGCGTGCGGTGCACAGGCCGCCGCTGAAACACCCCAAGCCAACCATCAATGGCAGTCAGACGGCCACTGTCACCGGGCCTGCCGGGGAGGATGTGCATTGCGATGCCTATGGCCGAGTGAAGGTACGTTTTCATTGGGACCGTCGGGACCCGACGGATGACACAAGCAGCTGCTGGGTGCGCGTGGCGTCCGGTTGGGCCGGTGACGGGTTCGGCGCAACGATGATTCCCAGAGTCGGTATGGAGGTGCTGGTGAGCTTTTTGGAGGGCGACCCGGACCGGCCGTTGATCAATGGTTGCCTGCCCAATGCTTCTCTCCTGCCGTCCTACCCCTTGCCACAGCACAAGACACGCAGCGTCTTGCGCAGCCGCAGCACCCAGGGAGGCACGGGCGGCAACGAATTGCATCTCGAAGACTGCCAGGGTGCAGAACTTGTCTATCTGCGCGCCCAGCGTGACCTGGAGCAGCAAGTGGGGCATGACAGCCGCCTGGAGGTACAAGGCGACAGTTACATGCAGGTCGGTCAGACCCTGGTGATCGGAGCCGGGCAACAGGTTCACCTGACGGCGGGTGCCAGCCTGGTGATCGACGGGGGGACGCAGTTGAGTTTCAAGGCCGGGGGTGAACACTTCGTGATTCAAGCGGGCGGCATTTTCAGCAGCCGACCCATCACTGTCGCAGGGGCGGCGGTGGCCGGCGCTTTACCTTCGGATGATCGGTCGAGCCTGTCTGCCGTTCAAGGCATCCTCATGGACATGGCCCGGCAACTGGGCGCGGACTATTGCCCCGTCTGCGAGTGCTGTGGTGAAGGCCTGTGCGATCTCAGCGGGAGGGCCGCGTGATGCAAGGCATGCCATATCCATGGATGGCCCTACAGCAACAGGCGGGACGCCATTTGTGCTTGATTGTCGACGGGGGCGCAGAAGCGTGCCAGGCACTGTCGGCGGCTCGCGACGCCTCGCGATATTGCACCCTCTATAGCCAGACAGTGTTAGCGGAGTTGGCGCATACCGGCCCGGTGATCCTGTTGCTGGAGCAGGTGGGAGAACCGGCCTTGACCCGCTTGCTGCAACAGCCCGAAACGAACTGGGGGTGGCTGGGCAGCTTGCTCAACAACGATCTGACCGACGTGACCCGGCATTGGCGCGAGCGGATGCTGGTCGGCGCAGCGGGGCGCCAGGCCCTCTACCGGTTTCAAGACAACCGCACCCTGGCGCGCGCCTTGGCCTACCTGCCTGCCGAACAGTGGCCGGTGTACCTGGGGCCACTGGCCAGCGTGTGCTACTGGCATGACGACCGATGGTGCTGCTGCGACAACCCGGCACCGGGTGAATACCCGGTACCGGATCCCACACCCTGGTCGCAGGTCCCCAACCCCCAGGCTGCGGCCATCCTGCACGCCAATATTCTGCGCTACCTGCTGGCGGAGCACAGTGAGGACCTGGTGACGCTGGTGGAGTTTCAAGACCCGAGGATCTGGCTGAGCCAAGTGTTGGAGCAGGCCCATGCCTGGCAATGGTGCGGCCCGCAACAGCTGGAATTCCTGGTGGTGCGACGGCTGGAGGAGGCCACACGAAGCAGTGTGATCCGGTGGCAGCCGATGCAAGGCGAGGCCCCGGCGGAACATTACGAACGGTTGGTGGAACAGTGGCGAAGGGAAGGGGCGGAGCATGTCTAGCTGGATGAAAAACGTGGTGATTGTGCTGGGGATGCTGGCGTTATCGGGGTGCGCGGGGAAAAGCGCGGACAGCTTTACGCTGGAGGTGGATCTGCCGGCGGATTTTGAACTCAAGACGGCTGCCAATTATCGTCCCGCCACCGGCGCAGCCTGTTCCCTGCCGATGCGCCGAGGCAAAAGGCCAGAGCGCAAGGTGTTTTTTACCGAGTTCAATCCCGTGGCCAATCGGGTGAGCTATGAATTGCCACTCAGCGAAACCATTGAAGGGTGTCCGTCGGTAATAAGCAGTGTGCAATTTGATGTTTATGCGAAATGGGGAAAGCAGGATTGGGATGTGGGAGGGGATCTTGCCGGTATTGGCATCCGAGACCGTTTGGCGGGTGATCTACCTGGAATGCCCGAGGACGGTGTCCAGGAGTTGAAAGGGCAATGCCGCTGGTATTTCCGCACGATAGGACCTATGCACGCGATCATCAAGATTCTGCAATGCCATTCGTTGGATGCAGCCGGTCAGCCGCAAAAGATGCAGGCTGGCGGCGTTGCCCAACGAGACCAGTTGCGAGGGAAAAAGTTAAGAATGGTATTGAAGGTTCTTGATGAAGAGTTACCTGCTTTTGATCACAGATGGATAGCTGTACCGGGCGGGTGGAAGCGCTGCCGAGGTAAAAGCTTTGAGGATATGGCCGCGTACTGCACCGGCAATGACTCGGAGTTCAAGCCTGTAAAGATGCCGGATGGGCGTATCTGTGACGTCTACCCGACATGCCATCAACAAGGAGCGAATTGATGAAACAGGATGCATGGAAGCAGGCGTTTTTCAGCGGCAAGATGCCGGCATGTGCAATGAAAGGGCACTGGGTGAGCTTTTGCCTGGTGGATGAAACGGGGAGTGGGACGGCGTACGGCGGGCTTGCCTATACGGTTCACGACAGTATGGGGTGCGAGTACAACGGTAAATTGAATGGAGAGGGGTTCGCAAATATACAGGGGGTTTACCACGGTCCTGTCGTTCTCAAGTTCGATGACCCGTATGCCGGGGCACAAGAGCCGTATTACCGATTGAGTGCGCGCCTGACGTACAAGCTGCCGATTACCGAGATTCAAGTCCGTGCCGAACAAACACGGTTTTCTGATGCAAAGGGGCAGCGTATTCAGGGGAATCCCGCCATGCAGCGGGCAGACCGGTTTTATCATGTTGAAGTCAGCGATTTGGTCAACCATGTCGCGCACTTGCCGTCGATCGCTCCTGCGATGTTCAGCCCTCATCGGCATGCGTTGAAAATGGTGAACGACCTTGGATTCGGCCCGCCTCTGTCCTCGGGAGTGGTCTTGTTTCCCAATCAGTTCAGTGTGTTGGAAGTACGGCCCTTACGTGCGCTACGGCCGATGCTTTCCACCGCAGATCAGTTCTGTGCCTTGAACTTGTACCAATTGGCGCTGATGTCCGCCTTGAGCTACTGCGATTTTGGTCAGCAACCGCCGAAGAAACCTATCGACAGAGTGACGTTCCCGTTCAACCCTACCGTTGGCAATCTGTTTGCCGAAACGTTATCGGGGTACCACGAAGCCTGGCGAGTGGATCTCGAGCAAACGCAACGCTTTTTTCCCGTATATGAAGATGTTCCTTACTCCCGGCGTTTCGAGATCCTGCCCTTCGATCCCGAGCTGTATCCGCAAAATCATCCGGCTCGCGAAGAGGAGCAGGAGCATCCCTCGAACCTGCACTTTTTCGACGATGAAAAATTTGGTACCGACACTCAGGCGTTTATCTGCCATCACGATGAAGTCGTCCTGATCTCTGTGCGCGGTACCGTCAGCGCCGCCGATGCCCTGCGCGACGCGAACGCCCATCAGGTGGCCTTCGCCGAAGGGGGCGGCAAGGTGCATCTGGGTTTTTATGAGGCTTACCGGGCCATGCGAAACTTCGTGCTGCGCTACCTCAGCCAGTTTTATGAAGGCCAACGAATAGTCATTTGCGGACACAGCCTGGGCGGCGCGATTGCCTTGTTGTTGGCAGAGGGGCTGCGTCGTGTACCTAATCCCAGCTACAACATCCTCCTCTACACCTACGGCGCCCCCCGAGCGGCCGACAGCGAGTTCGTCGACGGCGCTTCAGCCTTGGTCCACCACCGTATCGTCAACCACAACGACCCCGTTCCCAGTGTTCCGGCCACCTGGATGAACACCACCGCCAAACTCTGGATTCCGGGCGCCATAACCTTGTTCAGCGCGCCTGCCCATGGGGGCCTGCTCTTCGCTGCCGGGCTGGTGCGGGTGGGGGGCAACCCTTACCGGCATCACGGCGAACAGCAACACTTCATGCCGATCAAACTCCCGGACGGCAGGCATTCCTCGGTGCTATGGAAGCCAGGTTGTGAGTCGCTCCAGGAAGCAGGCTGCAATCGTGCGTTGCAATTGCATGGCGACATGCCGCAGCGCGACAACCTGCTCAAGCAGCTGTTCCAGGCGCATCAGCACTTCATGACCGCCAGCTACATCCCGGCGGCATGGGCCACCTTGCGGCGCTGGCAGCAGACACTGGATAGCCAGGGCCCTCTGGTTACGCAGAGGGAGTTCGAGCTGTTGGATCGCGCCTTCGAAGACATGCGTGAGCAACTGCGCGCCAAGCGACGCGAGCTTGCCCGACGGCGCCCGGCCAATGATCGCGACTATGAACGCAACGATGCCTTGAATGCCGAGATCGACCGTTTGCATACCAGCCGCGAGCGCCTGGCAACCCTGCGCTGGCGCCGCCTTGAGGCGCGTGATGTCTACGGCAGCCAGGCGTATGGCGCTAACCTGCAACCCAGTCTCAAGCGCTGGTTCACCCATCGGGAAAACCAGGAAGTGACCCAGCTCGCCAGTATTCCGCCACCGACGCTCAATGATCGGGTGAGGGCGCAAATACTGGACATCGACTCGATCGTCTAGCCTGGCGTGTGCGCAAACTCCACCTGTGCCGGTTGCCGCTTCATCAGCACTTTACCGTTGCGGATCGAGTACAACGGCAGGCCCTGACTGCGGATCACCTCATAGTCACTGTTGGCCGAGAGGATCAACAGATTCGCTGGTCGACCGGGCTCCAGCCCGTAGCGGTCCCCGAGGGCCATGGCCTTGGCGCTGTTGTCGGTCACCAGGTCGAGGGCCGATTGCAGGTTGCGGTAACCGAGCATATGGCAGATGTGCAAACCGGCTTCGAGTACACGCAGGATGTTGCCATTACCCAATGGGTACCAGGGGTCGACGATGGAGTCCTGGCCAAAACAGACGTTCATACCGGCTTCGAGCAATTCGTTGACGCGAGTGACGCCGCGCCGTTTCGGAAAGCTGTCGAAGCGGCCCTGCAGGTGGATACTTTCGGTCGGGCACGACACAAAGCTGATACCGGAGTGTCCCAGCAGGCGAAACAGTTTGGCGCAGTAAGCGTTGTCGTAGGAGCCCATGGCCGTGGTGTGGCTGGCGGTGACGCGGGCGCCCATGTCGCGGCTGCGGGCTTCTTCGGCGAGTACTTCGAGGAAGCGTGAATGCGGGTCGTCGGTTTCGTCGCAGTGTACGTCCACCAGGCAACCGGTGCGTTCGGCCAGGTCCATGAGGAACTTCACCGAACTGACGCCTTGGTCGCGAGTGTATTCAAAGTGGGGGATGCCACCGATGACATCGGCGCCCAGGCGAATGGCTTCCTCCATCAAGGCCCGGCCATTGCGGAACGACTCGATGCCTTCCTGGGGAAACGCGACGATCTGCAGATCAATCAGGTGCGTGGTTGCTTCGCGCACCTCCAGCATGGCTTTCAACGCGGTGAGGTCGGGGTCGGTGACATCGACGTGCGTGCGCACATGCTGAATGCCATGGGCCGCGAGGGCCTCGATGGTTTTTGTGGCGCGGGCCTTGGTGTCTTCATGAGTGATGGTGGCTTTGCGTTCGCCCCAGCACTCGATACCTTCGAACAAGGTACCGCTCATGTTCCAGCGCGGCTCACCGGCGGTAAGGGTTGCGTCCAGATGAATGTGCGGTTCGACGAATGGGGGGGTCACCAGGTTACCGGCGGCATCCAAGTCGCCGGGCGATAAAATGGGCGCCGCCGTTTGCGCGGTGATGCTGGCGATCCGGCCGTGTTCCAGGTGCAGATCGTGCAGGCCTTCACGGTTGCGCAGGCGGGCATTGATGATATGCATGGGCAAGTTCCTCTTGGCTAAAAACAATCAGGCAGACAGCGCTGGGCGGCTCCAAGGTTAGCATTCCCGGTCGGATTCATGCCGGAGCGTCAGCCAAGGGGACTCGTGCGCGCAGTGCGGCAGTGAGCGCGATGTAAGTCAGCGATGCCGCGACGATGCCCACCAGTGGCGCGACCCAGGGGGAGTTGAATGCCAGCACGGTACCGACGGCATAGGCGATCAAGCCCGGCCAGTTGAAAGCCGGCAGCTGTACCTCGGCCAGGCGCGGGTATTGCCCGCGATAACGGTAAAAGAAGTCCGCCATGATCACCCCGCCAATCGGCGGTATCACCGTGCCCAGCAGGATCAGGTAAGGCACCAGCATGTCGTACATGCCGAGCAACGCCAGCAGGGTGCCGATCACCGCGCCTGCAAGGGTGACGGTCTTGCGACGCCGGGTGCGCAGCAAGTTGCAACCGGCCACGGCAAAGTTGTAGATGGTGTTGTCCTGGGTGCTCCAGATGTTGAGCAGCAACATTGCCATCGCGGCCATGGCGAAACCTTGCAATAGCAGCACTTCCACCACATCGGGCTGTTGATAAACGATGGCGCCGTAAGCGCCGATCAACACCATCAAGCCATTCCCGATAAAAAATCCGATCAGGCTGGCCAGCACCGCAACCTTGGCCGAACGCGAGAACCGGGTCCAGTTGGTGGCCTGGGTTGCGCCGCTGACAAAGGTGCCGAACACCAGGGTGACGGCCGTGGACAGGTCCAATTGTGCGGTCGGCACCACCGCCAGCAGGCCATTCAAGCCACCCACTTTCACGGTGGCGACCCACATGGATAGAAACAATAGAATGCCCATGGCCGGCACCGCGATGTAGGACAGAATCTCCAACCCGCGATAACCCACATAGGCGGTAGCGCAAAATACCAGGCCGAACAACACCATCAAGGCCAATACGCTGCCTTGGCTCAACTCGAGATATTTGCCCAGCACCACGGCGGCGGTGGCTGTCCCCCAGGCGTACCAGCCGATCTGGGTAAAACCGAGGATCAGGTCGCTGAGTTTGCTGCCCACTTCGCCGAAGCAGAAGCGTCCCATCAGTACCGAATTCAGGCCACTCTTGAAGGCGATGTAACCCAGCCCCGCAGCGTAAATGCCCAACAGCAAGTTACCCAATGCCACGACGCCGAGCATGTCGATAAAGCTGAACGCCACGCCCAGCTTGCCGCCGGCGAACATGGTCGCAGTAAAAAAGGTAAAGCCCAGCAGCACCATGGCGGTGGAAGCCAGGCCCTTGCGCGCATGCAAGGGGACTTCGCTGAGGGGGTAATCGTTGCCCGGTTCTTGCTGCGTCATGTGCCTTGCTCCCTGAATGAATGACGCAGGTCTGTTGCACCGTGCGTGCCAAATCAGTAGTGGTGACCGGCGAACGACCGCAAACGGTCTGTGTCGTCAAATAGCAGCAAAACACTGGGAGGGGCGTGCGGTGCCTTGTCGGGCACGAAAGCAGTGCAGCGATGATACAAATTGGATCAGTCGAACAGCGTGTGTGTGGTCTCGCCACGATGAAACGCAAAAGCCGCCTCAAGATCACTTTCGATGGTGCGCCCACGGGACAGGGGCGGCAGGTCATCCAGGCTGAAAAAGCCCACGTCCGTGGTTTCGAACCCCGCCGCGGGCGCGAGCTGATCCACCCGTTCGCAAAGGAAATACAGCTTGTAGAAGTCCCGCACGTCCGGTCGATACAAACCCTTGGCCTTGTGGGTGACGCTGTACAGGGCCCGTGCGGTGACGCTCAGACCGGCCTCTTCGCGAATTTCCTTGACGATATTCTCGGCCGCCGACAAGCCGATATCGGCATAACCCCCAGGCAGCGCCCAACAGCCATCGGTCAGCTCTTTCACCAGCAGAATCCGTTCGCCCTCGATCACCGCACCCCGCACATCGATCATCGGCGTGGAGTAGCGCTTCGCAAAGTCCGGCACCAGCCCAGTGATGCGTTCCAGCGGCACACTGCCCAATTGCGCGAGCATGCTGTGGGCAATCTCGGCGATTTCCTCCAGGCGCTCACGCTCGAAGTCGTCGGTGCAAAAATGCAGCCCGGTGGACGCCAACGCTTGCAAGCGTTTGGCCTGGGCCAGCCAAGTGTTTTCCATGGGGTCTCCTTTGTTCTGCACAGGGCTTGCCGGTGGAAGGGTGCTACGCGGGGTATAAAAAAACCACCGCAAGGGTGGTTTCTTTACATCGCCGGTCTATTCGCCGCGATAGATGCAGCCGCTGGTGCACGTCTCGTGGATGCGGATCGCGCTGAGTTCCGGCAACAGCGGTTTCAACTCGTTCCAGATCCACTTGGCCAGTACTTCACTGGTGGGGTTTTCCAGGCCGGGAATGTCATTGAGGTAGTTATGGTCGAGACGTTCGTAGAGCGGCTTGAAAATCGCCTTGATCTCCGAAAAGTCGCGAATCCAGCCGGTATGAGGGTCGAGGTCGCCGCTCAGGTGGATGGCCACCTTGAACGAATGCCCATGCAGGCGCCCGCATTTATGGCCTTCCGGTACGTGGGGCAGGCGGTGGGCGGATTCGAAAGTAAATTCCTTGAAGATTTCCACAGTGTTTTCAGCTCGGTCAGGTATCTGGCAGGCGGCGAGTTTAACAGTTTGATCCCTCGCCGCGCATACCGCTCGGTCAAAGCGCCTGCAAGCGTTCGCCCAGGCCGCCCTTATCGACCAGTTCCAGGAACTCATCGCCCAACCGCCGGCTTTCGCTCATTGCCGTTTGCCAGTACTTGTTGCGGCTCGGGTCATCGCCCATGAAGCGCTTGAAGTCGCTGCGGTCCGGCAGCTTGCCGTGGGGCAGGCGGGCCAGGTAGTCCTTGGACGGTGCCAGCAGCAACACATCCTGCAAACCCTGCTGATTGCTGCGCCGCCACGGCAGGCCCTTGTCAAACCAGCCAGGGATGACCCGGTCGGTAAAGTGCGGATACAGCACGATGTCGTCGCCGTGGTAGGGCAGGTCGAGGTGGTAGTCCAGCAAGCCGCCGTCGCGGTAGGTGCCGTGGCCGGCGCCGGGCAGGTCGCGTATGCCTTGCATCACCATGGGAATGGAGCCTGAGGCCAGCAAGGCCTGGCGCAGGTTACCCAGCTCCAGTTGCAGGAAACGCGATGGGAAATCTGTCAACGGATGCAACGGTGGCGCCTGGCGTGGGTCGTGGATGATCAACCGTTCAAAATGCCGCGACAACCGTGCACGACCGCGCAAGTTATCGGCAATCACCGAAGTCAGGCCCAGGCCCAGGCGCCCGCGATGGTCATCGGCGAGCAGGCCATGGCTCTTGACCACCATGATGTTCAGGCGATAGTGGGGAGTGGCCAGCACCTGTGCATCACGGCCGGCCAGCAAGTCATCGAGCATGCGCCGGCAGCTTTGGGTGACCTCGGCCATGGTCACGCCTTTAGCGAAGCTCTGTTCGTTGTACAGGCGACCGAGGTCGAGCAGGCCTTGTACCGGGTCGGGCAGGCAGGCACTGGCAAATCGCCAGGAACCGATGGAGGCGCCGATCAGCGCGCGCTCACGGGGCGCGCGAGGCAGCCAGTCGCCGAACAGCGCCAGATCCAGGCCCTGAATCCCCAAGGCCTTGGGGCCACCGGCCGCACCGGGTAGGATGCCGACATCGGCGGGCTTGAGGCCCTGTTCGCGAATACGCGTCAGGGCGCGCTGGCCGGCCTTGAGGGTCAAGGCGGGAAACTTGATGTGGATGGCTGTCATACCGGTCTCTTTTGAAGCGAGCGGGCAGTATAGGAAATCTCGCCTGGCGATGGGGCCGCTGATCGATGAAAATTGCCATGGTGGCAATTCAGTTTCAGTTAAGTTGCGACGGTTAACGTGGTGACCTCAAGGAACAGCAGGATACGCAATGAAGGTAAATCTACGGGGGGGCGGTCCAATGGCATTGGTGTTGCTATTGACTAGCTCCCACCTGACGGCCCACGACCTCGGCCCGGACGAAGCCTTGCGTCTGCGTCAGAAGGGCGTCATCGCCCCTCTGGAGCACTTGCTGGGCCCGGCGCTGGAACGCTACCCCGGTGCCAAGTTGCTCGATGCCGAGCTTGAAGAGCACAAGGACCGCCCGGTGCCCTATATCTACGAAATCGAGTTGTTGACGGTGGAGGGAGTCGTGCGCGAAATCGAGCTCGACGCGAGCACCGGCGCGCTGCTCAAAGATAAGGAAGACGACTGATGCGCCTGCTTCTGGTGGAAGACAACGTTCCCCTCGCCGATGAGCTGCTGGCCGGCCTGCAACGCCAGGGCTACGCCGTCGACTGGCTGGCCGATGGCCGTGATGCAGCCTATCAGGGCAGCAGCGAGCCCTATGACCTGATCATTCTGGATCTTGGCTTACCCGGCCTGCCCGGGCTTGAAGTCCTGGCGCAATGGCGTGCGGCGTCACTGGTCACGCCGGTGTTGATTCTGACCGCCCGCGATTCCTGGGCCGAGCGCATCGAAGGGCTCAAGGCCGGCGCGGATGATTACCTCGCCAAACCCTTTCATCCTGAAGAGTTGTTCCTGCGCATTCAGTCACTGTTGCGCCGTTCCCACGGCCAGGCCAACCAGCCGACCTTGCAGGCCGCCGGACTGCACCTGGATGAGGGGCGCCAGTGTGTGCTGCGCGATGGTGACGAGATCCAGCTGACCGCCGCCGAGTTTCGCCTGCTGCGCTACTTCATGCTGCACCCCCAGCAGATCCTGTCGAAAAGCCACTTGGCTGAACATTTATACGACGGCGAGAGCGAGCGCGATTCCAATGTGCTGGAAGTCCACGTCAACCATCTGCGCCGCAAGTTGGGCCGCAGTGTGATCGAAACCCGGCGCGGCCAGGGTTACCGGTTTGGCGCCAGCCCTGCATGAAGTCCATTCAGCGGCGCCTGAGCCTGGGCCTGGTCAGTGTGATGGTGGTCGTCGGCGTGGTGCTGGCGCAGACCAGCCTGTGGTTGTTCGAAGCCGGGTTGCAACGCTACCTGGAGGCTGGGCTGCGCAACGATAGCGAGAACCTGCTGGTTGCGCTGGTGCGGGGGGCCGATGGCGTGCAACTCGATGAGCACCGTTTGTCACCGGCTTATCAGCGACCGTTTTCCGGGCATTACTTTCGGATTGATTTTGCCGATGTTCACTGGCGTTCCCGCTCGCTGTGGGACCAGGAGCTGCCGCGCCTGCCGCAGACCGGTCTCAAAGGCAACCTGCAATTGGGGCCGGAGGGCCAGCAACTGCTGGTATTGCGTTCGGACTACAAACGTTTTGGGCAGTCGATTTCCATCAGCGTGGCCCAGGACTACACACCTGTGCGGGAAAGCTTTCGCCTGATGCGGCAAATCGGTCTGGTGCTGGGGTTGGCGGCGTTGTTGCTGGTGTTGATCCTGCAACGGGTGACCGTACGTCGTGCGTTGCGCCCGTTGGAGACCGCCCGCGAACAGATCGCCCAGTTACAACAAGGCCAACGCTCGCAGCTCGATACCCAGGTGCCGCTGGAGCTGGAGCCGCTGGTGGCGCAGATCAACCACCTGCTGGCCCACACTGAAGACAGCCTCAAGCGTTCACGCAACGCCCTGGGCAACCTCGGTCATGCCTTGAAAACCCCGCTGGCCGTGTTATTGAGCGCAGCGTCCAGCGAGCCGCTCAAGGACCATCCGCACCTGAGCAAGTTGTTGCGTGAGCAGCTTGAGCAAGTGCAGCAACGCCTCAATCGTGAACTCAACCGCGCACGCCTGGCCGGTGAAACCCTGCCCGGCGCATTGTTTGACTGTGAAAAAGAACTGCCCAGCCTGTTGGCCACGCTCAACATGATCCACGGTGAACATCTGGACTTGAGCTATCAGGTGTCGCCCGGGCTGCAATTACCCTGGGACCGCGAAGATCTGCTGGAACTGCTCGGCAACCTGTTGGACAACGCCTGTAAATGGGCAGACGCCGAAGTCTGCCTGAGCATCGGCGAAACGACGCAGACCTATCGGTTGGCCGTGGAAGACGACGGCCCCGGTATTCCCGAGACCGACCGCGACAAGGTGCTCAGCCGCGGCACGCGTCTGGATGAGCAGATCGACGGCCATGGCCTTGGGTTGGGGATCGTGCGCGATATCGTCGAGGTGTGGGGCGGGGTCTTGCAGTTGCAGGAGAGCCGGCTGGGAGGCCTGAAGGTGCTGGTCGAACTCCCCAAACGCCAGAGCTGACACAGCGCCCTCCAAATTGAATCTCCTACGGTGTTCAGACCCTGAATTGATCCATCAGCCCCTGCTGTTGATTCGCCAGGCTGTTCAACGCCTGGCTGACCCGCGCCGACTCATTGGCCTGCTCCGACAACGACTCGGTCACATCCCGAATCGTCGCCACATTACTGTTGATCTCTTCAGCCACCGCGCTTTGTTCCTCGGCAGCGCTGGCGATTTGCAGGTTCATGTCGCTGATCACGGTGACTGCGTCACCAATCTGGCGCAAGGCCGTCACCGCTTGGCCGACCTGTTCGACACTGCCCTGAGCCTGGCGATGGCTATTGCCCATGGCACCGACCACCTCGGTGGTGCCGCTTTGCAATTGCTCGATCACCAGGCGGGTTTCCTCCACCGACTCCTGGGTACGTCGCGCCAGGTTACGCACCTCGTCGGCAACTACGGCAAACCCACGCCCAGCTTCACCGGCCCGGGCCGCTTCGATGGCGGCGTTGAGCGCCAGCAGGTTGGTCTGCTCGGCGATGCCACGGATCACTTCCAGCACCGAACCGATTTGTTCGCTGTTGGCTGCCAGGCCCTCGACTTGGGCCATGGCGGTACTCATGTCGGCGGCCAGCGCACCGATGTTGCTGGTGGTACGGTCGATTACCGTCAAGCCTTCACGCGTAGCCTGGTCGGCATCGCGTGCGGCCTGGGCGGCTTGGGCCGCGCTGCGGGCGACATCCTGGGCGGTGGCGCTCATTTCATGGGAGGCGGTGGCGACCTGATCGACCTGGCGGTATTGCTGTTCCATACCGGCGCTGGTTTCAGTGGCGATCGCGGCGGATTGGTCGGCGGTGCCACGGGCGTCCTGCACTGAGCGTTTCACTTCGGCAATGATCGGCTGCAGCTTGTCGAGGAAGCGGTTGAACCAGCCGGCCAGTTGGCCCAGCTCATCTTTTTTGTCGTAGGCCAGGCGGCGGGTCAGGTCGCCTTCGCCACTGGCGATGTCTTCAAGCATGTGCGCCACGCCGAGAATCGGACGGGTCACGCTGCGCGCCATCAGCCACACCAGCGCCAGGCCCACCACCGCAGCCAATAGGCCCAGGCTCAGTTCCAGCAGGGTGCCCTTGGCATTGTCGGCGTCCAGTTGCGCTTTCAGGGCTTCGGCAGGCGCGACCAGGACTTTCTCCGGCACGTCGAGCAACACGCCCCAAGGCTTGCCCCCCGGGATCGGTGTAAACGGCGCCAATACCTTGAGTTGCTGGCCGGTGCGCAGGCTGCGGGTTTGCGTGCTGCCGGCGAGGGCGCTGATCAACTGCGCGCCGCTGGCAGTGTCGACCTGGTCCAGGCGCTGGCTGAGTTTGCTCGCGTCCGGGCTGTAACCGGCAAGCAAGCCGGTCGGGCTGAGGATGCTGACCTGGGTCTGGCCGTCATACAGCTTCTGGCTCGCCTGTTGGCTGACGGCCTGCAAGCTGTTGAGGTTGATGTCCACCGACAGCGAGGCGATGACTTTGCCGTTGACGATCAACGGGAACACGATACTGGTCATCAGCACGTTCTGCCCGTCGATCACATAAAAATACGGTTCGATCACGCAGGGTTTGAGGGTTGTGCGTGGGCAGGTGAACCAGGCGTTGGCTTTTTCGCCGCTGGGGCCGACGCTGGTATCGGCCATGTCGCTTTCGGGCAGTGACATCGAGGTCAGTTTGCCCGGCGTGGGTTGCGACCAGTACAGGGCAAAGCGGCCTTTTTCGTTACTGCCCAGTTCTTTCTGATTGGCGAACAGCTCGTCCTTGCCGTCCAGCGCATTCACTTCGAACACCAGGGACAAACCGAGCAGGTCCGGGTTGGCCTGCAACGCGGCCTTGACCTGGCGAGTCAGGTCTTCGCGGGTGTCGAAGGCATCGAGAAAGCGCTTTTCAGCCTGTTCGCGCAGAAACAGCACTTGGCGGGAAAAGCCATGGCCGTACTGGTAGGCGTCCATGAACTGCTGGCGAATGCCCAATGCCTGCCCTTCACCCTGCGCTTCGATGCGCGTCTGGGCGGCTGCATCAAGCATCTGCATGCTGGACGCTTTGACCTGCTCGGAACTCTGCGCCATGCGATACAGCGACAAACCCACCAGAAGGGTCACGATCCCCAGCAGGCAAAGGCCGGCGAGCAGGGTGATTTTCCATTGAATGGAGAGCTGTCTGAGCGACATCGGGACATCCTTACCTGAAAACACATAGAGACCCGTTATCGGCGGCACGTCTGATTTCTTTATTTGCGGGGCCCGGGCTTGCCGTAATGCCAGTCAGTTAAATGGTGGATGTAGAACACAGCGTTTGGTCGCGGCAGGTTCTTTTAACTGACTGGCATTAGGACTTGCCCGGGTTTTTTGACATGCCCGCCCACCTGCTGCAAAGTGCCCGCCCTCTAATAAGACCTCCTCAGCCTGCACGCCGGCCACCCTGTTCCATGGCCGCCTGGGCGACGTATGCCTGTTCTTTTGTTTTCTGTCTTGAGGTAACCATGATTAACGCAGTAATCGCCGCGGTCGGCACCATGCTGGTGCTCAGCCTGTCCCGCGTGCATGTGGTCATCGCCATTATTGTCGGTGCGCTGGTGGGCGGCTTGACCGGTGGCCTGGGTATCGAAGCCACGCTCAAAGCGTTTAACGGTGGTTTGGGCGGCGGTGCAACCGTGGCTTTGTCTTACGCTTTGCTCGGCGCTTTCGCTGTGGCGATTGCCAAATCCGGTCTGGCCCACGCCCTGGCGGACAAAGCGTTGCTGCTGGTGGATCGCCAGGAAGCGACGGGCGGCAATCACGTCAAATGGTTGTTGATCGGCCTGCTGTGGAGCGTCGCGATTGCCTCGCAGAATATCCTGCCCATTCATATTGCCTTTATCCCGCTGTTGGTCCCGCCGCTGTTGTACGTGCTGACCAAATTGCAACTGGACCGCCGCCTGATCGCCTGCGTGATGACCTTCGGCCTGATCACCCCCTACATGTTCCTGCCGGTCGGCTTCGGCAACATCTTCCTCAACCAGATCCTGCTGGCCAACGTCGCCAAGAGCGGCGTAGACATCAGTCAGGTCAACGTTACCCACGCCATGGGCTTGCCGGCGCTGGGCATGGTGGTCGGCCTGTTGGTGGCGGTGTTCATCAGCTACCGCAAAAAGCGTGTGTATGACCTGGAGAAAATCGAGCGGGTCGAGCAAGTGGCGGTGCAATACAACCCGTTGACCCTGCTGGTGGCCGGGCTGGCGATCGCTGCGGCATTCATCATCCAATTGTGGCTGGACTCGATGATCATCGGCGCCCTGGCCGGGTTCCTGATCTTCTCGGTGTCCGGCATCGTGCGCTGGCGCGAGACCGACGACCTGTTCACCGAAGGCATGAAGATGATGGCGATGATTGGCTTCATCATGATCGCCTCGTCGGGTTTTGCCGAAGTGCTCAAGGCCACCGGCGACGTGCGCTCGCTGGTGGAAGCGTCGGCGGCGTTCATCGGCCATAGCCGGGGTGTGGGCGCGTTGCTGATGTTGCTGGTGGGCCTGCTGGTGACCATGGGGATCGGTTCGTCGTTCTCCACGGTGCCGATCCTCGCCGCGATTTTCGTGCCGCTGTGCGTGCAACTGGGCTTCAGCCCGTTGGCTATCGTGTGCATCGTCGGTACGGCGGGGGCCTTGGGTGATGCCGGGTCGCCGGCGTCGGACTCCACCCTCGGCCCGACCTCCGGCCTGAACATTGACGGCCAGCATCACCATATCTGGGACACCGTGGTGCCCACGTTCCTGCACTACAATATTCCGTTGTTGGCGTTTGGCTGGATTGCCGCGATGAACCTCTGACAGGGTTGTCCTACAGAAATCGGACAATTGGCCGTTAACTTCTCAAGTCGCCACGAATAAGAGAGAAAAGCCATGCGTCTGAGTTTGAAGGCCAAAGTCCTGGCCCTGGCCGTCGTGCCGGTATTGCTGTTTGCCGTGGTCATCAGCCTGACCACGGTGTGGATCCTGCAGGGGCAGGCGCGCAACGAGGTGGACGAAACCCGCCAGCGCCTGCTCAACGACGCCAAGACGACGCTGCGCAGTTACGTGGAAGTGGCGATGACCACCGTCAAGCCGCTCTACGACGCGGCCGCCCCCGGCGACATGGCGGCGCGGGCCGAGGTGGTCAAGCTGCTGTCCAGTACCAGCTATGGCAAGGATGGCTACTTCTTCGGCTATGACTCCGAGACCATCCGCCTGTTCAAGGGCAACAGCCCCGATGGCGTAGGCAAGAGCTTCAAGGACAACCGCGACCCCAACGGCGTCTACGTCAACCGCGACCTGGTCAAGGTCGCCAAGGACGGCACCCACTACCTGCAATACAGCTCGACCCAGCCCGGCCAGACCGAGTTGGTGCCCAAGCTCGGCTATACCGAGTACTTGCCGAAATGGGACATGGTGATTGGTACCTCGGTCAATCTCGATGGCATTGAAGCCCAAGTGGCAGTGGTCGAGGCCAAGGTCGAGAAACGCATGGAGGGCGTGCTGCTGAGCATCCTCGGTGTGGCCGTGGTGGTGCTGCTGGTGATTGCCGCCGTGGGCATGATAGTGGCCAATACCATCCTGCGTCCGCTGGGCCTGATGAAAGCCAACCTGGACGACATCGCCGCCGGTGAAGGCGATTTGACCCGCCGCCTGGCGATCACCAGCCAGGATGAGTTGGGCGATCTTGCCGTCGCGTTCAATCGTTTTGTCGACAAAATCCACAGCCTGGTGCGCCAGATCACCGAGATGACCAGCCAACTGACCGGCCTGGTCAGCCAGGTGTCCGATCAAGCCCAGCGCTCCGAACAGGCCATGGAGCGCCAACGCCACGAGACCGATCAGGTCGCCACTGCCATCAACCAGATGTCCTCTGCGGCCCAGGAAGTTGCGCGCAGTGCTCAAGGGGCTGCCGTCGCTGCGCAACAGACCGATGCCGAAGGGCACGCGGCCAAGCGTGTGGTCGACGGCAGCATCGCGCAGATCCACGCGCTGGTGAACGATATCCGCAGCAGTGGCGTGTCCCTCGACAGCCTGCAGCAGGATGTGTCGTCAATTGTGAGTGTGCTGAGTGTGATCCGCTCGATTGCCGAACAAACCAACCTGCTGGCCCTCAACGCGGCGATCGAAGCCGCGCGGGCCGGGGAGGCCGGGCGAGGGTTTGCGGTGGTGGCCGACGAAGTGCGTGCCCTGGCCAGCCGCACCCAGACCAGCACTCAGGAAATCCAGGGCATGATCGACCGCCTGCAAAAAGGCACCGTCGCCGCCGTGGACGCCATGCGCCGGTCCAGCGACGCGGGCGACGGCACCTCGGCCCAGGCCAACGAAGCCGGAGCCTCACTGGACACCATGGCGCAACTGATCGGCACCATCAATTCGATGAACGCCCAGATCGCCAGCGCCGCCGAGGAGCAGACCGCCGTGGCCGAGGAAATCAACCGCAGCGTGCATCAGATTGCCGTGGCGGTGGACACTGTGGCCGATGAAACCCAGCAGGGCGCCCAGACCTCGCGCAGTCTGGCGGACCTGGGGCAACGCCTGGGGCAATTGGTGGGGCAGTTCAGGATCTAGAGATCGCGCATCAACAAGCCAAAGCGCAAGTTCATGTCGGCCGGCAGTGGCACATACACCGTGTGTCCGTCCCCCGGCGCCACCTCAAGGGCTTCGCCTTTGGCATTGTGCAAAGTGCTCAGGTCAAAGTGGAAGTTGCCGGCGGGGGTCATCAACTCCAGGTGATCGCCCACGGCAAAGCGGTTCTTGACCTTGACCTCGGCCCAGCCGCTACGGCGCTCGCCGGTCAGTTCGCCGACAAACTGCTGGCGTTCGGACACTGAACTGCCGTTCTGGTAGTTCTGGTATTCGTCATGCACATGGCGGCGCAGGAAGCCTTCGGTGTAACCGCGCTGGGCCAGGGATTCGAGGTCGGTCATCAGGTTGCGGTCGAAGGCGCGCCCGGCCACCGCATCATCGATGGCCTGGCGATACACCTGGGTGGTGCGTGCGCAGTAGAAGTGGGACTTGGTGCGGCCTTCGATCTTCAGCGAGTGCACGCCCATCTGCGTCAGGCGCTCCACATGCTGCACGGCGCGCAGGTCCTTGGCGTTCATGATGTACGTGCCGTGCTCGTCCTCGAAGGCGGGCATCTGCTCATCGGGGCGGTTGGCCTCTTGCAGCAGGAAGACCTGGTCGGTCGGCGCGCCAATCCCCAGGGTCGGCTCCGGCTGATACTGCTGGACGATCTCGCCCGTGGCGTTTTCCTTCGCCGGGGTGGCCTGGTACTTCCAGCGGCAGGCGTTGGTGCAGGTGCCTTGGTTGGCATCGCGCTTGTTCATGTAGCCCGAGAGCAGGCAGCGCCCGGAATAGGCCATGCACAAGGCGCCGTGCACAAACACTTCCAGCTCCATGGCCGGCACTTGCTGGCGGATTTCGCCGATCTCTTCCAGGGACAACTCCCGCGACAGAATCACGCGGCAGATGCCTTGTTGTTGCCAGAATTCGACGCTGGCCCAGTTCACCGTATTGGCCTGCACCGACAGATGAATCGGCATCGACGGGAAATGGCGGCGCACCAGCATGATCAAGCCTGGGTCGGACATGATCAGCGCATCCGGGCCCATGGCGATCACCGGTGCGAGGTCTTTGAGGAAGGTTTTCAGCTTGGCGTTGTGCGGCGCGATGTTGACCACGACGTAGAAGCGTTTGCCCAGCACATGCGCTTCCTGAATGCCCAGCGCCAGGTTGGCGTGGTCGAACTCGTTGTTGCGCACCCGCAGGCTGTAGCGCGGCTGGCCGGCGTAGACCGCATCGGCACCGTAGGCGAAGGCATAACGCATGTTTTTCAGGGTGCCGGCGGGGGCGAGCAGTTCGGGGGCGATCACAGGGGGCATGGGCTCAAGTCGCAAAAGGTCGCGAAGGTAAAGGATCCGGGGCCGGGGTTTATTGATCCAGGTCGCCCTTTGCTGATTTTGTATCGCTGTGTATCGGCAGTGGGGGTTCGACACAGGCGCGATACTCCAGGGCGTTCCAATGGAGGCTCTGAATACCCTACAGGTAATGATCATGCGACCTATCACCTTTCTGCTCGCCGGCCTGCTGCTGACGCTTGCGCTGATTTCCAGCGTGATGGCCAGCCGTGAAACTCCCGCTGACCCACCGGGCGCCATGCCATCGCTGGCGGGGGCGGCCGAATGGCTCAACTCCCCAGCGCTCGATCTGCAGGCGCTCAAGGGCAAAGTCGTGCTGGTGGATTTCTGGACTTATGACTGCATCAACTGCCGGCGCGCGCTGCCGTACGTAAAAGAGTGGGCGAAACGCTACGAACCCGATGGCTTGGTGGTCGTTGGCGTACACACTCCGGAATATGCCTATGAACAGGTCAGCGGCAACGTCAGGGACCAGGTGCGCAAGCTGGGCATCACCTACCCGGTAGCCTTGGATAACAACTATGCAATCTGGCGCAGTTTCGATAACCAGTTCTGGCCGGCCCATTACCTGATCGATGCCAAGGGGAAGGTGCGCTATAGCCACTTTGGCGAAGGTGACTATGAGGCCCAGGAACAAGTAATCCAGGCGCTTTTGCGTGAGGCCAAGGCTACCGAGTGACGGGATGGCACTCCCGGGTTCGCCTGCGGACTAAGCAAAAGGGCCGCTGAAGGCCTACTGCTTTTTTGACATGGACCGGACATGAACTCGACCAACCTGCAATTCAAAACCCTGTTGTTGTTGCTGGCCCTGGTGACCGTCGCCTTTATCTGGATATTGCTGCCTTTTTACGGCGCAGTGTTCTGGGCGGTCATCCTCGGCATCATCTTCGCCCCGATGCAGCGCCGCCTGCAGCAACGCTTTGGCTGGAACCGCAACCTGACCTCCCTGACCACCTTGGCGGTGTGCCTGGTGATCGCCATTTTGCCGGTCATCATCACCAGCGTATTGCTGGTGCAGGAAGGGGCGACGCTCTACAAAAACGTCGAAAGCGGCAAGCTGGACGTCGCCGGGTATATCGAGCAGTTCAAGAACGTGCTGCCGCCGTATTTCCAGCACCTGCTGGACCGGTTCGGCATGGGCAACCTGGAAGGTTTGCGCGAGAAAATCGTCAAGAGCGCGATGCAGGGCAGCCAGTTTTTTGCCTCCCAGGCGTTCAGTTTTGGTCAGGGGACGTTTGATTTCCTGGTGAGCTTTTTCATCATGCTGTATCTGCTGTTTTTCCTGCTGCGCGACGGCCCGGAACTGGTGCGTAAAGTCCGCACGGCAGTGCCCCTGGCGGAGCCCCAGAAGCGTCGCCTGCAACTCAAGTTCAATCGGGTGGTGCGCGCCACGGTCAAGGGCAACGTGCTGGTAGCCGTGACCCAAGGCGCACTGGGCGGTTTGATCTTCTGGTTCCTGGACATTCCCAGCGCGTTGCTCTGGGCGGTCTTGATGGCGTTTCTTTCCCTGCTACCGGCGGTGGGCGCGGGGATTGTATGGGGCCCGGTGGCCGCTTATTTCCTGTTGAGCGGTTCGATCTGGCAGGGTGTGGTGCTGACTGCGTTCGGCGTTCTGGTCATCGGCATGGTGGACAACGTGCTGCGCCCGGTGCTGGTGGGCAAGGACACGAAAATGCCTGACTACCTGATCCTGATCTCGACCCTGGGCGGCCTGTCGGTATTCGGCCTGAACGGGTTTGTGATCGGCCCGTTGGTGGCGGCGTTGTTCATGTCCAGTTGGGCACTGTTTGTAGAAACCAAACCTCGGGTCAAGCTGCCGTTGCCGTAGGGGTGCAGCTTCAAGCTTCAAGCTTGTAGCTTGTAGCTTGCAACTGCTTTTCCGCTGCCTTTAACGACATAAGCGGGCCGCTGATGGGCTCGCCATCGCTGACTACGTACCAGCAGGCGAGCAGGCCCAGCTCCCGGAGTGGGGTGGGAACGGCGCTACCAATGACGGACATGATTTGAACAGTGGGCATAAGTACCTCCAATCGCTATGGAGGTCACCTTACGATGGCTGGGTGCTCAGCAAAAATCACCTGGCTCGATAGTCGACATCAACGCCAGGCGTCAATCCACCACATGGTCCAGCATGAGCACCACTTCCTGCTCATTGAGCAGGCCCTTGCGCACCAGGTTTTCCGCCAGCAACGCCAGGAATTTGGCCGTGCGGTGGCCTTCCAGGTGCTTGAGTTCGGTCAGTGCGCTGTAGACCTTGCTGGAGGTGCAGAGGCCGGCGGTATGGTGCGGGTTTTGTGTGGGCATGGTCAGTCGTCCTTAATTGTTCTTGGCTGGACAGGTCGATAGTGAGTCCGTTTCGTGACGTAAACATGACAGGGCGGACCTTGATCGAGCAAGAAGACATTCAACCCTCATGATGTGGGATTGAGCCCCCGAGCATTGTCCTCACTGCGACCTTGGCAAGATAAATCCAGACTTCAAAGGCAAAAAAAGGCCCCGCGTGTGGGCGAGGCCTGTTTAGACGAACCTGTTCAAGTTACCAGCCGCGGCCGTAATAACCGTGAGGCGGGCCGTAGTAGCCACGTGGAGGGCCGTAGTAGACCGGCGCCGGGCGGTAGTAAACCCGTTCTTGCACATACACCGGTGGTGGCGGTGCGTAGTAGACCGGCGGCGGAGCGGCATACACCGGTTGCGGCTGGACATATACCGGCTGCTGCACGTAGACCGGCTGGGATTGGCTGGCAACCACCGAACCCACTACAGCGGCGCCGACCAAAGCACCCAGAACGGCCGGGCCACCCCAACCACCACCGTGGGCGGAGGCTTGGCCTGCCATAGCGAGTGCGCCGACAAGCAAGGCGATTTTGGGGATTTTACGAATCATGGTCATTCCTCGGTTAGCCCCTGCGCTTGTGGTCTGCAATCAATAGACTCAAGGATTGTCGCGGGGATACTTTTAAGACAACGTATTTCTGAAAAACAGCACGGCCGATAGGTAAAGGTTGTGTAAGGTCTGTACCGATTTGCTTACTCAAAGGAGTTATCCATGCAGATGCACCCCAACAAAGACACCCAACTGTGTATGTCATTGTCGGCGCGTCCCGGGAATTTTGGCCTGCGGTTCCACAACCACCTGTATGAACAGTTGGGGTTGAATTTCTACTATAAAGCGTTCAGCAGCCAGGATTTGCCCGGCGCGATAGGTGGTATCCGGGCGCTGGGCATTCGCGGTTGCGGTGTTTCCATGCCGTTCAAGGAGGCCGCGATCGCCCTGGTGGATGAGCTGGACGATTCGGTGCAGGCCATCGATTCCCTGAACACCATCGTCAACACTGACGGCCGTCTCAAAGCCTATAACACCGACTATATCGCCATCGAACAACTGCTGAAAAAGCATGCCGTGCCCAAGGACTCGACCTTTGCTTTACGCGGCAGCGGCGGCATGGCCAAGGCCGTGGCCAGTGCCCTGCGTGACGGTGGCTATGCCAATGGCGTGATTGTGGCGCGCAACGAAGCGGCAGGCCGCGCGCTGGCGCAAAACCTCGGGTATGCGTGGCAGGCCGAGCTGGGTGACTTGCGCCCGCAGATGCTGGTCAATGTGACGCCGATCGGCATGACCGGTGGCGCCGAAGCCGATCAGTTGGCCTTTGCGGCTGACGCCGTGGATGCTGCGGAAACTGTGTTCGATGTGGTAGCGATCCCCGCCGAAACGCCGCTGATCGTGCGTGGACGCACCAAGGGCAAGCGGGTGATCACCGGGCTGGAAGTGATCGCGATCCAGGCGCTGGAGCAGTTCGTGCTGTATACCGGCGTGCGGCCGACGCAGGCGCAATTCGAGGCGGCAGTGGCCTTTGCCCGAGGCTGAAACCCACGAAAATCCAATGTGGGAGCGGGCTTGCTCGCGAATGCGGTGGTTCAGCTAACTCAACTGTGACTGACACACTGCATTCGCGAGCAAGCCCGCTCCCACATTTTAATGGTGTTACGCCTGTTCCAACTGCGCCAGTCGTTCTTCCAGCGCTGCGATCCGCGCTTCCAGCTCTTCAATCCGCTCCACGCCAACCCCTGCGCCACGCTCCACCGGATTGCCTCGCGCCGCGATAATCGCCTCGATATCCGCCGGATCGCCCAGCGCATGGGTGTACCGATCTTCCCGCTGTCCCGCCTGGCGCGGCACCAGCACTGCCAGCCCGCGTGCAATCAGACGTTCCAGCTGATGCACGACCTGCTCGGCATCTTCGAAATCGTGCATGCGCCCGCTGCGGGTCAGCAGTTCATTGACCGTCTGTGGCCCGCGCAAAAACAGCAGCCCGATCAGGATTACCTGGGCCGGCACCAGCTCCAGTGCCTTGTCTACCCGGTGTTCCCAGCGATCGGCGCGGCTGCCCATGACCAGCCGGGTATAACCTTGGCCTTCCAGTGCACGCAGGCTCTGGCCGACCTGGCCTTGGCTGAGGTTGGTCACCGGCTCCCGGCTGGTCTTCTGGTTGCAGGCCAGTACCAGGGCATTGAGGGTCAGGGGGTAGGTTTCCGGGTTGGTCGCCTGTTTTTCGATCAGGCAGCCCAAGATGCGGATTTCCGTGCTATTGAGGCGCGGCTCAGGGGTCTGGGTGTCATGCTCGGCGGTCATCGCGCGTTTCCCTATGCAGTGAGCCCACTAGCCTATGCCGGAAAAAATAAAAGACAAGCGGCGGGCAGGTCTATAATCGCTGCTGGTTCCAAACCCTGCCATCACCGTGAGACTGTCATGACTATTTCCCTGTACGCCGCTTCCGTCCCTGTCTTCAAGCAAATGCTCAACGCCCTGAGCGATGTGCTGAACAAAGCCGAAGCCCACGCAACCGCCAAGAACATCGAACCCAATGCCTTGCTGCAAGCGCGTCTGTTCCCTGACATGTTCCAGCTGGTGCGCCAGGTACAGATCGCCGTCGACTTCGCCAAAGGCGTATCCGCCCGCCTGGCCGAGATCGAAGTGCCCAAATATGACGATCAAGAAACCACCTTCGCCGACCTGCAAGCACTGATCGCCAAGGTGCTGGCCTTCCTCGACACCCTCAAGCCCGAGCAGATCGACGGCAAGGAAGGCATCGAGATCATCACCCGTCCAGGCACGCCGAAAGAGAAGCGCTTCAGCGGCCAGTCCTACCTGTTGACCTACGGCCTGCCGCAGTTCTTCTTCCACGTCACTACCGCTTACGCCTTGCTGCGCCACAACGGTGTTGAAGTGGGCAAGCGTGACTACATGGGCGCCTTCTAAACGCATGACGCAGCCTCAAGCCCGGGTGGTTCATTGACGCGCCACACCGGGCTTTTTCATGCTCCAGCTTGTTACATATCCCCATGCAACCGAGCTTAGCCAATAGGCTACTCAAGGACGTCAATCAGGCGTAACGAGACCTTGAGGCTCCCTAATGATCGTGACCACCCACAACTCCCCGGCCGGGGTGAGTGCTTCCTTTGAACTTGGCGCTGTGACCCCCATCAGTGCTCCGCCGACGACCAAGCCTGCGCAGGGCGCGGCCGCCCCCGGTACTTCGTCTACTCGGCAGACGGCCAACAGAAATGACCTGGCGAATTTTCGCGACGCGTTGGTCAATGCTTATGTACGGGTAACTTCACATTTGCAGCAGCAGGAACGATGGCGTACATCGCCTACCGGCCACCCTGCGCGGTTTAACCGTGAAGAGGCTTTTACTCAGTACTTGGGTAGCCAGCAGATCAAGTTGGACCCGGATTCCAATTTCCATCTGAATCATGAGGCGAAGGCGGGGCAGACCGTCAATCTGTTGCAGTTTATGGCTGGCAAGGGTTGGGACCAGCCAGTCAATGAAAGTGAACTGTTGAATATGATCAAAGAGTTGAGTCGTCCAGTGGAGCATTCACCGCCCCATGGGGACCTGGGGGGCGGACTGTCATGGCCCACTGCATTGGATCAGGAGCAGCGTCAGGCTATCTACGACGCTGTGGCGTTCAATGCATTGGAGTTGCCCGAGTTCCATAAGCTGAAGCTGAGCCAGAACGCCTTTGGTTTCTTGACACAAACGGTCGATTGGACAGCTGCCGAGCTGGAAAAGCCGCGTGAAACGCTGCTAAAGCTGTTGCAGAGCCCCTCCGCGCAGGCGCTGGGAATTGCGTTGCGTGACAAGTTCAAAGGCGCGGGTACGGCTGAAGAGTGGACGCTTTCGGCTTTGCAGGTAGGTCTTGACTGGGATGCGCTGTTGTACCCGGATAAGAAGAACCGGGTGGGAGGGTACGATTTATCGCGGCGGGAAAACTGGGGGGTGCCGCTCTCTTTTGTGGTCGAAGGGTTGACCCGCCATCTGAGTCGTTCCTATGGGCGCAACGCTGCGATCGCTGCGTACGTGCTGCTGTCCCGCCACGCCCCTGAAATGCTGGTCAAGGGGGTTCCCGACAACGTGACTTATGGCTCGCCCGCCTGGGTCAGTTTGAAGGCCATCGTCGCCAAGGCTGATATGCGTGCGCCGGGGCTGGCAGCGACTAAAACCTATGAGCAATTGATCAAGGAGGATCTCAGTCCGATCAGCGCCGATGAAAAAACGGTAGAGGCGTTGGCCGGCTGGGAAGGGGTGATTCATTGGGCCGTGGCGGATGGGGCGATTGCCAAACGGGACGATAACAATTATTCGCCAGCAGAAGTCGAGCGCGCTGGCGCAATGGCCAGCGAGCGCCTGGAAACCCTGGCCCAGGCTTCAGAGGCCTTCCGTGCACCCGTACCGACCCGTCGATCGGTTGCGCTCAAGTTGATGAAAGAGCGGCTGCCCGAAAAATACGCGGATGTGGATCTCGAAAAAAAGGTCCTGGAACCGTCCGAGAAGTGGCGGGATTACAAGGGGCCGTATTCACTACTCGATATCGCGCTCACGAATACACCTGTCAGTTGGGACTCTACCGACCCGGCCATCCCCAGCGATGTAGCACGCTATATCCGTTTTCTTCCCGACGAAATCAACGCAGCGTTCGAAGAGCAAATCCGCGCCTATTACGACGCTCTCAAAACGGCCTCAGAAGTGACAGTCAAACACCAGATGTCCCTGCTGCCACAGGCAGATAAGGATGCTTTGGAGTGGGGTGAATTGAAATTTTTCACCGAGCAGACAGTCACCCGACCACTCCATTCGCCAGGCCCGTATGAACTGCCCTCCTATCTGTTCAACAAGGATTTCGAAAAGTTCGACAAGCCCAAGGATGGCCCGTTGTTCGTAGAGTCCACGTACAACGGCAAAAAGCGCGTTTACGAAGTTGATCCCACAAACGGTGTATTGCGTCATCGAAAGGACTTGGCGAAGGGGCTCAAGGGTGGGCTGCAGGGCCAATGGCAGCGCGTCGTGGGAGAAGGATCAATACCTTGGGTGAAAACCAACACCCAGCTGACTGAGGTCTCGGGTTATGGCGCTCAACGAACAGCGCGAGCGCAGTCCGATTCGGCTGTTCAAACCTTCACCTCGCCAAGGTCACAGTTCATTGCCGAAACCGCTACGCGTTATTACTTCAAGTCAGCCCAGCGTGACGAGCTGTTCGCAGCCGCCAGGGGCGCCACCACCTTTGACACGGAAGTCACCGAGTTCGAGAGAATCCAGGCGGTCACGCGTGCGCTGATACCGGTCGCGGCGGCCGTGCACAGCTTCAAAGAGGGCAGGGTTGGTGAAGGCCTGGCGTTCCTGGCCGTCGATATCTTTGGTTTTGCGTTAGGTGGGGCCGGGGCCGCGACGAAGGTCTTGAAGTCTGGCGGCAGCGTGTTGAGCAAGGCCGGTACCTTCACTCGCGCACTGGTCAGTGCGGCCAATCCGTTTGCTGGAGGGAAAGCGCTGGTGAGCAAAGGATTACCACTTCATACGTCAGCCCTCGGTCGAGGGTTGCTTTCCTGGAAGGCCGTTTCGGCCAACCGCAGTGTGGACCGGGTGTTCCAACATAAACCCAAAGGAGTGGTGGAAGGCACTCACGCCGGGGCCGAAACCACGAAGGTCCAGGCGCTGCTGGATGAAACCACTGGGAATTGGTACCGATACGATGTGAAAAACCTGCGGATGTACGGGCAACCGCTGACAGCGTTTCGTCCTGATCATCTTGAACCTGCCGTAGATACGTCGATAGCCGCATGAAAACGCCAGGCCGGTTCCTGAGTGAGCCGGCCTGGAGGGGTCAGGCCGATTGCTCTTCCTTGCCCAAGCAAGCGGCAGCGGTAAACAGTACATCGGTGGACGAGTTCAGCGCGGTTTCCGCCGAGTCCTGAAGTACGCCGATGATGAACCCGACGGCAACCACCTGCATGGCGATCTCGCTGGGGATGCCGAACAGGCTGCACGCCAGGGGAATCAGCAACAGCGAACCACCGGCCACACCCGAGGCTCCGCAGGCGCAAACGGCTGCCACTACGCTGAGCAGTACGGCGGTAGGCAGGTCGACCGAAATCCCGAGGGTGTGTACGGCTGCCAGGGTCAACACCGTGATGGTAATCGCGGCACCGGCCATATTGATGGTGGCGCCCAGCGGAATCGACACCGAGTAGGTGTCTTCATGCAGGCCCAGGCGCTTGCTCAACGCCAGGTTCACCGGAATGTTCGCTGCCGAGCTGCGGGTGAAGAAGGCGGTGATGCCACTTTCGCGCAGGCACATCAACACAAGCGGGTAAGGATTACGGCGCAGTTTCCAGTACACGATGGCCGGGTTCATCACCAATGCCACGAACAGCATGCAGCCGATCAGTACGCCAAGCAGATGGGCGTAGCCGAGCAGGGCGCCGAAGCCCGAGGTGGCCAGCGTCGATGCCACGAGACCGAAGATGCCCAGAGGCGCGAAGCGAATCACCACGCGCACCATCAATGTCACGCCGTTGGACAGATCGTCGATCACCGTGCGGGTCGTCTCACCGGCATGGCGAATGGCGACCCCCAGGCCGATGGCCCAGGCCAGGATGCCGATAAAGTTGGCGTTCGCCAGGGCATTGATCGGGTTATCCACCACGCTGAGCAGCAGGCTTTGCAACACTTCGCCGATTCCGCCCGGAGCGCTGACCGTGGCGTCGTGAGTGGCCAGTACGAGCGTCGAGGGGAACAGCGTGCTGCCGATCACCGCCACCACGGCGGCGGCAAAGGTGCCGAGCAGGTACAGGAACAGGATCGGCTTGATATGGGTTTGCTGGCCCTGTTTATGATTGGCTATCGACGCCATCACCAATACAAACACCAGGATCGGCGCTACGCCTTTGAGCGCGGCGACAAATACCTTGCCGATAAAACCGGTGGCCTTGGCCGCCTCAGGCGCAACGAGTGCCAGGAGGATGCCGGCTATCAGGCCGAGGAGGATTTGCGTGACCAGGCTGACGCGGGCTAGTCGTTGCAGAAGGGAGGGGGCAGCAGTCATAAACACTTGTCTCTAATTTTTTGAAGGTACAGCGGCGCACGCAGAAAAGGCTGTAGGACGCGAGGGCGCGAAGTCTAGCATGTCGTCATCGGTACCCCGGACGCTGCGACATCGCGTCGCCCACGCTTCAGGGCTTTCGCCAAACCTGGACACACTCTGTTAAGATTCTTGCCTCTCATCTTTCCTCTCCGTCAGCGAGCCCTTCGGGCTGTCGTTGATGTCGTTGTTTCTGGAGTTTTCATGTTGTTTCCCATCCTGCTGCTGTCGGCTGCCGGTTTTACCGTGCTGACCACAGAATTCGTCATCGTCGGTTTGTTGCCGTCCATTGCCCGCGACCTGAACGTCAGCGTGTCCCAGGCTGGCCTGCTGGTGACGCTGTTCGCTTTTACCGTGGCAGCCTTTGGCCCGTTTCTGACGGCGTACTTCGCCCGCTTCCCACGCAAGCGCCTGTTTATCACTATCCTGGTCATGTTCGGCGTGGCCAATACCTTGGCGGCCCTTGCGCCGAATATCTGGATGATGGCGCTGGCACGCTTGATCCCTGCCCTGGGTTTGCCGGTGTTCTGGGCCTTGGCCAGTGAGACCGCGGTCGATATCGTCGGCCCGGAATACGCCGGACGCGCGATCGAGAAAATCGGCTTCGGTATCGTCTGCGCCACGGTATTCGGTATCCCCGTGGGGACGCTGATTTCGGACATGTTCGGCTGGCGCACCGCGTTTGCCATCCTGGCGGTGGTAGCGTTGGCCAAGGCGCTGCTGCTGTTCCTCTATTTGCCGGTGACCGCGCCGAAGAACGATCAAGTGACGCTGCGCTCGCAGTTCAAGATCCTGCGCAACCCACTGATGCAGGGCCATATCCTGTTGTCGATCCTGGTGTTCAGCGGCATGTTCACGGCCTACACCTATCTGGCGGACATCCTTGAGCGCCTGGCCGGGTTTGACGGCACGCTGGTGGGTTGGTGCCTGATGGGCTTTGGTGCGGTCGGCTTGATCGGCAATTCCCTGGGTGGGCGTGCGGTGGATCGGCACCCGTTGATTGCGTCCATGGTGTTCTGCGGTTTCATGATTGCGGGCATGGTGGCGCTGGTGCCGGCGATTCACTCCACGATCGGCCTGGCGGCGGCGATGGCGGTGTGGGGCGTGACCCAGGCGGCGATGTTCCTGGTCAGCCATGTGCGCTTGATGAAGGCCGCGCCCCATGCTCCCGCGTTTGCCGCGTCGTTGAATATCGCCGGGGCCAACCTGGGGATCGGCCTGGGAGCGATGGTCGGCGGGCATGTGATCGACACCCTGGGCCTGGGCAGCCTGGGCTTTGCGGCGTCCGGGTTCATTCTGGTGTCGATCCTGCTGGCGTTATGGCTGATGAGCGCCCGAAAAACGCACGCGGCCAGCGCCTGACGCCTCAGGGCAGGGCGGTAAACAGTTCCCTTCGAGCACCTTCGGTAATGGCCACGATGCCGGGGTGCTTGACCTTGCGTTCTACCGAGATCGCGTAAAACGACTCGGTCACCGCGACGGTCTGGCCGATCAGCGCCACGCCGTACTGGCGCACCACCTCGTCGGCGATCACGCTTGGCGCGATGAAGACCCCGCTGCCGGATTGGCCAAACGCCTGCATCAAGGCGCTGTCGTCGAACTCGCCGATGATCTTCGGTTGGATCTGCTGCTCGGCAAACCAGCGCTGCAACCGGCTGCGCACCACGGTTTCCGCTCCCGGAATCAACAGCGGTGCGCCCTGCAAGCACTGTGGGAAGTCGCCACCGTATTCGTCAGCTAATGCCTGGGTGGCGAAAAAACTGATGCCGCATTCGCCCAACTTCTGGCTGTAGCCTTTGATATCCAGGTGCGTAGGCATCGGGCTGTCAGAAATCACCAGGTCGAGGCGCTGGATCGCAAGGTCAGCCAATAAGCGTTCGAGTTTATCCTCGCGGCAGGTGATCCGAATCGGCTCGCTCAACTCCATGGTCGGCGCGATCAGCCGATAGACGATCGATTTGGGCACCACATCCGCCACGCCGACCCGAAACAGGATCTGCTGCTCATTCGGTTGGGCGCGCAGCATCGCCTCCAGTTCATTGCCGGTCTGGAACATCTGTTCGGCGTACGGCAGTGCCCGGCGCCCGGCTTCGGTCAACTCCAACTGGCGCCCGACGCGCTGAAACAGCGCTACACCGAACGTTTGCTCGAGCAGGCTGATTTGCCCGCTGATGGTCTGGGGTGTGAGGTTCAACTGCTCACAGGCGCGCACAATGCTGCCGGTCTTGGCCACCACCCAGAAGTAATGCAATTGCCGGTAATTGAGCATAGGGGTCTACAGTTCGTTAAATTCGAAGTATATGTCATAAAAATACGAATTTTACTGAACTGTTCGCCTGCATAGAATGCCTCGCTATCGCAGGGCCACTATTTGGTCCCTCTGGTTCTAAGAGAGGAATACATCATGAAACTCAATTATCTGGGCGCGGCCTCGTTGCTTGCGCTTTCATTGGTAATGGTTGGCTGTGATCAAGTGGAAAAGAGTGCGCAGCAAGTGATGGGCAAGGCTACCGAGTCGGCCAAGCAAGCCATCGATGAAACTCACAAGGCCGCCGAGCAGGCCCTGAGTGAGGCAACCCAGGGTTTGATCAGCCCTGAGAAGAAAGACAACGACGCTGAAAAGGCTTCCGAGTCCGATCGCAAAGAAACCTAATTCCCGAGCCTCACCACGTCAGGACTGACCTATGGATTACCTTTTACAACTGGCTGCAAGCCCTACCGCCTGGGTGGCGTTGGCTACCTTGATCGTGATGGAAATCGTGCTGGGCATCGATAACCTGATCTTTATCTCGATCCTCACCAACAAATTGCCGGAGAAACACCGGGCGAAAGCACGTCGTATCGGCATCAGCATGGCGTTGATCCTGCGCCTGGGCCTGTTGAGCACCATCGCGTTCATCGTGCAGTTGACGGCGCCGGTGATCGAAATCTTCGGCCAGGCATTTTCGTGGAAAGACATGATCCTGATCGCCGGTGGCTTGTTCCTGGTGTGGAAGGCGACCACTGAAATCCACCACAGCATGGACCCGGAGCCGGAAGAGAAGGTCAGCGCCGGTAACGGCGTGTCCATCGGCTTTGCGGCGGCCATTGGCCAGATCCTGATGCTCGACTTGGTCTTTTCCATCGACAGCATCATCACTGCGGTGGGTATGACCGAGCACCTGCCGATTATGATCATTGCCGTGGTGGTGTCGGTGATTGTGATGCTGGTGGCGGCCGAGCCGTTGGCCAAGTTCATCAACGACAACCCGACGGTGGTGATGCTGGCCCTGGGCTTCCTCATCATGATCGGCATGACCTTGATCGCCGAAGGCTTCGGCGCCCATGTGCCAAAAGGTTATGTATATGCGGCCATGGCGTTCTCGGCGGTGATCGAACTGTTGAACATGGCGCGACGCAATCGCCACAAACGCCTGCTGGCTGCCAAGCAGTAAGGCTCGATAGGCAAAGGCCAACTGCGCTCCGTGAGCCCAGTTGGCCTTTTGCTGTCTGGTAGACTCCACCCACTTGATAGCTTGAGGTCCTCCATGAACGAGCCTATTCGCCTCACCCAATACAGCCACGGCGCGGGTTGCGGCTGCAAGATTTCGCCCCAGGTACTGGAAGTGATCCTGGCCGGCAGTGGCGCGCAGAATCTCGACCCCAACCTGTGGGTGGGGAATGCTTCGCGCGATGACGCGGCGGTCTACGCCATCGACGACGAGCGGGGCGTGGTCTCCACCACTGATTTCTTCATGCCGATTGTCGATGACCCCTTCGACTTCGGCCGCATTGCCGCGACCAATGCCATCAGCGACATCTACGCCATGGGCGGCGACCCGCTGATGGCCATTGCCATTCTCGGCTGGCCGGTGAACGTATTGGCACCGGAGATTGCCCGGGAGGTCATCCGCGGTGGCCGTTCGGTATGTGACGCGGCGGGCATCCCGCTAGCTGGTGGCCACTCCATCGACGCGCCGGAGCCGATCTTTGGCCTGGCCGTGACCGGGATCGTGCAAAAGCGCCATATGAAGCGCAACGACACCGCCACGGCCGGGTGCAAGTTGTATCTGACCAAGCCGCTGGGCATCGGCGTTCTGACGACTGCGGAAAAGAAGAGCAAATTGCGCGAGGTCGATGTGGGTGTGGCCCGCGACTGGATGTGCACCCTGAACAAACCGGGCAGCCGTTTCGGCAAGTTGGCCGGCGTGACGGCCATGACGGACGTCACCGGATTCGGCCTGCTCGGCCACTTGGTGGAAATGGCCGACGGCAGTGGCCTGACGGCGCGCATCGAATATGCCAAGGTGCCGTTGCTGCCGGGCGTCGAGCATTACCTGGATCAAGGCTGCATGCCCGGTGGCACGTTGCGCAACTTCGACAGTTATGCGAGCAAGCTGGGTCGCCTTCAAGAATTGCACAAGCGTGTGCTGTGTGACCCGCAGACCAGTGGTGGCCTGTTGATTGCCGTGACGCCGGAGGGCGACGCCGAATTTCATGCAATGGCCGCCGAAATGGGCTTGAGCCTTGAGTCGATTGGCGCGTTGGGTGAGCGACAGACCCACGCGGTAGAGGTGTTTTGATGGCGACTGATTTCACCGACTACCGCGACATCTTCCTCAATGACCGGCCGATGATGGATACCCGTGCGCCGATCGAGTTCACCAAGGGCGCGTTCCCCGGGGTGATCAACCTGCCGCTGATGACCGATGACGAACGTCAGCGGGTCGGCACCTGTTACAAGCAGCAAGGCCAGCAGGCTGCCATTGTGCTGGGGCATGAGCTGGTGTCCGGGGCGATCAAGGCAGAGCGCATCGAGCAGTGGGCACAGTTCGCCAAGGCCAATCCCGACGGATACTTGTATTGCTTTCGTGGTGGGCTGCGTTCGCAGATTGTGCAGCAGTGGTTGAAGACCGAGGCGGGTATTGAATATCCACGCGTCGGCGGTGGCTACAAGGCCATGCGCACCTTCCTGCTGGACACCCTGGAACAGGCAACGAACGCATGTGATTTTGTATTGCTGGGCGGCATGACGGGCACCGGCAAAACCGAAGTGCTCGGTCAGTTGCGCAATGCCCTGGACCTGGAGGGGCACGCCAACCACCGCGGCTCCAGCTTCGGCAAGCGCGCTACGGCGCAGCCATCCAACATCGATTTCGAAAATCGCCTGGCGGTGGACCTGCTGAAAAAGCGCGCGGTCGGTATCGAACAGTTTGTGGTCGAGGACGAGAGCCGCATGATCGGCAGTTGCGCGCTTCCCCTGCCGTTGCATAAAGGCATGCAGACGTTTCCGATGGTCTGGCTCGAAGACAGCGTGGAGGGGCGTGTTGAGCGAATCCTGCGTGATTACGTGGTCGAACTCTGCGCAGAATTCATCGAGGTGCATGGCGAAACCGGCCAGGCCCGCTTTGCCGAGCGCCTGACCCAGAGCCTGGCCAACATTCACAAGCGCCTGGGCGGTGAACGCTTCCAACGGCTACAGGCGATCCTGCAGGACGCCTTGGCGGAACAGGCCCGCAGTGGTGCAGTCGACCTGCACCGGGAGTGGATCGAAGGGTTGCTGCGCGAGTACTACGACCCGATGTACGCCTTTCAAAAGCAAAGCAAAGGCGCCCGGATCGAGTTTTCGGGAGAGCAGGGCGCAGTGGTGGAGTATTTGCGTGAAAGGCTGGGTCGATCTTTCTGAGCCGATACAGACAATCCGCATCTGATCAAATCTATCCGGTCTTGCCCGCATGACGGCTGAGATTCGCTGCTTGCCGCACTCCTGATCTTGCTTTTGATCTTGATCTTGATCTTAGGCGCCCCGTCAAACCACGCTGGCCGAACGCAGGCTTGAATCCGTGGGTAACCCGGCAGGACGCCGGGTTAGCCGTCCTGGGCCAGGGATGGCCAATAGGTCGCCACGGGAGCAAGCTCCCTCGCCACAGGTTTCAACCTGGCACAGATACCCCGGTTGTCGCAGTGCCACCAGCCTCTGAGAGTCACTAGAGAATGACGGCCCCGATCAACCCACACACCACACCCACCAACATGGTCAACCCGGCCACCGTTACCAGCACCCGTGCATCGAAGTCTTTGCGCAGCATCAGCAGTGACGGCAGGCTCACGCTCGGCAAGGTCATCAGCAAGGCCACGGCCGGGCCGGTGCCCATGCCGAGGGTCATCATGGTTTGTACGATAGGGATCTCGGCGGCGGTCGGAATCACGAACAAGGTGCCGACAATCGCCAATGGCACCAGCCAGAGCAGGCTGTTGGCCATGGCGCCATCCACATGGGGGAACAACCACACTCGCGCTGCGCCCAGGATCAGTACGGCCAGGATATAGACCGGGATGGTGCTCCAGAACAATTGCCACAGGGTGCGCAGCCAACGGCTCAGGAACGGCTGCGATTCGACGACGCTGACCTCTGAAACCGCCTCCAATGCGGCATCGGGCACCTGCTCCGGTCGCGCAATGCGCTGGGCCACCAGCGACACGCCCACCACCAGCACAATCCCCGCCACCAGGCGCAAGGCCGTAAAACCCCAGCCCAACACAAAGCCCATGAATACCAGGGTGGCCGGGTTCAGCACCGGGTTGGCAATCCAGAACGCCAACGCCGCTCCCACCGATACTTGCTGACGGCGCATGCCTGCCGCCACCGGCGCCGCGCAGCAACTGCACATCATCCCCGGCAGTGCGAACAGCCCGCCGCGCACAGTCGATCCCAGCCCGGCCTTGCCAAACAGGCGCAGCAGCCAGTCGCGGGGAATCAACACTTGCAGAAGCGAGCCGAGAATCACCGCCAGCACCGCCGCTTTCCAGATGGCCAGGAAATACACCTGCGCATACGCCAGCGCGGCCATCAGCGGCGCGGTTTGTTGATCGTTGAGGATTGACGCACCAATGCTGTGGTTATCCGCTGCCACGAATGCCTTGAAGTAGTAGGGCGACCACTTCACGTAGTACAGGCCGACGCAGGCAACCAGGAGAAACAAGGCGGGTTTCCACCAGAAAGACCAGCCCCGGGCGGGCTGGGTAGACGTGAGGTTGGGCATGCTGATGATCCGAAGCTGAGTCAATAGCGGTGCATCATACGCCCTCAGATGTCAGCGCTCACCTGGGTGGCATCCGGGCAGGTCTGCTGGCCATTGTTCAAGCCCTGTTGGTAGTTGCGGCTCAGCAACGACGCTTTGCCGTTGTGCCAGGTCAGCGTCAGCACATACAACGTGTCGTAGTCGTTGCCGGACCAGTCGTGGGCGATGGTGTACTTCGAGCCCACCGCTTCGCTGGCGACCTTGTTGATCAGTTCCGGCAGGTAGCCATGGGACCAGGCGGTGTAGATGATCGAGTTGTGGTACTTGTCTTCCACCAGTTCGTCGGCGAGGGCGCTGGTGTCGTTGGCGGAGAACTTGATATTCACCGGCAGGCCGAGCTTGATGGCGCTGGGGCCGATGGTCATCAATGGACGAATGTAGCTGTAGGAATTGTCATGCTCACCTTCCTCGACATTGCGCGTCGGGTTGGAGGCAAACACATAGTTGGCCTTGCCGAACTTTTCCGGCAACACGCTGGCCAGGTTCATCGCACGGTTGAGGCCCTGGCAGTTGAGCTGACCCAGGCCGCCGGCAGGCTTTTCACCGTGGCGCAGGAACACCAGCGTTTGCACGCCATCCACCGGCCCGGCATTGATGAGCGGGGATTCGAGGACCAAGCCGATTGCTCCGCCGAGTAACAGCAATGATGGCAGTAGGTAGGTGTAGCGTTTGAATCGTTGCGCAAGGCGCAAAGGTGAAATGGTCATTGTCAGTTCGAGTCTGCTTTCAACGTTTTGGCGCACGTAAGAGTGCATTTTGGCGCGTTGGTTCGCCTGCGCGGCAGCCTAGCTTGGCTATGTTGCGTAATGATGACCCATGCAGGGCGAGGCCCGGATGACTATGATGGGGGTTTTCAGCCTGGGAATTTTCCGATGAATGCACTTGCCGCTTTCCCGATCAACAGCAAATGGCCCGCCCAGCATCCGGAGCGCCTGCAGCTGTATTCGTTGCCGACGCCCAACGGCGTCAAAGTGTCGATCATGCTGGAAGAGCTGGCTTTGCCGTATGAAGCGCACAAGGTCAGCTTCGAGACGCAGGACCAACTGTCCCCCGAGTTCCTGTCCCTGAACCCCAACAACAAGATTCCTGCGATCATCGACCCCAATGGTCCGAGCGGTCAGCCGTTGGCGTTGTTCGAGTCCGGCGCGATCCTGATCTACCTTGCGGAAAAGACCAGCCAACTGCTGTCTGAGGACCCGGCCACGCGCTATGAAACGATCCAATGGCTGATGTTCCAGATGGCCGGTATCGGCCCGATGTTCGGCCAGGTGGGTTTTTTCAACAAGTTTGCCGGCCAGGCTTATGAAGACAAGCGCCCGCGTGACCGTTACGTCGCGGAGTCTCGGCGGTTGCTGGAGGTACTGGAAAAACGCCTGCTGGGCCGCACCTGGATCATGGGCGATGACTACAGCATTGCCGACATCGCCACCTTCCCGTGGATTCGTAACCTGATTGGGTTCTACGAGGCGGGTGATCTGGTGGGAATCGCCGATTTCCCCAACGTATTGCGTGTGCTGGACGGGTTTGTGGCGCGTCCGGCGGTGATCCGTGGCCTGAGCATTCCTGGCTGAGCCCTGAAGAGTTGAATATGCGGACTTTCGATTTCAAGCAATTGGATGTATTCAGCGGCGTGCCGCTCAAAGGTAACCCACTGGCGGTAGTGCTGGGCGCCGACAGCCTTACCGACCGGCAGATGGCTGACTTTGCCAACTGGACCAACCTCAGCGAAACTACCTTTTTGCTGGAGCCGCGTGATGCGCGGGCCGATTACCGGGTGCGGATTTTCACCACCCTCACTGAGCTGCCGTTTGCCGGGCATCCCACGCTGGGGAGCTGCCAGGCGTGGTTGCAAGCGGGGGGCCTTCCGAAGGGCGAAGAGATCATCCAGGAGTGCGAAATCGGCCTGGTGCGGATCCGACGTCGAGGCAATGAGTTGGCGTTTATCGCGCCGCCATTGTTGCGTTCCGGTTTGGTTGAAGCCGCTCTGTTGGAGCGCGTGCGCCTGGGGCTCGGTTTGGCCCCGGAGGCGATTGTGCGCAGTCAGTGGGTCGACAATGGGGCGGGATGGATGGCAGTGATGCTGGCTGAGCGTGACCAGGTACTGGCCTTGCAACCGGACTATGCGCAACTGCAGGGCCTGGCCGTGGGTGTGATTGCTCCCTGTGACCCTGAACGTGATCGGGTAGACACGCAATTTGAAGTGCGCGCTTTCATCGCCGGTGACGGCGCTCCGGAAGATCCCGCCACCGGCAGTTTGAATGCCGGCGTGGCTCAGTGGTTACTGGGTGAGGGCCTGGCGCCCGAGCGCTATGTGGTCAGCCAAGGCACGGCTATCGGGCGAGCGGGGCGCATTTACGTTGAGCGCCAAGGCGCTGAAATCTGGATCGGTGGCGCGGTGACAGGCTGTATCGAAGGACGGGTACAGCTCTAGATCAATAAATTGTTACGCGCCACGCAATACACTGTTGGCCCCTTGGCGTTTGTGCTGCCGGGGCCTCGGGGCATAAGCTTTGGCCCCAAAGATTTTGCTTCTACTGTTTTTAGCCTTCAGCCAGGAAAACCATGACCAGCCAGTTCCCACAAGCCCGTCCACGCCGCCTGCGCCGCTCTGAGCAGTTACGCGGATTGTTCCAGGAAACCGAATTCACCCTTAACGACTTGGTATTGCCCATTTTCGTCGAAGAAGAAATCGACGAGTTCGTGCCGATCACCAGCATGCCGGGTGTCATGCGGATCCCCGAGAAGAAACTGGCCGGTGAAATCGAGCGCTTTGCGCGTGCCGGGATCAAGTCGGTGATGACCTTCGGCGTGTCTCATCACCTGGATGCCGATGGCAGCGATACCTGGAAGGAACGCGGCCTGGTTTCGCGCATGTCCTCGATCATCAAGGACGCCGTGCCGGAAATGATCGTGATGTCCGACACCTGCTTCTGTGAATACACCGACCACGGCCACTGCGGCGTGATGCACGGTGCCCACGTCGACAACGACGCCACCCTGGCCAACCTCGGCAAGCAAGCCGTGGCCGCCGCCCGTGCCGGTGCCGACGTCATCGCACCGTCGGCGGCGATGGACGGCCAGGTCCAGGCCATCCGCCGCGCCCTGGATGACGCAGGCTTCACCCACATCCCGATCATGGCCTACTCCACCAAATTTGCCTCGGCCCTTTACGGCCCGTTCCGCGAAGCGGGCGGCAGCGCGCTCAAGGGCGATCGTAAAAGCTACCAGATGAACCCGATGAACCGCCGCGAAGCGGTACGCGAATCCCTGCTGGACGAACAGGAAGGCGCGGACGCCCTGATGGTCAAGCCAGCCGGCGCTTACCTCGACATCATCCGCGACATCCGCGAAGCCTCACGCCTGCCGGTGGCGGCGTACCAGGTAAGTGGCGAGTACGCGATGATCAAGTTCGGCGCACAAGCCGGGGCGATCGATGAGGCGCGAGTGGTACGGGAGACGCTGGGGTCGATCAAGCGTGCCGGGGCGGATTTGATTTTTACGTATTTTGCGATGGACCTGGCGTTGGCGGGGATTTAAGGGGACTGCGCAAGCCTGTGGCGGGGTAGGGTGCTCCGCACAGGTTTGTTTTGTTTACCAAGTTGATGGGTCTTCGAGGCTGGCTTTTTGGAGGTCTTCCATCCAAATAATCCGAGCGAATTGATAAGCGTCTGCCAAGAAGTCTCTAGGCTTTTCAAGGTTGTACCATTCTGACCTAGGCCATGAGGCTGCTTCACCTTCACCAATCTTGAATAAGCTTTGGAAATCGTAGTGCTTGTCGCTCAGGCAGCATTTTAAAGCTTCGACCAACGCGTATTTATGTCTGTAGGAAAGGTAATCCAAGCTCAATGCGTAGTTTTTTATGAGTTCTTCTCTGTCTGCGTGTTCATTTGGATTGTATTTGTCCAACTCCTTCCCAAGATCTTGCTCTCGGTCGTAAACATCAAATACACCTATGAACCATTTCAAACTGGGGTCGAATGGGATGTTCGGAAATGGGTCTTTGAGCATTATTTTTTTCGATGGAATGGTTCTGTATTTTTTATTAAGGGTGTATGAAATACAAATTTGATACGGAACCTTCAATTTTCTTGGCTCTGCCCGTTTTTACATATTCGTTGAGTTCATGCTCTAAATATTTCTTATCGGTATATTTCTCATATTTATGTGGTAATTCACATGCGTACATGTAAAGCCGCCAAGCATCGAAGCCATCAACCCTTTCGTCAGGACCGTAATCAAAGTCGATACATATTTCAGGTAGGTGTACTCGGCAGCCAATCCCGTGTAGCTCATAGGTTACGTCATCATTGACTTTGCCTCGTTGTGGAATTTTCCTAGCATGCCATAGGCTCAGAATATTTTTGGTACCGAACGAGTGCTCAAGTAAATCTGTCGCTTTCTTTACCTGCTCCAAATATTCGGTGATCAAATTTTCTAGTTTCTGACTTTTCATCTTCTTGGCTTTTCCAGTCTGTCGTGCCCAACCGAGTTTGAAGCATCTATTATATCTTTGATATTGCTATATGAGCTTTCGTGACCATTTATATCATGGATTAATCGTATGGTAATTGGCGTATGTGTTTGCCTCGCGGCTGCGGCTCGATGATGACCATCAAGAATATAGTATTGCTGGTTATGCTCCACTACATCGATGGGGTTGTTTTTGTCGTATCCAGTGCCTCGCATGCTGCGGGCAATTTCCTCCACTTTCCTTGTTGATCGTTTCCCTTCAATGCTGTGTGTCCGATTCAGCGCTCTAGCATCAACCTCGTGGATAAGTGGGGGGGACGGCTGCTTTTCATTCAAGGCTGATTTATAGGATGAGTCGTTAGTACTTATACTAGGTCCGCACCCATCCCCACCAGGACACGTACTCAACCCCAGCGGATCCACCCACCCCGTAGGATTCGGCACGTACAGGTACGCATTGATCCCACCCGCCAGCTTCACCGGATCCGGCGTCAGGTATCGACCAATATCCGGATTGTAGTAACGATGACGGTTGTAGTGCAGCCCGCTTTCTGCGTCGCAGTACTGGCCCTGAAAACGCAACGGATTGTCGATTTTGCCGACATCAAGGCGGGCGATTTCGCCGTAGGCGCGGTAGTGCGCGGACCAGACGATTTCGCCGTCGGGGGCGGTGAGTTCCTGCGGCGTGCCGAGGTGGTCGAGTTGGTAGTGGTAGGGTTTTGTCTCCTTTGGCCCAAAGCCTTCCAGCAGGGCGAGCGGGCGGAAGGTGCCGGGTTCATACAGATAACTGCGATGGCGCTCCGCATGATGCTCGGCAATCAGCTTGTCGCCTTGCCAGAAAAACTCCGTGGTTGTGTCATCCACGGTTTTGCTGATGCGCCGCCCAAATGGGTCGTAGCGATAGTGGGCGGTTTGCCCGTTGGGTGTGGTGAGGCCAATCAAACGGTGTTGGCAGTCGTAGCGGTATTCGGTGACGAGTTGCTGGCCTTCGCCGCGTCGTTCGCGGATGAGGTTGCCGAAGGCGTCGTAGTCATAGTGATGATCGCCCTGGATCATCAGGCGATTGC
>NZ_QODI01000021.1:0-86381 GCF_009935975.1 Pseudomonas sp. Q1 | reverse complement strand
TGGATATCGACGTTTTCACGCTCGGTGAAGTACGCCACCAGGCGCTTGTGCCCCGGTTCGTCCTGACGGGCGAGTACCACCGCGTCCTTGACCTGCGGGTGCTCACTCAGGCGCGTTTCGATCTCGCCCAGTTCGATGCGGAAACCGCGGATCTTCACCTGCTGGTCGTTACGGCCCTGATACTGCAAGGTACCGTCGGCACGCCAGGCCACCAGGTCGCCAGTGCGGTACATCAGCGCCCCGTCGTTGAACGGGTCGGCGAGGAATGTCTCCGCCGTCAGGTCAGCCCGGTTCAGGTAGCCCAGGGCAACCCCCTGGCCACCGATATACAACTCGCCAGTGACACCGACCGGCACCGGTTGTTGACGGGCGTCGAGCACATAAGCTCGGCTGTTGCCCACCGGGCGGCCAATCGGAATGCTGCCCTCGTCTGCCCGCGTAATCTCATGGGTGGTCGAGAAGGTAGTGGCTTCAGTCGGGCCGTAGCCGTTAAGCAGATGCTGGGGTGCACCGTCCTTGAGGACCCGAGCGATCACGTTCGGATCGAGCACATCGCCACCGACAATCAGGTAACGCAGTTGCGGGAAGACCGGCAACAATCCTTCGGCGTACTGGTGGAACAAGCCGGCGGTCATCCACAACACGCTGACTGCTTGTTCCTGCAACAGCGCGGCAAAGCCGGCCTGGGATAGCAATGTGTCCTGATCGACCACCACCACCGCGCCGCCATTGAGCAATGGCGCCCAGACATCCAGGGTACTGGCGTCAAACGCCGGGTTCGAAGCAAACGCCACCCGATCATGCTGATTGAAATCGGCATAGCCGTTGTTGATCACCAGGCGCGTGATGGCGCGGTGCGGCACCAGCACGCCTTTTGGCGTCCCCGTGGAGCCGGAGGTGTACATGATGTACGCCACCGTCTCGGCGGATTGCTCCAGTGCCGGGTTGTGATCAGGCTCAAGACTCAGATCCAGAGTATCCAGGTCCAGGCGACGAGCAACCTGCGGCGTCTCGATCGAGGCCGCCGTCAGCAGCAGAGCCGCCCCGCTGTCCGAGATCATGAAACCTTGACGGTCCAACGGCGCGTTGACATCCAGCGGCACATACACCGCCGCACATTTGCTGATTGCCAACTGGCTGACCAGCAGGTCCACGGAGCGTTCCAGCAAGATCGCCACGCGGTCGCCGGGCGCCACGCCTTGGCCGAGCAGGTGATGGGCCAACTGGTTGGCCCGTCGGTTCAATTGCGCATAACTCACGGCTTGCTCGCCATGCACCGCCGCCAGCGCCTGCGGATCGGCCGCCGCGCGGGCTTCGAACAGCGCGTGCACGGCCTGTGTTTCGGGGTAGGCACGCGTGGTCGGGTTGAACTCGACCAGCACCTGGTGTACTTCGCTCGCCAGCAATACCGACAATTGCTCGAACGGCAGATCGGGGGATTGCTCCAGTGCCTGCACCAACTGCTCCACGACGGTGAGCAGGTAGTCACAGAGACGGCGCGCCTCCAGCGGCGAAACCACCAGTGCATTGAGATTGAATTGCTCGCCCAGGTCATCGACGCTCAAGGTGATCGGGTAGTTGGTGCGCTCTTCGGCGTGCAGGAAGTACATACCGTGCCATACCTGTTCGAGCGCGGCCATGTCCTCGACCACGCCAGTGTGCCGGTAGTTGAGCAAGGCGCTGAACAACGGCACGCTCGCCGGCACCCCGCTGCAACGCTGGGACAGCGCCAGTGAAGCATGCTCGTGCCCCAGTAACGCCGTCAGTCGCGCATGGGTTGCCTTGACGGCCGAGCGCACGCCCACTGCGTCGACATCGACTCGAAGCGGCAAGGTATTGATAAACATCCCCAGCCCACGGTCCGCCCCTTCACCGCCTTGCATGCGGCCGAGCAACACGGTGCCGAATACGACCTCGCGACGGCCCGACACGCTGCCCAACACCCTTGCCCAGGCCAGGTGAAACAGGCTGGCGGCGCTGACGCCGGTCTGGCGTGCCTGTTCGCGCAGGCGCAGGCTCAAGCCCTTATCAAGCAGGTGTGTGGCTTCGCCCACGCCATGCCCATCGCCCTGCACATCCTGCAGACCGAACGGCAAAGTCGGTTCATCGATATCGCTGAGCATCTCGCGGAAAAACCGCTCGTGCTCCGCATCAGTGCTGCCCAGGCGTGCCTGCGCCACATAATTGCGGTAAGGCACCGCGTGCTTCAGCTGTTCGACCTGGCCCTGCAGCAACAGGTGCATTTCCTGTTGCACCACATCAAGGGCGGTATGGTCCATGATCAAGTGATGGAACATCAGCAACGCGACGATCCGCTGATTGGCCTCGTCACGGGCATAGACGATGCGCATCAACGGTGCCTGGGTCAGTTCCAGGCGATAGTGACGGGCATCGAAACGCTCACGCAGCTGGTTCACGACGTCATCGCCGTGCGGGTCGGCGGGCATTTCCTGCACCGCCAGCGCGGCCTTGCGCCACACCACTTGCACCGGGTTTTCCAGGCCTTGCCAGACGAGGCTGGTGCGCAGGATGTCATGGCGATCGATGACCGCCTGCAGCACCTCGATAAACACCTGGAAACGCTCCAGGCTGTCAAACCCGTAACTCGATTGCAGCAAGTAGGGGTCGCCGGTTTCGGCACGGATATGGTGGTACAACACGCCTTCCTGCAATGGCGCCAACGGGTAAATATCCTGCACATTCGCCGTGCCGCCCGGGATCTGGGCGACGATATGGTCGATGCTCGCCTGGTCCAGGGTCATCAGGGGTAGCAGGTCGGGAGTGATGCGTGCGCAGTCAGGCGTAATACGGTTGGCCGGTACAACCACCTCACGCCCGGAGCCGACGGCAGCCGCCAACGCCGCAAGGGTGGGCTGGCGAAACAACACGCGTACATCGGCGCTGAGGTCGGCCTGGCGCATGCGTTCAATCAAATTGACCGCCAGCAGCGAATGGCCGCCCAGTTCAAAGAAGTTATCGTGACGCCCGACTTGCTCGACCTTGAGCACATCCGCCCAGATCTGCGCCAACACGGTTTCCACTTCACCTTGTGGCGCTTCGTAGCCACGGCTCAGCAGGGCCTCCTGGTCCGGTGCAGGCAGGGCCTTGCGGTCGACCTTGCCGTTGTTGGTCAGCGGCAGGCTGTCCAGGCGCACGTAGGCGGCCGGCACCATGTAGTCCGGCAACTGCGCTTGCAGATGCTCACGCAAGGATTGGATATCGACGTTTTCACGCTCGGTGAAGTACGCCACCAGGCGCTTGTGCCCCGGTTCGTCCTGACGGGCGAGTACTACTGCGTCCCTGACCTGCGGGTGCTCACTCAGGCGCGTTTCGATCTCGCCCAGTTCAATGCGGAAACCACGGATCTTCACCTGCTGGTCGTTACGGCCCTGATACTGCAAGGTGCCGTCGGCACGCCAGGCCACCAGGTCGCCGGTGCGGTACATCAGCGCTCCGTCGTTGAACGGGTCGGCGAGGAATTTCTCCGCCGTCAGGTCAGCCCGGTTCAGGTAGCCCAGGGCAACGCCCTGGCCACCGATATACAACTCGCCGGTCACACCGACCGGCACCGGTTGTTGGCGAGCGTCGAGCACGTAGGCACGGCTGTTGCCCACCGGACGGCCAATCGGGATGCTGCCCTCGTCTGCCCGCGTAATCTCATGGGTAGTCGAGAACGTCGTCGCCTCGGTCGGGCCGTAGCCGTTGAGCAGATGCTGGGGCGCGCCGTCCTTGAGGACCCGGGCGATCACGCTCGGATCGAGTACATCACCACCGACAATCAGGTAACGCAGTTGCGAGAAGACCGGCAGCAGCCCTTCGGCGTACTGGTGGAACAACCCGGCGGTCATCCACAACACGCTGACCGCCTGCTCCTGCAACAGCGCAGCAAAATCAGCCTGGGACAGCAGCGTGTCCTGATCGACCACCACCACCGCGCCGCCATTGAGCAATGGCGCCCAGACATCGAGGGTGCTGGCGTCAAACGCCGGGTTCGAAGCAAACGCCACGCGGTCCTGCTGATTGAAATCGGCATAGCCGTTGTTGATCACCAGGCGCGTGATCGCTCGATGCGGCACCAGCACGCCCTTCGGCGTACCGGTGGAGCCGGAGGTGTACATGATGTACGCCGCGGTCTCGGCGGATTGCTCCAGCGCCGGGTTGTGATCCGGCTCGATACTCAGATCCAGGCTGTCCAGGTCCAAGCGACGAACACCTTCCGGCACCTCGACCGAGGCCACCGTCAGCACCAACGCCGCCCCGCTGTCCGCAATCATGAAGCCTTGACGGTCCAACGGCGCGTTGACATCCAGCGGCACATACACCGCCGCACACTTGCTGATTGCCAACTGGCTGACCAGCAGGTCCACGGAGCGTTCCAGCAGGATCGCCACGCTGGCACCCGGCGCCACACCCAGACCGATCAGGTGATGCGCCAGGCGGTTGGCCCGCAGATTCAGTTCGGCGTAGGTCGCTCGTTGCTCGGCATGCACAGCCGCCAATGCCGTCGGTTGTACGGCGGCAAGCGCTTCGAAAACCTCATGGACGGTGTGTGCAGCCGGGTATTCCCGTGCCGTGGTATTGAAGGTGCTCAACACTTGCTCGCGTTCGGCCGCCGGCAGGATTGCCAGTGCCTGCAGCGCAGTCGTGGGGGCATGCTCCAGCGCGTGTACCAAGTGTTCCAGCGCCTGGTGCACAAAAGCGCACAGGCGTTGCGCACCGACTTGTGGCAGGGTCAACACCGTGAGACTGAAACCGTCGCCCCATTCGTCAACGTTCAAGGTCAGCGGGTAGTTGGTGCGCTCCTCGCCGCCGAGCCCTTCCATCCCTTGCCAGGCCAGGGCCTGCGCCACCCCGTCGCCGACACTGCTATGGCGATAGTTGAGCAGCGCACTGAACAACGGCAACGGCGCCAACACTTGGCTGCAACGTTGCGCCAGGGCCAACGCGGCATGTTCATGCCCCAGCAGCGCGCTCAGGCGCGAGTGCGCCTGGCGCACACCGGCGCGAACGTCGCGACCATCCACATCGATGCGCAGCGGCAAGGTGTTGATGAAAATGCCCAGCGCCCGCTCCGCCCCTTCGCCACCGAGCATGCGCCCCATCAACACCGTGCCGAAGACTACGTCTTGCTTACCGGTCACCCCGGCCAGCACTTGGGCCCAGGCCAGGTGAAACATGCTGGCGGCGCTGACCCCGAGGTGGCGCAACTGGCTACGCAGGCGCCGGTTCAACTCGGGGTCGACACGCAGGCTGGCCTCTTCGATCGCCTGGGCATCGCCTTGCACATCCTGCAAGCCGAAGGGCAACGTCGGCTCTTCGATGTCGCCCAACAGCTCGCGAAAGAACGCCTCATGCTCTTGTTCGCTGACACCCAGGCGGGCCTGGGCCACGTAATTACGGTACGGCACCGGCACCGGCAGCTCGGCTGTCGGGTCCAGCAAGTAGGCCTGCATTTCCTGGCTGACGACCTCCAGCGCGGTATGGTCCAGGGCAATGTGGTGGAACAGCAAAATCGCCGCCACCCGCTGATTGAGCGGGTCTTGGGCATACACCAGTTGCATCAGTGGCGCGCGGGCCAGGTCTACGCGGTGGTGACGGGCGCCAAAACGCTGCTCCAGTTGGGCCAGCACGTCGCCGTGGGCGGCGTCCACCGATACGCCTTGCACATCAAGCTCGGCCTTGCGCCAGACCACTTGCACCGGCGCTTGCAAACCCTCCAGCACGATGGCGGTACGCAGGATGTCATGACGGTCGATCACCGCCTGCAGGGCCTGGACAAACGCTTGCAGACGCTGCGCGTCGGCAAAGCTGAAACGCGCCTGCAGCAAGTACGGGTCGCCCTGTTCGGCGCTGAGGTGATGGTAAAGAATGCCTTCCTGCAACGGTGCCAGCGGGTAGATATCCTGCACGTTGCCGACACCGCCCGGTACGCTGTCGACAATCCGATCAATGCTGCTCTGGTCCAACGTGATCAGCGGCAACAGGTCCGGGGTGATGCGTTGGCAATCCGCTTGAATACGGTTGGGCTCGACCGTCACTTCACGCCCCTGGCCAACGGCGGCGGCCAATGCCGCCAGGGTCGGCTGGCTGAACAGTACGCGTACATCGGCATTCAAACCGGCCTGGCGCATGCGACTGACCAACCCCACCGCGAGCAAAGAATGCCCGCCCAACTCGAAGAAGTGGTCATGCCGCCCCACGCGCTCGACCTTGAGCACCTCGGCCCAGATCTGCGCCAGGGTGCGTTCCACCTCGCCCTGCGGTGCCACATAGCTGCGGTTGAGCAGCGCGTCCTGGTCCGGTTCCGGCAGGGCCTTGCGGTCCAGCTTGCCGTTGGCGGTCAGCGGCATATGCTCCAGACGTACGTAGGCGGCCGGCACCATGTACTCCGGCAACTGCGCCTGCATAAAGCCGCGCAGGCTCTCGACATCCACCGCGTCATGCGCGGTGAAATAGGCGACCAGCCGCCCGTCACGGGCCAGCACCACCGCTTCACGCACCTGAGGATGGGTGGCCAGGCAGCTGTCGATCTCGCCCAGTTCGATACGTACACCGCGAATCTTCACCTGGTCGTCGTTACGCCCCAGGTATTCCAGGGTGCCGTCCGCCAGCCAACGCACCAGGTCGCCGGTGCGGTACATCCGCGCCTGCGGGTCGGCACTGAACGGGTCCTTGAGGAAGCGTTCGGCGGTCATTTGTGCACGGTTCAAGTAACCCCGCGCCACCCCGGCCCCCCCCACGTACAGCTCACCGGCCACGCCCAGCGGCACCGGCTTGAGTTGTGCATCCAGCACGTACGCCTGGGCATTGGCCACCGGCTTGCCGATGTGCAACGCCTGTCCTGCCGTGATCACGCCGGAAGTCGCCACCACGGTGGCCTCGGTCGGGCCATAGTTGTTGACCAAGGTAAAGCGTTGCGCCTGGCTGAACTGGCGCAGACGGTCGCCGCCGATCAGCAGGGTCTTGAGGGTCGGGTGTTGCAGGTTCTGGCTGAAGGCGTATTCGGCCACTGGCGTCGGCAGGAAGCTGACATCCAGCGGTTGCGCCTGCCACCAGGCCAGCAAGGCGTCGATGTCTTCGTTGCCCTGCGCCGCCGGCGGCAGATGCAGGGTCGCCCCGACGCACAGGGCCGGCCAGACTTCCCAGGCCATCGCATCGAAACCAAACCCGGCGACGCTGGAGGTATGGCTGCCGGCGTGCAGGTCGAACGCATCGCAATGCCAGTTGACCAGGTTTTCCACAGTCTGATGTTCGACCATTACGCCCTTGGGCAGACCGGTGGAACCGGAGGTGTAAATCACATAGGCCAAGTGTGCCGGGGTCAGGCCGGCGACCTGGGGGTTGCCGCAGGCAGCACCGTGCAGCAGGCGGCTGTCGAGTTCCAGCACCGGCACCTGCAACGTCGGTAAACGCTGGGCCAGCTCCGGCTGCACCAGCACCGCAACCGGGGCGCTGTCTTCGAGCAAGTAGCCGATGCGGTCCAGCGGGTGCGCCGGGTCGACGGGGACATACGCCGCACCGGCCTTGAGGATCGCCACCAGCCCGACCAGGGTGTCCAGGCTGCGCCGCGCGCAGATGGCCACGCGGTCGTCAGGCTGCACGCCCAGCTCGATCAGTTGAAAAGCCAGGTGGTTGGCCTGCTGGTTCAGCTCGGCATAAGACAGCGCCTGTCCGTCATACACCGCGGCGACCGCCTGCGGGTTGCGCTGCACGTGCTGTTCAATACGCTGGTGGAGCGTCAACCCACGTGGGTAGTCGATCTGGGTCTGGTTGAAGTCTTCAAGCACCTGTCGACGCTCAGCACTCGGCAGCACCGGCAGTTGATTGACCGCGAGCGTCGAGCCCTGCTCCAGCGCCTGCACCAGGTGTTCCAGGGCAACGTGCATGCGCTCGCAGAAACGTTGCGCGCCCAGCACCGGCAGCGCCTGCACGGTGAAAGAGAAGCCGTCCGCCAGTTCATCGACACTGAGCGTCAGCGGGTAATTGGTGCGCTTGCGCTCTTCCGTGTGGAAGAACTCGATGCCGCGCCAGGCCGTTTGGGCCTGTTCGGACGCGAGGTCATGCGCTTTATGACGATAGTTGAGCAAGGCACTGAACAACGGTTGCGGCGCGGCCACGCCGCTGCAGCGTTGGGCCAGCACCAGCGGCGCGTGCTCATGGCCAAGCAACGCCGTCAGCCGTGCATGGGTCGCCTTGAGCGCGGCCGGTGCGTCCTGCTCGCCGATGTCCACTCGCAGCGGCAAGGTATTGATCAGCATACCCAGCGCATGCTCGGCGCCTTCGCCGCTGTCCATACGCCCGAGAAATACCGTGCCGAAGACCACCCGCTCATTGCCGGTAACGGCCGCCAGCACCTGGCCCCACGCCAGATGACACAGGCTGGCCGTGCTGACCCCCTGCTGCCGCGCCTGGGCTCGCAGGCGCTGGCTCAACGTCGTCGGGATCGTCAGCGCGGCCTCTTGCAGCAAATGCCCATCACCTTGCACATCCGCCAGGCCCAACGGCAGTGTCGGCGTGTCGACGTCGCCGAGCATCTCGTGGAAAAACGCTTCGTGCTGCTGCTCACTGACGCCCAGGCGCGCCTGCGCTACATAATTGCGGTACGGCACCGGCTTGCCCAGTTGCGCCGCCTGGCCCAGCAAGTATTGCTGGATTTCATGCTGCACCACGGCCAACGCGGCGTGGTCGGACACGATGTGATGCAACATCATCAGGGCGAGCCAGCGCCCCGTCGCCGGGTCCTCGGCACACGCGATACGGATCAGCGGCGCCTGACTGAGATCCAGCCGGTAATGCTGGTTGTCAAAACGCTGCTCCAGTTGCTGGCGGATATCGCCGACGGTCGGGTCCAGGGCGACTTCTTCGACCTGCAGGCGGGCCTGGCGCAAGACCACTTGCACAGGTTCGTCGAGCCCTTCCCACAACACCGCCGTGCGGAAGCTGTCGTGCCGGTCGACCACGTGTTGCAGGGCCTGGTTGAAATCGTCCAGGCATTGGCGGTTGTCCAGGCCGATCAGGCATTGCAAGACGTAAGGATCGCCCTGTGGCTCGGACAGGTGATGGAACAGCAGGCCCGATTGCAGCGGTGCCAGCGGGTAGATGTCCTGGATGTTGGGCGCGCCGCCGGGGATGCACGCGACGATGTGCTCGATAGTCGCCTGATCCAGCGTCATAAGCGTCAGCATGTCCGGGGTAATGCGCGTGCATTCGGCGGGGATGCGGTTGGCTGGAATGGTGACTTGCCCGGTACGCTCTGCGCGGTACTCGCCGGCGTTGATCAAGGCGATCAACGCGGCCTTGTGTTCACGCAGCGCAGCCAGCACGCTGGGTTCCTTCAGCGCTTGCTTGTTGCCCTGCACCACGAGTTGCTCACCCTTGACTGCAAGTTGAACGTCTTTTTCTTTTAATGTCGCCAACAGTTCGAGAACACTCACAGGACCATCTCCATTCTTTCGGTAATTTCGGCGTATTCCCAGAGCGTGGGTTGCTCGAACAGCGCCTTGACGTTCGCATCGATGCCTTCCTGGCGCAGTCGCCCAATGAGGCTGACGGCCAGTAACGAATGGCCGCCCAATTCAAAAAAGTGGTCATGCCGACCGACTTGCTCAACGTTCAACAATTCGCCCCAGAGCCGGGCCAGGGCCATTTCCGTGTCGCTCACCGGCGCTTCATAGGCACGCACCCGCAGCGCCGCCAGGTCCGGTGCCGGCAGGGCCTTGCGGTCCAGCTTGCCGTTGGGGCTCAGCGGCAATGCATCCAGATGCACGAACAGTTGCGGCACCATGTAGTCCGGCAATTGCGCCAGCAAATGCGTACGCAACGCCTCGGTCTCGGCCGGCGCGCCGGTGTAATAGGCCACCAGGCGCTTATCGCCCGGCACGTCCTCACGGGCCAGCACCGTGGCTTCCTGGATATTCGGGAACTCGCCGAGGCGCGCCTGGATTTCCCCCAGTTCGATACGCAGGCCACGGATCTTCACCTGATCATCGTTACGCCCCAGGTACTCGATGTTGCCATCGGGCAGGAAGCGTCCAATGTCACCGGTGCGGTACATGCGTCCGGCGTTGAACGGGTCGTCGAGGAAGCGTTCGGCCGTCAGCTCCGGGCGGTTCAGGTAGCCACGGGCAAGCTGCACGCCACCGATGAACAGCTCGCCACTGACACCCAGCGGCACCGGTTGCAGGTGTTCGTCCAGCAGGTACATACGGGTATTGGCGATCGGTTTGCCGATTGGCGTGTTATCCGGGGTGACCGGCCCTGCGCAATCCCACGCGGTGACGTCCACCGCCGCTTCGGTCGGCCCATAGAGGTTGAAGAGCGAGCTGGCCGGCAGTTGCTGCTTGAAGCGACGCACCACACTGCCAGGCAGTGCCTCACCGCTGCACATCACCCGCACCAGCCCGGCCGCCTGGCTGACATCGCCATGGGCGAGGAACACATCGAGCATGGAGGGCACGAAGTGCAGCGTGGTGACGCGCTCGGCCTGGATGATTTCGCATAGGTACTGCGGATCCTTGTGCCCACCCGGGCGGGCCATGACCAGGCGAGCGCCGATGAACAATGGCCAGAAGAATTCCCACACCGACACATCGAAGCTGAACGGGGTTTTCTGCAGCACCGTGTCGCTGGCGTCGAGGCCGTACTCTTCCTGCATCCACAACAGGCGGTTGACCACCGCGCTGTGCTCGTTGATCACCCCCTTGGGTTTACCGGTGGAGCCCGAGGTATAGATCACGTAAGCCTGGTGTTGCGGGGTCAACCCGGCAATCAGCGGATTGCTCGCCGACGCCTGTTGCCAGGTCTCCTGCTCCAGGTCCACCACCGGTACGCTGATTTCACCGAGCAGACCACGAGTCGCCTCTTGCACCAGCACCACGGCCGGCGCGCTGTCTTCGAGCATGTAGGTCAGGCGCTCCTGCGGATAAGCCGGGTCCAGCGGCACATAACCGCCACCGGCCTTGAGGATCGCCAGCAGGCCGATGACCATTTCGAGGCTGCGCTCGACGCAGATCGCCACGCGCGAATCCGGCTGTACACCCAGCTCGAGCAGGTGATGGGCCAGACGGTTGGCGCGCTCATTCAGCGCGCGATAGCTCAGCTGCCGGGTGTCAGACAGCAGTGCAATGGCATCCGGCGTGCGTTGCACCTGGGCTTCGAAGAGGCCGTGCAGGGTTTGTTGCAACGGGTAGTCGCGGGCCGTGTCGTTGAACGCCACCAGCAGCGTTTCGCGCTCCTCGGCCGGCAGTACTGACAGTTGCCACAAGGCCGTATGCGGTGCGGTCTCTAGCGCTTGCACCAGGTTGTACAAGGCGGTCTGCACATAATCCAGCACGCGTTGGGCATCCACCGCGATGGCCTGCACGTTCAAGCGGAAACTGTCGCCTTGGTCATCGACGTTCAACGCCAACGGGTAGTTGGTGCGCTCCTCGCTGGCCAGGGTTTCGATGCCGACCCAGGCGTCACGGGTCTGGTGCATCACCCCATCGCTGGCACTGTGGCGATAGTTGAGCATCGCGCTGAACAACGGTGCCGGCGCGGCCACGCCACTGCAACGCTGGGCCAGGGACAGCGAGGCATGCTCGTGCCCCAGCAGCGCCGACAGCCGTGCATGGGTTGCACGCACGCCGTCTTGTGCGCTGTGCTGACCGAGGTCGACGCGCAGCGGCAAGGTGTTGATGAACATGCCCAATGCGCGGTCGGCGCCTTGGCCGCCCTGCATACGCCCAACCAGTACCGTGCCGAACACCACATCCTGCTTGCCCGAAACCGCACCCAGCACCTGGGCGTAAGCCAGGTGGAACAGGCTGGCGACACTGACTCCCAGGGTACGCGCCGCCGCACGCAGGCGCTGGCTGACATCTGCCGGCAGCACCTGCGTGACCTCGGCCACGGTGTTGCCGTCGCCCTGCACGTCCTGCATGCCGAAGGGCAAGGTCGGTTCGTCAACGTCACCGAGCATCTCGCGGAAGAAGCTTTCATGTTCCTGTTCAACGCCGCCCAAACGTGTCTGGGCCACGTAGTTGCGGTACGGCACCGGCGCGGCCAGCGGTTCGGTGGAACCCAACAGGCTGGCCGCCATTTCCCAACTGACCACCTCCAGCGCGGTGTGGTCCAATGCCGTGTGGTGGAACAACAGCACCGCCACTATCCGTTCGTTGAGTTCATCACGGGCATAGGCCAGGCGCATCAACGGCGCCTGACTGACATCCAGGCGGTAATGCCGGGCATCAAAGCGTGCATGCAGCTGGCTCAGGATGTCGCCCTCGGCCGGGTCGAGCACCAGCTCCTGCACCGCCAATTCGGCCTTGCGCCACACCACTTGCGCCGGAGTGCTCAGGCCCTCCCAGACAATCCCGGTGCGCAGGATGTCGTGACGGTCGATCACGCCTTGCAAGGCGTGGGCAAAGCGCTGCAGACGCTCCACGCTGTCGAACGCCATTTGCGACTGCAACAGGTACGGGTCGCCCTGCTCCGCCGTGATGTGGTGGTACAGGATGCCTTCCTGCAACGGTGCCAAGGCGTAGATATCCTGCACGTTGGCGACGCCGCCCGGCACGCTGGCGACGATGCGGTCGATCGCCGCCTGGTCCAGGTCCGCCAGGGGCAGCAGGTCCGGGGTGATGCGTACGCAATCGGGCGTGATCAGGTTGGCCGGTACGGCTACCTCACGCCCACTGCCCACCGCAGCGGCCAGCGCTGCCAAAGTCGGCTGGCTGAACAGCACGCGCACGTCGGCGCTGAGGTCGGCGCGGCGCATGCGTTCGATCAGGTTGACCGCCATCAGCGAGTGGCCGCCCAGTTCAAAGAAGTTGTCGTGACGACCGACTTGCTCGACCTTGAGCAGGTCGGCCCAGATCTGCGCCAGTACGGTTTCCACTTCTCCTTGTGGCGCTTCGTAGCCACGGCTCAGCAGGGCTTCCTGGTCCGGTGCAGGCAGGGCCTTGCGGTCGACCTTGCCGTTGTTGGTCAGCGGCAGATGGTCCAGGCGCACGTAGGCGGCCGGCACCATGTAGTCCGGCAACTGCGCGTGCAGATGCTCACGCAAGGCTTGGATATCGACGTTTTCACGCTCGGTGAAATACGCCACCAGGCGCTTTTTCCCCGGTTCGTCCTCACGCGCGAGTACCACCGCGTCCTTGACCTGGGGGTGTTCACTCAGGCGCGTTTCGATCTCGCCCAGTTCGATACGGAAACCGCGGATCTTCACCTGCTGGTCGTTACGCCCCTGATACTGCAAGGTACCGTCGGCACGCCAGGCCACCAGGTCGCCGGTGCGGTACATCAGCGCTCCGTCGTTGAACGGGTCGGCGAGGAATTTCTCCGCCGTCAGGTCAGCGCGGTTCAGGTAGCCCAGGGCGACACCCTGGCCACCGATGTACAACTCGCCGGTCACACCGAACGGCACCGGTTGTTGGCGGGCGTCGAGCACATAGGCACGGCTGTTGCCCACCGGACGGCCAATCGGGATGCTGCCCTCGTCTGCCCGCGTAATCTCATGGGTGGTCGAGAAGGTGGTGGCTTCGGTCGGGCCGTAGCCGTTGAGCAGATGCTGGGGGGCGCCGTCCTTGAGGACCCGGGCAATCACGCTCGGATCGAGTACATCACCGCCGACGATCAGGTAACGCAACTGCGGGAAAACCGGCAACAATCCTTCGGCGTACTGGTGGAACAACCCGGCGGTCATCCACAACACGCTCACCGCTTGCTCTTGCAACAGCGCAGCAAAATCAGCTTGGGACAGCAGCGTGTCCTGATCGACCACCACCACCGCGCCGCCATTGAGCAACGGCGCCCAGACATCCAAGGTGCTTGCGTCAAACGCCGGGTTCGAAGCAAACGCCACCCGATCGTGCTGATTGAAATCGGCATAGCCGTTATTGATCACCAGGCGTGTGATCGCCCGATGCGGCACCAGCACGCCCTTCGGCGTACCCGTTGAACCGGAGGTGTACATGATGTACGCCGCCGTCTCGGCGGATTGCTCCAGCTCAGGGTTATGCTCAGGTTCGTCGGTGAGGTCGAGGCGATCCAGGTCCAGACGACGAGCACCCTCAGGCGCATCTATCGAAGCCGCCGTCAGCAACAGAGCCGCCCCGCTGTCCGAAACCATGAAGCCTTGACGGTCCAACGGCGCGTTGACATCCAGCGGCACATACACCGCCGCACACTTGCTGATTGCCAACTGGCTGACCAGCAGGTCCACGGAGCGTTCCAGCAGGATCGCCACGCTGGCACCCGGCGCCACACCCAGACCGATCAGGTGATGCGCCAGGCGGTTGGCCCGTCCGTTCAGTTCGGTATAGCTGAGCTGTTGCTCGCCATGCACCGCCGCCACCGCCTGGGGAGCCGCCACCGCATGGGCTTCGAACAGCGCGTGCAAGGTGCAGGTGTGCGGGTAATCCCTGGCAGTGCCATTGAACGCCTGCAGCACCTGATGACGCTCAGCCGGCGGCAGTATCGACACACCGTTGAGGGGCGCCGATGGCGTATGGGCCAGCGCATCGACCAACTGTTCGATGACGGTATTGAAGTAAACACCGATTTTTTCCGCGTCCAGCGTGGCAACCGCCAATATGCTCAGGCTGAACTGCTCGCCCAGGTCGTTGACACTCACGCTCAGCGGGTAGTTGGTGCGCTCATGCACATCCATCACCGCAATGCCGCGCCAGGCGTGCTGGTACTCGGCCTGCTCGGCCGCCGACGGCAGCGCACTGTGCCGGTAGTTGAGCAAGGCACTGAACAACGGCACGCTCGCCGGCACCGCGCTGCAACGTTGCGCCAGCGCCAGTGCGGCGTGCTCATGGCCGAGCAAGCCACTCAGGCGGGCATGGGTGGCCTTGACCGCCGCCTGCACCGGCTGGTCATCGATGTCGACACGCAGCGGCAGGGTGTTGATAAACATGCCCAGCGCCCGGTCGGCGCCGTCTCCGCCCTGCATGCGGCCCATCATCACCGTGCCGAACACTACGCGGTCGGTCTGCGCGATAACACTCAGCACCCGCGCCCAGGCCAGGTGAAACACGCTCGCCGGGCTGACGCCCAGTTGCCGGGCATGTACACGCAGCCGGCGGCTCAGGCCCGCGTCGAGGGTCAGTTCGGCTTCGTCGATGTCCGCCCCGTCATCCTCGACGCTCTGCAGGCCAAACGGCAGGGTCGGTTCCTCGATGTCCGCCAACATTTCGCGAAAGAACGCTTCATGCTGCTGCTCACTGACGCCCAGACGCGCCTGGGCGACGTAGTTGCGATAGGGCACCGCCGCTCCCAGGCGGTCGGCGTGATCCAGCAGATACGCCTGCATTTCATGCTGCACCACCTCGACAGCGGTGTGATCGAGCACCAAGTGATGGAAGACAAAGAACGCGACGATTGTCCCGCGTGCCGCATCATGGGCGTAGACCAGGCGCATCAGCGGTGCCTGGTTCAGGTCGAGACGGGCGTAGCGCGCCCGTACTTCGGCACGCAGTTGCTCGGCGACTGGCGTTGCGCCAGGGGCCGGCGTGAACGGCTCCACCGGCAATGGCGCATGGCGCAACACCACTTGCATCGGCTGCTCCAACCCTTCCCAGAGCACGGCGGTGCGCAGGATGTCGTGGCGTTCGACCACCTGTTGCAGGGCTTGGCAAAACGCCTGAAACCGCGCGCTATCCGCCAATTCGAATTGCGACGTGAGGACGTACGGGTCACGGTGCTCGGCCGACAAGTGCAGGTAGAGAATGCCCTCCTGCAACGGCGCCAAGGGATAGATGTCTTGCACATTGGCCGCACCACCGGGCACCGCGGCGACGATCCGGTCGATGCTCGCCTGATCCAGTGTGGCCAGGGGCAGCAGGTCCGGGGTGATCCGGGTGCAGCCGGCCTCGATGCGATTGGCCGGCACCGCCACTTCGTGGCCGGCGCCCACCGCCGCCGCCAGGGCCGCCAGGGTCGGCTGGCTGAACAGCACGCGCACATCGGCGCTCAGGCCCGCCTGGCGCATGCGTTCCACCAGGTTGACGGCCAGCAACGAATGCCCGCCCAGCTCGAAGAAGTGGTCATGCCGCCCCACCCGCTCGACTTTGAGCACATCGGCCCAGAGCTGCGCGAGGGTGGTTTCCACCTCGCCCGCCGGGGCTTCATAGCCTCGGCTGAGCAATGCTTCCAGCCCGGGCTCCGGCAGGGCCTTGCGGTCGAGCTTGCCGTTGGCGGTCAGCGGCAGGCTATCGAGCTGCACGTAGGCCACCGGCACCATGTATTCCGGCAGCTGCACCTGGACAAAGCCACGCAGGCTCTCGGCGTCCAGCGCATCGTCGGCGGTGAAATAGGCGACCAACCGCCCGTCACGGACCAGCACCACCGCTTCACGGACCTGGGGATGGGCGGCCAGGCAACTGTCGATTTCGCCCAGTTCGATGCGTACGCCACGGATTTTCACCTGGTCATCGTTACGCCCCAGGTACTCCAGGGTGCCGTCCTCACGCCAGCGCACCAGGTCTCCCGTGCGGTACATGCGCGCTTGCGGGTCGCGGCTGAACGGGTCCTGAAGGAAGCGTTCGGCGCTCATCTCAGGGCGGTTCAGATAACCCCGGGCTACCCCGGCACCGGCCACATACAGCTCGCCGGCCACTCCTTGCGGCAACAGTTGCCGTTGCGCATCGAGCACGTACACCTGCGCGTTGGCCACCGGTTTGCCGATGTGCAGGGGCTTGCCCGCTTCGATCAAGCCGGAGGTGGCGACGACCGTAGCTTCAGTCGGGCCGTAGTTGTTGACCAGCTTGAAGCGCCGAGGCGTATGGAACTGACGCAAACGGTCACCGCCAATCAGCAAGGTCTTGAGCGTCGGGTGTTCCAGGTGCTGGCTGAAGGCGTACTCGGCCACCGGCGTCGGCAGGAAGCTCACATCCAGCGGCTGGGCGACCCACCATTGCAGCAGCGCGTCGATGTCTTCATGGGCTTGCTGCGCAGGCGGCAGGTGCAGGGTCGCCCCCGCGCACAAGGCCGGCCAGACTTCCCAGGCCATGGCATCAAAACCGAAACCAGCCACGCTGGACGTCTGGCTGCCGGCGTGCAGGTCGAAGGCATCGCAATGCCAGTTCACCAGGTTCTCCAGGGTCTGGTGTTCGACCATCACCCCTTTGGGCTGGCCGGTGGAACCGGAGGTGTAGATCACATAGGCCAGGTGCGCCGGGGTCAGGCCGGCCACGTGCGGGTTGTCGGCCGGCGTGGTGTGCCAGGCAGCCGAATTCAGATCGATGACCGCAACCGGCAGCCCGGCAACCAGGCCGGCGGTCGCCGCCTGCACCAGAACGGCCACGGGCGCGCTGTCTTGCAACAGGTAGGCAATACGCTCCTGGGGGTGCGCCGGGTCGACCGGCACGTAGGCCGCGCCAGCCTTGAGGATCGCCACCAGGCCCACCAGGGTTTCGACGCTGCGTCGAGCGCAGATCGCAACGCGATCGTCAGGGCCCACGCCCCGTTCGATCAAATGGTGGGCCAGTTGGTTGGCCTGCTCGTTGAGCTGTTGATAGCTCAGTTGCTGCGCGCCCTGGCGCACGGCCACCGCCTGGGGCAACGCCCGTACACGCGCCTCGAACCTGGCGTGAATGGTCTGGCCACGCGGGTAATCCCTGGCCGTGTGATTAAAACCGACCAACTGAAGGCGCCGCTCTTCGGCGGGCACGATCGGCAAAGCCTGCATCGGCGTGGCGTGGCCCTGCTCCAGCGCCTCGACCAGGCTGTGCAGCGCGGTGAGCAGATAACCGAGGATGCGCGCCAACGGCATGCTGGCGACGCCTTGCAGTGTCAGGTTGAAATCTTCACCGACATCATCCACCGACAGCACCAGCGGATAGTTGCTGCGCCCCTCGCCGCCCAGCAGCTCGATACCGTCCCATTGCGGCCCGCTCGATGCCGACGCGTGGCTCTGGCGATAGTTGATCAAGGCACTGAACAACGGCGTAGGCGCGGCCACGCCGCTGCAACGCTGAGCCAGCGCCAGCGGCGCATGCTCATGCCCCAACAGACGCGTCAGGCGCACATGGGCGGCCTTGGCCGCGGCCTGTACGTCCAGTGCGCCCACATCCAGACGCAGCGGCAAGGTATTGATAAACAGCCCCAGCCCGCGCTCACTGCCCTCGGCACCGCCCATGCGCCCCATCAGCACGGTGCCGAACACGACATCGTCACGCCCGGAAATACGCCCCAGCACCTGGGCCCAGGCCAAATGATGCAGGCTGGCGACGCTGACCACCTGCTGCCGGGCCTGGGCGCGCAGGCGTCGACTCAACTCGGCGTCGAGTCGATGGACCTGTTCGCCGACCTGCTCGTCGCCCTGCACATCCTGATGACCGAAAGGCAGGGTCGGCTCATCCAGATCGCCAAGCATGTCGCGAAAGAACCCTTCATGCTCCTGCTCGGTCGTACCCAGGCGTGCCTGGGCCACATAGTTGCGGTATGGCACCGCCGCGCCGAGCTGTTCGGCATTGCCGTACAGACAGGCATGGATCTCCTGATACACCACCTGCATGGCCACATGGTCAATGGCGATGTGATGGAACAGCAACATCGCCACCCACCGCTGGTTGGCCGGGTCTTCGGCGAACACCACACGCAACAGCGGCGCCTGGCCCAGAGGCATATGCATCGAGCGGGTGTCGAAGCGTCGGTACAACTGCTCGATGATCGGTCCGTCTGCCGGGTCGAGCAGCACCTCGTCGATCATCAGTTGCGACTCGCGCCAGACCACTTGCACCGGCTCATCCAGCCCCTCCCAGACAATGCTGGTGCGCAGGATGTCGTGACGGTTGACCACCTGCTGCAGGGCCTGGGCAAAAGCCTCCAGGCGCGGCCGCGTGGTGATCGCGAACTGTGAGCGCATCAGGTAGAGGTCGCCTTGGCGCGCCGTGACGTGGTGGTAGAAAATCCCCTGCTGAAGCGCCGCCAGCGGGTAAATGTCCTGCACATTTGCGGTGCCGCCGGGCACCGTGGCGACGATACGGTCAATCGCCGGCTGGCTCAGGTTGACTAGCGGCAGCAGCGCCGGGGTGATCCGGGTGCAGTCGGGGCGGATGGCATTGGCCGGAACCTCGAGTTGCCCAGCGCGCTGCGCCGAGTAATCGCCGGCCTTGATCAAGGCGATCAGCGCGGCTTTATGCTCGCGCAGCGATGCCAGCACGCCCGGCTCGCTCAAGGCCAGCTTGTTGCCCTGCAACACGAGTTGATCGCCCTTGACGGACAGCTGCACATCCTTTTGCTTCAGTGTCGCCAACAGTTCGATAACACTCACAGGACCATCTCCATTCTTTCCGTAATTGCCGCGTACTCCCACAGCGTGGAGTGTTCGAACAGCGCCTTGACGTTGGCCTCGATGCCTTCCTGGCGTAAGCGCCCGATCAAGCTGACCGCCAGTAACGAATGCCCACCCAGCTCCAGGAAGTTGTCGTGGCGACCCACGCGCTCGACCTTCAACAACTCCGTCCAGAGCCGCGCCATGGCGGTTTCAATTTCGCCCTGAGGGGCTTCGTAGGCATGGGTGCGCAGCGCTCCCACGTCTGGCGCCGGCAGGGCCTTGCGATCAAGCTTGCCGTTGGGGCTCAGCGGCAGCGCGTCAAGGTGCACGAAGAGTTGCGGCACCATGTAGTCCGGCAATTGCTCCAACAGGTGCGCACGCAGCGCCTCGGTGGCGGCCGGCACGCCGGTGTAATAGGCCACCAGGCGTTTGTCGCCCGGCACGTCCTCACGGGCCAGCACCGTGGCTTCCTGGAGATGCGGGAACTCGCCGAGGCGTGCCTGGATTTCCCCCAGCTCAATGCGCACGCCACGGATTTTCACTTGGTCATCGTTGCGGCCCAGGTACTCGATGTTGCCATCGGGCAAATACCGTGCAACGTCACCGGTACGGTAGATTCGCCCAGCACTGTAAGGGTCCTTGAGGAAACGCTCGGCGTTCAACTCGGGACGGTTCAGGTAGCCTCGGGCAACCTGCACACCACCGATGAACAGCTCGCCACTGACGCCCAGCGGCACCGGCTGCAAGTGCGCGTCGAGCACGTACATGCGCACGTTGCCAATCGGCTTGCCGATCGGGGTGTTGTCCGGGGTAACGGCGCCGTTGCAATCCCACGCCGTGACCTCTACCGCCGCTTCGGTGGGGCCATAGTGGTTGAACAAGGCACTGTCCGGCAGTTGCGCCTTGAAACGGCGCACCAGGCTGCCCGGCAAGGCCTCGCCGCTGCACATCACCCGTACCAGCCCGGCCGCCTGGCTGACATCGCCATGGGCCAGGAACACATCGAGCATCGAGGGCACAAAATGCACCGTGGTGATCCGTTCGGCCTGGATCACCTCACACAGGTAGGCCGGGTCTTTGTGCCCACCGGGGCGAGCCATGACCAGGCGCGCACCGGTGAACAGCGGCCAGAAGAATTCCCACACCGACACGTCGAAGCTGAACGGGGTTTTCTGCAGGAGCGCATCCGAGCCGTCCAGGCGATAGGTGTCCTGCATGCACAGCAGGCGGTTGACCACCGGGCTGTGTTCGTTGATCACGCCCTTGGGCTTGCCGGTAGAACCTGAGGTGTAGATCACGTAGGCCTGATGCTGCGGGGACAATTGGGCAATCAGCGGGTCGTTTGCCGGTTGGTGCTGCCAAGTGACGTGCTCCAGGTCGACCACCGGCACGCCGACGTCACCGAGCAAGGCGCGGGTAGAGCCTTGTACCAGGACCACCGACGGCGCGCTGTCTTCCAGCATGTAGGCCAGGCGGTCCAGCGGATACGCCGGGTCCAGCGGCACGTATCCGCCGCCGGCCTTGAGGATCGCCAGCAACCCGATGACCATCTCGACGCTGCGCTCAACACAGATGCCGACCCGCGACTCCAGCCCTACGCCCTGTTCGAGCAGATGATGGGCGAGACGATTGGCATGTTGGTTCAGCTCGCGATAGCTCAGGCGCCGGCCGTCCGCCTGCAGCGCAATCGCGTCCGGCGTGCGCTGCACCTGGGCTTCGAACAAGCCGTGAATCGTCTGTTGTACCGCGTGGTCCCGGGCGGTGTCGTTGAAGCGCTCCAGCAGAGTCTCACGCTCGGTTGCCGGGATTACCGAGAGGTGCCGCACGGCAGTGTGCGGCGCCGTCTCCAGCGCCTCCACCAATTGCTGCAAAGCAGTCTGCATGTAGGCTGCTACGCGCTGGGCATCCACGCCGCTGGTCTGTACGCCGAGCAGGAAGCCTTCGCCTTGGTCATCCACCGACAGCATGCACGGGTAGTTGGTGCGTTCACGAACTTCCAGCACCTGCGCGCCGGACCAATACTGCGGCCCTTCGCGCTCCAGCAACGGGCTGTGTCGGTAGTTGAGAATTGAACTGAACAGCGGCGACGAAGCCGGCACGGCGCTGCAGCGCTGCGCCACCACCAACGGTGCATGTTCATGCCCCAAGAGTGCCGAGAGCCGGGCGTGTACAGCGCGCACCGCGGCGCGCACGCCTTGCTCATCGACGCTGACCCGCAGCGGCAAGGTATTGATGAACATGCCCAGCGCCCGGTCGGCGCCGTCGCCACTTTGCATGCGCCCCAGCAACACGGTGCCGAACACCACGTCATCCCGCCCGCTGACGCTGGCCAGCACCCGCGCCCAGGCCAGGTGGTGCAGGCTGGCCGCGCTGACACCCAAGTGGCGCGCCTGCGCCCGCAGGCGCCGGCACAACCCAGCGTCCAGTTGGATCTTGGCTTCTTCAGCCGCGAGCCCGTCACCCTGCACTTCCTGCAGGCCGAACGGCAGCGTCGGCTCGTCGATGTCGCCAAGCATTTCGCGGAAGAACTGTTCGTGGTCGGCCTGACTGACGCCCAACAGCGCCTGCGCCACGTAATTGCGGTACGGCATCGCCGCGTCCAACTGCGCAAAACCGCCACTGCGGTAGGCAAGGACCTCCTCGCTGATCACATCCAAGGCCGTGTGGTCCATGGCAATGTGGTGGAACAGCAACATCGCCAGCCAGCGCTGGTTGGCCTCATCGTGCACGTAGGCCAGGTGCAGCAGCGGCGCCTGGCTCAACTCCAGCCGCACCCGGCGCGGGTCGAAGTGCGCGTGCAATTGCTCCAGCATGGCGCCCCGGGCCGGATCGAAATGCAATTCTTCGAGGGGCAGCTCGGCGTGGCGCAGCACCACTTGCACCGGCTGTTGCAGGTCCTCCCAGTAGATCGTGGTACGCGTCATGTCATGCCGGTCAATCACGGCCTGCAGCGCCTGGATGAAGGTCTCGAGCTGCGCGCGACTGTTCAGGCTGAAGGTCGCCTGCAACAGGTAGGGGTCGCCCTGCTCGCTGGTGATGTGGTGGTACAAAATGCCCTGCTGCAACGGTGCCAGCGGGTAGATGTCCTGTACATTGCGCGCCCCGCCCGGCACCCGCGCGACGATACGGTCGAGGGTGTCCTGCCCGAGGTCGATCAGGCTCAGCATGTCGGCGCGGATGTGTGCGCAATCCGCCGGGATACCGTTGGCCGGCACCTGGATTTCACTGCCGCCCCCCACCGCTGCCGCGAGGGCCGCCAGTGTCGGCTGGCCGAACAGCACGCGCACGTCGGCGCTCAGGCCCTGTTGGCGCATGCGTTCGATGAGCTTGACCGCCAGCAGCGAGTGGCCACCCAGTTCGAAGAAGTTGTCTTGGCGCCCCACGCGGGTCACACCCAGCAGCTGGCTCCACAGTTCCGCCAGGGTGGTCTCGATGGCGGTGTGCGGGGCTTCATAATCACGGCTGGCGAACGCCTCGACATCCGGCACCGGCAAGGCGCGGCGGTCGAGCTTGCCGTTGGGCGACAGCGGCAGCGCGTCCAGATGCACATAGGCCGCAGGGATCATGTAGTCGGGCAGCAGCGCCTGCAGATGCTCGCGCAGCACGTCGACACCCGCAGGCTGCGCCTCGGCATGGGCGGTGAAATAGGCCACCAGGCGCTTGTCGCCGGGGCTGTCTTCGCGCACCAGCACCGCCGCATCGCGGATGCCCGGATGCTGGGCCAGGCGCGCTTCGATCTCGCCCAGTTCCACACGGAAACCGCGGATCTTGATCTGACCGTCGTTACGCCCAAGATAATCGATTTGACCGTCGGCCTGGTAGCGCCCCAAGTCACCGGTTTTATACAGGCGGCCGTGGGGCATGAAGGGGTCGGCCAGGAAGCGTTCGGCGGTCAGGTCATCGCGGTGCAAATAACCACGGGCCACGCAGGCGCCGCCAATGTAGATTTCACCGGCAACTCCCAACGGCACCGGTTGCAGGTGTTCGTCGAGCAGGTAGATCCGCGTATTGGCCACGGGCACGCCAATCGATGGCAGCACCGGCCAGGACCGCGCATCCCCCTCCAGGGTCAGGGCCGTGGTGACGTGGGATTCGGTCGGCCCATAGTGGTTGTGCAAGCGGCAGCCAGGCAGGCGCTGGAACAGCTCGCGCATCGGTTCGCTGATACGCAGTTGTTCACCGGCGGTGATCACATCCTGCAGCGCACAGGGCAAGCGCCCCAACTCGGGCGTCTCGGCCACGGCTTCGGCCAACGCCTGCAGGGCAATGCACGGCAGGTACAGGCGTTGCACGCGCTGCTCGCAGAGATGTCGGAACAGTGCGCGGAAATCCAGGCGCAAGTCACCCGGGATCAACGACAGCTCACCGCCTGCGCACAGGGTGCTGAAGACCTCCTGGAAGGCCACGTCAAAGCCCAATGCGGCAAACTGCAGGGTGCGCTGGGCCGGACGGCCATCGGCCAGGGTTTGCGCAATCTGCCACTGCATCAGGTTGACCAGCGGCCCGTGTGGCATGGCGACGCCCTTGGGCTGGCCGGTGGAGCCGGAGGTGTAGATCACGTAGGCCAGGGCCTCGGCATTCAGGCCCGCTACTTGCGGATTGTGCGCGGGCTGCGCAGCGAGGCCGTCAACCGCATCCAGCAACAAGGCCGGCACGCTGCACGGGTGGAAACGTTGCGCCAGGCGCTGCTGGGTCAGCAAGGCCCTGGGTGCGCTGTCTTGCAGCATGTACCCCAGGCGTTCGTCCGGGTACGCCGGGTCCAACGGCACATAACCTGCGCCGGCCTTGAGAATCGCCAGCAGGCCGGCGACCATTTCCAGGCTGCGCTCGGCGCAGATCGCCACGCGGTCGTTGGCGCCGATGCCGTCGGCGATCAGGCGGTGGGCAAGCCGGTTGGCCAGGGCGTTCAAATCGCCATAGCTGAGCGACTCGCCGGCATAGGTCACGGCGATTGCCTCCGGCTGGCGCTGCGCCTGTGCTTCGAACAGCGCGTGCACGGTTGCCGTGACCGGGTATTGGATATCGACGGCGTTGAAGTCGGCCAGCAGTACCTGACGTTCAGCGTCAGGCAGGATCGCGAGGCTATGCAACGCTTGATCCGGCTGGTGCTCCAGGGCGTCGGCGATGGCTTCGAGTACGCGGTGCATGTAGCCGCAGATGCGCTGCGGGTCGACGCCGGCCACGGCTTGCACGCTCAAGCCGAAGGCATCACCGAGGTCGTCCACCGACAACATCAGCGGGAAGTTGGTGCGTTCTTCGCCGCCGAGCATTTCCACCCCGCCCCAGACCAGGGCCTTGCCGGCATCTTCCGCCGATTGTGCGCCGACGGCGGCATGCCGGTAGTTGAGCAAGGCGCTGAACAGCGGTGTCGGTGCCGCCACGCCACTGCACCGTTGTGCCAGGGACAGCGGCGCATGTTCATGGCCGAGCAAGGCGGCCAGGCGCGCATGGGTGGTTTTCAGCGCACGTTCGACACCCTGGTCGCCCGCTTCAACGCGCAATGGCAAGGTATTGATGAACATACCGAAGGCACGGTCGGCGTCTTCGCCGCTGCTCAGGCGGCCCATCAACACGGTGCCGAACACCACGTCGCGGCGTGCGGCCAGATGCCCGACTACCTGGCCCCAGGCCAAGTGGTACAGGCTGGCATTGCTCACGCCCAGGCGCCGGGCCTGGGTGCGCAGGCGCTGCCCGAGCAGCTTGGCCACCGGCACGCTGGCTTGGGTCACCCCTTGGCCATCGCCCTGCACATCCTGCAAGCCGAACGGCAAGCTCGGCTCGTCGACGTCGCCCAGCATCTCGCGGAAAAACGCCTCGTGGGCGGCCTGGCTGGTGCCCAGGCGGGTCTGCGCCACATAGTTGCGATACGGCACCGACGGCGCCAACCGATCACCGCGACCTTGCATCACGGCCTCGATTTCCTGGCCCAGCAGCGCCAGCGAGGTCGCGTCATCGATCAGGTGATGGAATTGCAGGACCGCAACCCAGCCGCTACCCGGCAGGTCTTGGGCGATATGCAGGGCCATCATCGGCGCGCGGGTCAGGTCCATGCGCGTGTGACGTGGGTCAAAGCGCTCGGACAGTTGCGTGGCCACCGCTCCCTCTGCCGGATCGAACTGTACTTCCTGCACGGGCAGGCGTGCCTCGCGCCAGACCACTTGCACCGGCTCGTCGAGACCTTGCCAGGCCACCGAGGTGCGCAGGATATCGTGGCGATCGATGACCTGTTGCAGGGCCTCGACAAAGCTCTGCACCTGCTCGCGACTGGACATGCGCAACACCGCCTGCAACAGGTAGGGGTCGCCCTCGGTGCTGGCCTGGTGGTGGAACAGGATGCCTTCCTGCAACGGCACCAGCGCATAGATATCCTGTACGTTGGCGACACCGCCGGGGATGCCGGCGACCACGCGGTCGATCTGCTCCTGGGGCAAACGCGTCAGGGGCAACATGGCCGGAGTGATCCGCGTGCAATCGGCCGCAATCGCATTGGCCGGCACCTGTACCTGGTGTCGGCTGCCGGCGGCAGCGGCCAGCGCGACCAGGGTCGGCTGGCCGAACAGCACGCCCACATCAGCGTTCAGGCCGACCTGGCGCATGCGCTCGATCAGCTTGACCGCCAACAGCGAGTGGCCGCCCAGCTCAAAGAACTGATCATGCCGCCCTACCCGCTCGACGCCCAAGAGTTCGCTCCAGAGGCGCGCCAGGGTGGTTTCCAGCTCACCTTGCGGCGGCGCGTACTCGCGTCGCGCAAAGGCTTCGGTATCCGGCGCCGGCAAAGCCTTGCGGTCCAGCTTGCCGTTGGTGGTCAGCGGTAAACTCGTCAACATCACAAAGGCGCTGGGCACCATGTACTCGGCCAGGGACACGCGCAGCTGCGTGCGCAACTCGGCGGCCGACGGTTCAGCGCCGTCGGTGGCGATCACATAGGCCACCAGGCGCTGGTCTCCCGGCTCATCCTCGCGGGCGATCACCACCGCTTCGCGCACGCCTTCACAGGCGGCCAAGCGGGCCTCGATCTCACCCAGCTCGATACGGAAACCACGGATCTTCACCTGGTCGTCGTTACGCCCCAGGTAGTCGATGCTGCCGTCCGCCAGCCAACGACCCAGGTCGCCGGTACGGTACATACGTGCGCCCGCAGTGGTGTCAAACGGATCGTCAAGGAAGCGTTCGGCGTTCAATTCAGGCCGGTTCAAGTAACCACGGGCAACCCCCGCGCCACCCACGTACAACTCACCTTCCACGCCGTGCGGGACGGGCTGGCCCTGTGCATCGAGGATGTACAGGCGCAGGTCCGGTATGCGCCTGCCAATCGGGCTCGTGCCGACGCGCTCGGCGTCAGCGGCGGTCAGTGCGCGATAGGTCACATGCACGGTGGTTTCGGTGATGCCGTACATGTTCACCAGTTGCGTACCGGCGTTGCCTGGGCGTGCGTACCAGGGCTTGAGAATCCCCGGTTCCAGGGCCTCGCCGCCGAAGATCACCTGGCGCAGGGAGTGCTTGAGTTCGCTCTGGCCCTGGGCCGCAATCAACGAGCGGAAGGCACTCGGCGTCTGGTTGAGGATGGTCACCCCGGCGCTGCACAACAGCGCATAACAGGCGTCCGGCGAACGGCTGGTCAGCTGCGGCACCACCAGCAACTGCCCGCCATGCATCAGCGCGCCCCAGATTTCCCAGACCGAGAAGTCAAACGCAAACGAGTGGAACAGTGCCCACACGTCTTGCTCGTTGAAGCGGAACCAGCCCTCGGTGGCGCTGAACAGGCGCGCCACGTTGCAGTGTTCGATCATCACCCCCTTGGGCAAGCCGGTGGAGCCGGAGGTGTAGATCACGTACGCCAGGTTGGCCGAAGTCAGGCCCGGGACGTGGGGATTCTGAGTGGACTCACCCTGGCAATCGCCGCCGTCCAGTTCGAGCACCGGCACCGACACCTCGGCCACCCGGGCACGGGTCGCCTGCTGCACCAGCACCGCTACCGGCGTACTGTCTTGCAGGGTGTAGCTGATGCGTTCCTGCGGGTACGCAGGGTCAATCGGCACGTAACCGGCCCCGGCCTTGAGGATGCCGAGCAGGCCGACGATCATGTCCAGCCCGCGCTCGACGCAGATCGCCACCCGATCATCCGGGCGCACGCCCAGGCTCAGCAAGCGATGCGCCACCTGGTTGGCGCGGCGGTTCAAGTCGCCATAGCTCAAGTGTTGGCCGTCGAAAATCAGCGCTGTCGCATGGGGCCGCGCTGCCGCCTGCGCCTCAAACTGCCCATGGAGAGTGGCATGGCTGGGGTACGTGCCGACGTCGGCATTCCAATGCTGCATCAGCGCGCGGTCGGCTTCGGTGGTCAACGAAAACTCAGCCACGGCCAGATCGGCATTCTCCAGGGCCTGCTCGAGCACGTGGGTAAAGCGCTCGGCCAGGGCCTCGATATCATCGGCGTTGAAATACGCCTCGTTATAAACGTAGTGCGCCCACGCCTTGTCCTTGTGATTGCTCGCCCGCAGGTGAAACGCCAGGGGCATCTGCTCGTGGTTGTTGGTGACTTTGAGCAGGTGCCCGCCCTGCTCGGCGAACTGATAAAGGTGGTCGTCCTGTTCGTAAGACAAGGTCAGGTCGAACAGTTGGCCCCCTTCGGTCCGCAGGTTCATACCGCTCAGAGGGAAGCGTTGGTGGCGATAATCCTGCTTGAGTGCATCGCGTACCGCGCCGACCAGGGCGCTGAAGGTCAGCTCGCGACCGAGGCTGAAGCGCACGGCACTGACCTGGGTAAACAGACCCAGGGTGGTTTTGAACTTGGCCGAGCGGTTGAGCAACGGCAAGCCCACCACCCATTCATCGCGCTGGCTCACACGCGTGAAGTAGACATACATGGCCGCCAGCAACACGTGGTAGGTCGAGGCCTGGCAGGCTTGCGCCAGCTCTCCCATACGATCGTGCAACACCACCGGGAACGGCCGCACATAGTGCCGGCCAGGGGCTTTGCCCTTGGCATGCTGGTTCTGATAACGCGGGGTAAACAGCGCTTCGGGCAAGGTCTGATACTTGTGCTGCCAGTATTCGCGATCCTTTGCATAACGTGCCGACTCACGGTAACGCAGGTCGTCGTCAATGAAGTCGACATAGGAGCTGGCCTGCATGTCAGGCTGTCGCGCCTCGGCCAGGTCGCTGTAGATGCCGCCCAGCGACTGCAGCATTTCTCCGAAAGCCCAGCCGTCGAGAATGATGTGGTGGGCCTGGCTGGCGAAGTAGTAGTGCGCCTCCCCCAACTTGATCAGGAAAAAGCGAAACAGCGGCGCCTGGGTCAGCGAAAACGCGCGGGCCATATGCTCGCCCATCCATACCAACGCGGCGCTGGCAGGATCGGCGTGTTCAGAGAGGTCGAGCAGCGGAACCTCCACCGGCACAGTTGACGCGATACATTGCAGCGGCACGCCATCGGCATCGGTGGCTTCCAGCAGCGTGAGGCGCAGCGCGTCGTGCTTGGCCACCAGCAACTCGGCGGCGCGTTGCATCCGTTCGGCGTTGATCGGGCCGTTGAGTTCCAGGTAAGAGCCGATGTTGTACAGCGGCGATTCAGCCTGCGTTATCTGGTCCAGCCAGATGGCTTTCTGCGCGGCGGTCAGCGGGAATGTCTGCGGCAACTGCACGGGCGAATTCATGCGATCACCTGCGCGGTAAACCCTGCCACGGCAAGGTTGCTTGATAGGACTTTTTTCGCGACAAGGTCGCCCATGGCCACTGCAGAAAAACGTTTCATAAAAGCCTTCTCAGAGTTTTGTCAGTGCCACCTGGGTCACAGCGCAGCAGCGAGGGAAATTGAGGCAAAAATCGTTAAAAACGTCAGACCAATGGGCAACTCAATCTGCCTATACGGCCTCGTACGCCGGATAAAAAAGCCGCCCACAGCGTGACCTGATAAGCGCATTGGCAAATTTAATCATCGGCGTTTTGGGCTGTATGTCACCCGAATCCCGGACAATCACGGGACACGGAAATATTTCGTAATTTCTCAATTATCTTTTTGATATTTAAGAATTTTTAACCACAAAAAAGCACGACACCTGCAGTTTTTAAACCTATAGGTGTCGTGCTTGGGGGAAAGGCGTCGGCATCGTCTGGATCAGGCGCGACGGTCCTCGGCGACAAGGCTTACATCGGAGACGATATGGCCGTCGACCAACTTGACGATGCGGTCAGCCAATTGGAAGTATTGATCATCATGCGTAATGATCAGCACGGTCTTTCCGCGACGCTTGAGCTCCGGCAGCAACTCTTCATAGAAGAAGCGCTTGAACGGAGGATCCTGGTCCGCCGCCCACTCATCGAGGACATACACCGGGCGATCTTCCAGGTAGGCACACACCAGGGCCAGGCGTTTTTGCTGGCCGTAGGACAGCTCTTTGGTGGTGGAATACCCCAGCCCTTCGATCTTGATTTTTTCGGCCAGGCCCAGTGCGGCCAGGTACTTCTGCGCCTGGGCCGGATTGACCTCCTCGCCTTCAGGACCGATCAGGCGGTTGAACAGATGGAAGTCGCTGAATACCGCGGAAAACAGGTCACGGTAGTCACTGCGGGTTTCATCGTTAACGGCGACGCCGTCGAGCAATATCTGCCCGGCCTGGGGCACGTACAACCCGCATAGCGCCTTGACCAGGGTACTTTTGCCGCAACCGTTGCCGCCGATGATGTAGATCAACTCACCGCTGTTGATGGTCAGGTCGACCGGCCCCAGCGCGAAACCGTTCTCCGCGTCGGCGCCACGATAGTTCATCACCACCCCCTTGAGCGTGATCTGGCGCCAGTGCTTCTTGTGCTCCAGACGCAGGACATTGGTGTTATCCGGCTCGTCCTGTTCGGCGTGGTGTTCGTTGATCAGGAAACCAAATTCGGCGAGACGGCTGACCGCAATCCGCCCTTGCGCCACGACCGGCATTGCACCGATCAGCAACCCCAGCGGTCCCAGGATATACATCACCGTCAACACGCTGCCGGTCATCACTTGACTGTCAGCCACCATCAGCAACGGCAACGCGAACACCAGGCTGCCGATCAGCAGTGACTGGGTGACCAGCCCCATGTTTTCCGCACCGAGGTACCACATATGCTCGATGAAATTGAAGCGCGCCACCCGCGTGGACGATTCCTTGATGGCAGAGCGGCCAAACCAGCGGCGGCGAATGCCGTTGAGCTTCAACTCCTTGAGGCCGAAGACCAGCCCGTGCGTGTGTTCGTTGAAAGCGGTGAACTCATCACGCACGCGGCCGGTGAACTTTACGCCGCCGAGAAACAGGAAGACGTACAGAATCGCACCCACTGCCAACAACGCCAGGGTTAACGCAAACACCGTCCACGACAGGTAAGCCAGGTAAGCCAGGCCGCACATGAACACCGTGCATTCCACCAGGACCACGGGCATCACCAGCAGCGTCGCATTGAGCTGCGGAATATCAGTGGTCAGCAGCGTCAGCACATTGGGCGGGCCGCGCCGATCCACTTCTTCGAGGGGCGAAGAAAGGATTTTCTGGCACAACGCTATGCGCAGGCGCGTCATCAATTTCATGTTGGCGTACGCGGGAAACAAGGTCGCGCCGTTGCGAAACGCCAGCGCCACCACACTCAAACCGACAAACCAGTACAGCAAGTGCAACCGCGATCCCTGCTCGTAGATCGCCTGGTTGATCACGTTCACCACCGCAATCGCCGCCACGCCACTGATGATGCCGGTGACCACTGAAAAGAAGGCCAGCCAGGGATGATTTTGCCAAAGCAGGCGCAAGACCGAGCCCGGCTTGGGCGGCTTCTCATGCTCTTTATTCATGGATTAACTCCTCAAATACACTCAAGACCGGGCGTGGCCCGTCAGGCAAACCGCTGCGACTGGCCAGGGTGCCGGAGCCGCAAGTGTACGGATTGCCCGGAATTCGGCTGTCCCCGAAAGCCTGTACAAAGCGTTGAGTGAGGCAAATCCATGAGGGGCAAGCGGCTGAGACCTGAATGTCCCCGCTTTCTATTACAGACCGTCGCGCAATGAGTGGGCCTAATACGGACCCGAGTTGAACCCTTCAGGAGTGAACGATGGCTGCACTGCTCGCTCACCAACAACTTATAAAAACGGCGCCATCAAGGATGATTGGACTATGGATCTGACCAGCAGTATTCGAAATGCGGACAGCCCACACTTCTATTTCATACTCGGCGAGTTGATCTCCAGTACTGACCAGGATCACTTCGCACTCAACATGCTCAAGCTGATCGACAAACTCTTGCCGGTCACGGCGTTGACGCTCAGCGAATGGACACTCGATAAGTCAAACGCTCAACTGACCGACATCAAGCCCTTGGGCAATGCCGGCGACCCCGCCGACGTCCCTGCGCCCGACGCAAGCCTTCCTGCCCATAACCCTCAATTGCTCAAGGAGGTGCTGGAGATGGAGGGCTCGCTGTTGATCCGTATGAACACGCGCGCCAAAGGTGCAGCCGGCAAGGGCACGCGCCGTGCGGCGCACCAGTGCACGCTGGCGTCACGCGACGGCAACCGGCGCTGCGTGGTGACCTTGTATCGGTCGCCCACGCACAAGGATTTTTCCTTGAGCGAATTGTCGCTGCTCAAGAACCTCTCCGAAGCCCTGCTGCCGCTGATTGAAAATTATGCCCAGTTCAGCCGCCAGAGCTCACTGCGAAAAATGGGCAGCTGGATGGCGACCCTGGTCACCCATCAGGAACCGACGCACATTCATCGCGAATTTCAAAAGCGCCTGGCGTTGTGCGACATCACCCTATCGACCCGCGAACAGGAAGTTTGCCTGGGTTTGCTCAACGGCAAGACGGTGCCGGAAATAGCAGAAACGCTGCAGCTGAAAAATAGCTCTATCGAAACCTACCTCAAGCGTGCAACCGCAAAGCTTGGGGTCAGCGGCCGACATGGATTGACCCGATGGATGGTCGGCGCCTAGCGCAACTCAAGCAACGGGCGGCTGCGCAGCCCCCCGTGCCCCTTTTCAAATGAGGCTGGCTCATGAACAAGTTTGCTTTTTCTCTGGTAACGGTTGCAGTGGCACTGAGCGGCTGCTCGCTCATCCCCGATTACCAGCAACCGGCCGCGCCCGTGGCGCCACAGTACCCCCAAGGCCCGGCGTATGCCGCTGCCGCTGGGACGGTCAGCGAAGAAGCGGCCAGCCAGGGATGGCGCACACTGTTTCGCGACCCGGCCCTGCAGCAACTGATTCAGACCGCCCTGACCCAGAACCGCGACCTGCGTGTGGCCGCCCTGAATGTCGAAGCCTACCGCGCGCAGTACCAGATACAGAGCGCCGACCTGTTCCCGGCGATTTCCGCGGGCGTCGGCGGTACCCGCCAGCGTGTCCCGGCGAGCATTACCCGCACCGGCAAAGCGGCAATCACCTCCACCTATTCGGCGACGCTGGGGATGAGTGCGTACGAACTGGATTTCTTCGGCCGCGTACGCAGCCTCAGCGAGCAGGCGATGCAGGCTTACCTGGCCACCGAGCAAGCGCGCCGCAGTGCGGAACTGAGCCTGGTCGCCAGCGTCGCCAACGCCTACCTGACTTGGCGCGCCGACCAGGAGTTACTGGTGCTGACCCGCCAGACCCTGGCCTCCTACGAGGAAAGCCTGCGCCTGACCACCCGCAGCCTGGCGGTGGGGACCGCGTCGTCACTGGACGCCGCACAGGCGCAAACCAGTGTCGAGAACGCCCGCGCCAACCTGGCTCGCTATGAGCGTCAAGTGGCGCAGGACCGCAACAGCCTGACGCTGTTGATCGGCGGCGCACTGCCGCCATCCTTGCCGGCTCGGCCGCTGGCCAGTGACTTGATCGCCCAGGTGCCTTCCGGCCTGCCGTCGGACCTGCTGCAGCGCCGGCCCGATATCCTGCAGGCCGAATACCAGCTCAAGTCCGCCAACGCCAATATCGGCGCGGCCCGTGCCGCTTTCTTCCCCAGCGTCAGCCTGACGGCGAATGCGGGCGCCTCCAGCTCCCAACTGTCCAGCCTGTTCAAGGGTGGCTCGGGCAGTTGGACGTTCCAGCCCCAGATCAACCTGCCGATCTTCAATGCCGGCAGCCTGCGCGCAAGCCTCGACTATTCCAAGCTGCAGAAAGACATTGGTATCGCGCAGTATGAAAAAACCATTCAGACGGCGTTCCAGGAAGTCTCCGATGGCTTGGCGGCTCGCCAGACCTATGACGATCAACTGAGCGCACAACGCGACCTGGTGCGGGCGAACCAGACCTATTACGACCTCGCGCAACGTCGCTATAAAATCGGCGTGGACAGCAACCTGGTCTTTCTCGATGCACAGCGCTCGCTGTTTTCCTCGCAACAGACGCTGATCACCGACCGGTTGGCGCAACTGGTCGCCGAGGTCAACCTGTACACCGCCCTGGGCGGCGCCTGGGGAGAACCGACCCGCCTGGCCGTTGCCGAGACGCGCCCATGAGCACCTTCGAGCCCGGGCAATATGTACGCCTGCGCTCGGGGGGCAAGAGAATGCTGGTCAAACCAGCGCAGGACAGCACGCACCTGCCCAACACCACGCTGGTGCCCTGTGAATATCAAGAGAAAAAACGCACGGTCGTAGGGTTTTACATCGCCGCCAACCTCAAGTTGGCGGACGCGCCGCCGAAGGCGTCACGCGAGTGAGCACGTCGGCGCTCTGCATCAGCCCAAGCTTGAGCTGACTTCAAATCACAACCGGACAGTTGTTGATTCATTCAAATTCTAAAGGATTGGAATATGAGCAAGATTGATTTTTCCTCAGTAAAGAAACTGGCGAACGATGCAGCGTCGTTGATGCCGTCAATCGCCGGCAAGAAAATCCTCATGGGGTTCTGGCACAACTGGCCGGCGGGTTCCAGTGACGGTTACCAGCAGGGGCAGTTCGCCAACCTCAATCTGGTGGACATCCCCAAGGAATACAACGTGGTGGCTGTGGCCTTCATGAAAGGCAACGGTATTCCCACGTTCAAGCCTTACAACCTGTCGGACGAAGAGTTTCGTCGCCAGGTCGGGGTGCTCAACAGTCAGGGCCGCGCCGTATTGATCTCCCTTGGCGGTGCCGATGCGCATATCGAGTTGCATGATGGTGACGAGAGACCGCTGGCCAGGGAAATCATCCGCCTGGTGGAAACTTATGGTTTCGATGGGCTGGACATCGACCTTGAGCAGAAAGCCATTCACACCGCCAACAACAAGACCGTTTTGCCGGCTGCACTGAAACTGGTGAAGGATCACTACGCGGGCGAAGGCAAACACTTCATTATCAGCATGGCACCGGAGTTCCCCTATCTCGTCACGACCGGGGCGTACGTCGCCTACATCCAGGCACTGGAGGGTTACTACGATTTCATCGCGCCGCAGTACTACAACCAAGGGGGCGACGGTGTGTGGGTCCAGGAAGCCAACGGCGGAAAAGGTGAGTGGATTGCCCAGAACAATGATGCGCTGAAAGAAGACTTCCTGTTTTATCTGACTGAAAGCCTGCTTACAGGCACTCGTGAATACATCAAGATTGCCGCCGACAAATTCGTGATCGGCTTGCCTAGCAATATCGACGCGGCGGCGACCGGGTACGTGATTGACCCGGCGGCGGTGAGCAATGCCTTCAAGCGTCTGGATGCGGCAGGGTTGTCGGTCAAGGGGCTGATGACCTGGTCGGTGAACTGGGATGACGGCCTCAACAAGCAGGGAACCCACTACAACTGGGAGTTCCGCAACCGTTACGCATCACTGATCCACGGCGACAGCGGCAATGAGCGGCCTTCGGCGCCGGGGAGCTTGTCTTCCCCAGCCCGGACGGAAGTCAGCGTGACCTTGAACTGGAGCGCTGCCAGCGGTGTGCGCCCGATCGAGTTTTATACCTTGTATCGCAATGGCAGCCCGGTAGGCCAGACCGCCGCGTTGACCTTTACGGACAATGGCCTGACAGCGGATACCCAGTACAGCTATTTCGTCACCGCCACCGATAGCCAAGGCAATCAGTCGTTGCCGGGTGTCAGCCTGAACGTCAAGACCGCAGGTGGAATGACTGACCCGCAATACCCGGAGTGGCAACTGAATCATCACTATCGCAAGGACGATGGGGTGACGTATGAAGGCAATCGCTACGCGTGTATTCAGGAGCACACCTCCAATAGCGGTTGGGCCCCGAATGTTGCCTTTACCCTTTGGTCCAGGGTGGCGATTCAACGGCGGGCGTGATCCGCCGCAGACGATAACCAAGAGGACGCATTGCCGGCCGCATAAACAAAATGCCCGTACCTTTCGATACGGGCATTTTTGTTTATGTGCCTGGGCTGATTATCACGTGTGAAGCAATAAACCCTTCGTGGCTTTTTCCACGGCTTTTTTGGGCCCTCGAATACCGATCCCAACCAGGTTCAGATGCTGGGGGTCTTCTGCCAGAAATGCCTCACGGTTCGCCTGATCGTGGCCGGTTGAAAACATCGCAAAGACGTAGGGCACTATCGTGATATCGCGTGCCAGAGCTACGCGATGGGCAGTCTGGAGGCCCGCCAAATCGGCTTCGAATATCAGCATCGGCTGTCCCAGCATCTTTGCATAAAGGTGGCCACTCGCATCGGCATAGGCGTCGCCCATGGCTTCGGGAGCCGCCGACGCGATACCGGTTGCAAGAAATGCGACGACGTTCAAACGCTGCCAGATTTTCAAGTCGTTGCGCACGATGATCGCGACTTTGGTGTCGAACATTAGCGGCTCCAATACCGTTTTCATTGGGGGCGGGATTAGCCGGTATTATTCGCAGCAATGACGTCAGCGGCTAGAACGTTTGTGCATGCCCGCTGCGCGGCGCGCACCTCATAGGAGAAACCTGACGGTTGTTAGCTGAAACAACGTTCTTGCAACACGCTTTTCACCAGCGTGCGCGTCACCGACAAAACCTCTTCTACCTGCCTATCAAGCGCTGCTGGGGATGCTGCGTCTTCCAGTTTGAGGACGCGCAGCGGGTGACCGCAGACTGATCCCAGCCAGGTGAGACGGGGTATCGGGCTGACTTCGACATCCAGTAAAAAGCAGCCCTTGGATACACCGCGCAGCAGTTGGCTGGCCTGACAGGGGGTTGCCGGCGCCGAGGCTGTCGGGTTGGAGCCCGACTGCAGCCAGTCGAGCATAAATGCCCTCGATTGCCGGACCGCCAGGTAGGCGACCTGATCCCAGTCGTCAATCGCCATGTGCAACGCGTCAATCAGGTATTTGGGCAAAGCGGCGCTGGTCACGATGACCACCCCGGTATCCGCCAGGGGTTCTTTCACCCAGATTGCAGACTGTGATATCGCATGCATGGTGGTACTCCCGGCAGGATTCTGGACGCGAGCGTGACTCCAGGCAGCGTTACGTTTAACCGTTACGGAACAGGAAGCTGTAGGCGTTCAGCGCCGGCACCCCGCCCAGGTGTGCGTAAAGCACTTTCGAGCCTTCGGGGAATTCACCGCGACGCACCATTTCAATCATGCCGTGCATCGATTTACCTTCGTACACCGGGTCTGTCAGCACCCCTTCAAGGCGGCCGCACAGGCGGATGGCCTCCAATGTGCCTTCGTTGGGCAAGCCATATTCGGGGTAGGCAAAACGCGTATCGAGCACCACATCCGCCTCGGTAATCTCTTGACCCAGCTCCACCAGCTCAGCGGTGTGTCGAGCGATACGCAGGATCTGTGCCTTGGTCTGTTCCGGCTTGGCCGAAGCATCAATACCAATCACCTTCCTGGAACGACCGTCGGCAGCGAAACCGACAACCATGCCCGCCTGCGTACTGCCGGTCACCGAGCAGACCACGATGTAGTCAAACTGGAAGCCCAGTTCTTTTTCCTGCTGCCGCACTTCTTCGGCAAAACCGACGAAACCCAGGCCGCCGTAGGGGTGCTCGGAACAACCCGCCGGAATCGGAAAGGGTTTGCCACCCTGCTCCACGACATCACTCATGGCCTTTTCCCAACTTGGCCGAATGCCAATATCGAAGCCTGCAGCGTCAAGCCGCACGTCAGCGCCCATGATGCGCGACATCTCGATGTTGCCTACGCGGTCATACACTGCGTCGGAATAGTTCACCCAGTTTTCCTGCACCAGTACGCACTTCATGCCCAAGTGGGCTGCGACCGCAGCGACCTGGCGGGTCTGGTTCGACTGAATGCCACCGATGGACACCAGCGTATCGCAACCTTGCTCGATCGCCTCGGGAATGAGGTATTCGAGCTTGCGTGTCTTGTTCCCGCCAAAGGCCAGGCCGCTATTGCAGTCTTCACGTTTGGCATACAGCTCGACCTTGCCCCCCAGGTGTTCACTCAGGCGCTTCAAGGGCGTGATGGGAGAAGGACCGAAGGTCAACGGATAACGTTTAAAACGATTCAGGTTCATGACTGTGCTCCTTGATAGTGGATATCCAAGCGCCAGACGAGAGAAAGAGGCCACATTCCGGGCTCTTTCAGGGGGCTTCGATGAGTTAAATACTAAGAAGAATTCAGAAAATATGTGTTGCAAGTTTTTGCCATTTGGAAAAACATAATTTCCAACAATTCACATCACACACACTTTTAATGTGTAAAAAACGATATGAAAGCAACAAATAATCGCCACAAGCCGGGCGCTACAGCCCCAGAGCCGCAGCCACTGGATCGAACCGACCGCGCGATTCTCAAGGCCCTGCAACGAGATGCCTCCATCTCCAATGTGGCGCTTGCGGAGAAGGTGAAATTGAGTGCCCCGGCCTGCCTCAGGCGTGTCGAGCGGCTCAAGCAGGTCGGCCTGATCAAAGGCATCGTCGCACTGCTGGACAATGACGCGCTGGACGCGGGGATGGTGGTCTTGATCGGTGTCGTGCTGGACCGCTCCACACCGGAATCTTTCGCCGCCTTCGAGGCGGCCGCACAAAAAGTCTCCGGCTGCATGGAATGCCATGTGGTGACGGGAGAGTTCGACTACTTCATGTTGATACGGACCAAGGACAGCAACAGTTTCAACCGGCTCCACGCCGAGCAATTGCTTTACCTGCCCGGCGTTCGCCAGATTCGGTCATTCATGGGGCTGCGCCAGGTCCTGTCGACGACCCAGATTCCGTTTTGAAGCTTGAACCAGATTCGAAAGGCTGCGCGTATGTGGTTTTTTTCGGTGATCGGCGAGTTCCCGCCAGGGCCTGCCTGGAATCTGACGAGCAAAAAAAAGCCACTCGATTGAGTGGCTTTTCTTTGTGTTTGGAGCGGGAAACGAGACTCGAACTCGCGACCCCGACCTTGGCAAGGTCGTGCTCTACCAACTGAGCTATTCCCGCTTGGTGTTGCGCATTCTATAGATTTATCAGAACCCGTCAACCTCTTGATTCAAAAAAGTTTATTTCTTTTCAACGGTAGTGCGCAGATGAGGCCAGGCAGCGCGCAGGTATTGGAGCATGGACCACAGGGTCAGGCCGGCCGCAATCAGCAGCAAGGCGTAGCCAATGAATACCCAGAACGAAAAGTCCGAAGGGTTGGCCAGCAGGATCACCAGGGCGAGCATTTGCGCGGCGGTTTTCCATTTACCCAGGTTCGATACGGCAACATGGGCGCGGGCGCCGATTTCGGCCATCCATTCGCGCAGGGCCGAAACGACGATCTCGCGACCGATGATCACCGCGGCCGGCAAGGTCAGCCACAGGTTACCGTGCTCCTGCACCAGCAGGACCAGGGCCACCGCGACCATGAGCTTGTCTGCCACCGGGTCGAGGAACGCGCCGAACGGCGTGCTCTGTTCCAGGCGGCGGGCCAGGTAGCCGTCGAGCCAGTCAGTGGCGGCGGCAAACGCAAATACCGAACTGGAGGCGGCATAGCTCCATTCGTAAGGTAAATAGAACAGCAAAATAAAAATCGGAATAAGCAGGACGCGTAGAACGGTGATCAGATTAGGGATATTCATCGGCACAACTGGCTACGAGGTGAGAAGGCATTCTATTCGCTGTGCAGATTTGCATAAATCAACTCAGCGAGCTTTTTACTGATACCGGGTGCTTTGGCTATTTCGTCAATGCTGGCACGGGACAGCTCCTGCAAGCCACCAAAATGTTTAAGCAGGTCGCGACGCCGTGTCGGGCCAACCCCCGCCACCCCTTCCAGGGTTGAGGTGCGCCGGGTTTTGCCACGCCGGGCGCGGTGACCGGTAATGGCAAAACGGTGGGCTTCGTCGCGAATCTGTTGAATCAGGTGCAATGCAGGTGAGTCGCCCTTCAAAGTGAACTCATGGGCGGCATCATTCAAGTACAACGTTTCGAAACCGGCCTTTCGCGTGGTGCCCTTGGCCACACCGAGCAGGATCAGATCGGGCACCGCCAGTTCGTTGAGCACGTCACGCGCCATGGACAACTGGCCCTTGCCGCCATCCACCAGCAGGATGTCAGGCAGTTTGCCCTCGCCGTCCTTCAACTTGCTGAAGCGTCGTGTGAGGGCCTGATGCATGGCGGCGTAGTCATCGCCGGCGGTAACGCCTTCGATGTTGTAGCGCCGGTAATCAGATTTGATCGGCCCTTCCGGCCCGAACACCACACAGGAGGCCACGGTGGCCTCGCCGCTGGAGTGGCTGATGTCGTAGCACTCCAGGCGCTGCGGTGGCTCGTCCAGGTGCAGGACCTCTGCCAGGGCGTCAAAGCGTGCGGCAACATGCTGTCGATTCGCCAGGCGTGCGCCCAGGGCCTGCTCGGCATTGGTCACGGCCAATTGCTGCCAGCGCGCCCGGGTGCCGCGTACCCGATGGCTGATATCCAGCTCACGACCACGCAGCTCGTGGATGGCCTCGATCAGCGTGGGAAAGTCTTCATGCACCACGTTGACGATCAGCTCCGACGGCAAGTCGCGCTCCGGACTGCTGACATAGTACTGGCCCAGGAACGCGGCCATGACTTCGGCGACGTCTTCGTCGATGCCGGTCTGCGGGAAGAAATTCTTGCTGCCCAGCACCCGCCCGCCCCGCACGCTGATCAGGTGCACACAAGCACCGCCCGGGTTGACGAAAGCGGCGATCACATCGACGTCACCGCTGCCACCTTCCATGCTTTGCTGGTCCTGGACGCGACGCAGCAGGGAGATCTGGTCACGCAGCTCAGCGGCGCGTTCGAAATCCAGGGTATTGGCGGCTTGCTCCATGGAAACCGAGAGTTCATCGGTGAGTGCATTACTGCGCCCCTCAAGGAACATGACGGAATGGCGAACATCCTCGGCATACTCCGCCGGTTCCACCAGGCCCACGCAGGGCGCCTTGCAGCGCTTGATCTGGTATTGCAGGCACGGCCGCGTGCGGTTCTTGTAGAAACTGTCTTCGCACTGACGCACAAAAAAGGTCTTTTGCAGCAAGCTCAGGCTTTCACGAATCGCACCGGCACTCGGGTACGGGCCGAAATACTTGCCCTTCTGCTTCTTCGCGCCCCGGTGAATGCTCAGACGTGGGAAGGCGCCATCAGATAAAAACACATAGGGGTAGGATTTGTCGTCACGCAGCAGAATGTTATAGGGCGGACGCCATTCCTTGATCAGCGTCTGCTCAAGCAGCAGCGCTTCAGTCTCGTTGGCGGTAATGGTGGTTTCGACCTGGGCGATACGCGCCACCAGCGCAGCGGTTTTCGTCGCGAGACCGGTCTTGCGAAAGTAGCTCGCCAGGCGGTTCTTCAGGTTCTTGGCTTTACCGACATACAGCAGCCGCGCCTCGCTGTCGAACATGCGGTACACGCCGGGGCGGCCACTGCAGGTGGAGAGAAAGGCGCTCGGATCAAACGGTGTGGTCATGTCAGGCGCTGGCGTCCACCATGCCGTGGCGCACCGCGAGCAAGGTCAATTCAACATCACTGCTGATGGCAAGCTTCTCGAAGATACGATAGCGGTAGGTGTTGACGGTTTTTGGCGACAGGCACAGCTTATCGGAGATGGTCTGCACCTTCTGGCAACCCACGATCATCAAGGCGATCTGTATTTCCCGTTCCGAAAGTGCATCAAACGGCGAGTCACTGGTGGGCTGAAACGATTTGATCGCCAACTGCTGGGCAATCTGCGGGCTGATATACCGCTGGCCGGCAAACACCAGGCGAATGGCTTGCACCATCTCCGCCAGGCCCGCGCCCTTGGTCAGGTAGCCCGCCGCGCCTGCTTGAAGCAGGCGTGTTGGAAACGGGTCTTCCTCGCACACGGTCACCACCACGACTTTGATGTCCGGATGGCTGCGCAACAATTTGGTAGTGGCACCAAGACCGCCGATCCCGGGCATCTTGACGTCCATCAAAACCACATCGGGTTTCAACTCCCGGGCCTTGATCAGGGATTCCTCCCCCGATTCGGCCTGGCCGACTACTTGCAGGCCATCGATGTCAGCCAGCATTCGTGTAATGCCTGTACGAACGAGATCATGGTCATCGACTACTAGCACCCTAATCAAGCAGACACCTCGCGATATGGTCTTATAGGTTGCTGAACACCTTAGCAAAAAACCAAGGCGCAGACCTAGCTGCAAGCGTCATATATATAGAGTTTGGATACATAGCGGCCACACAGCGCGACGCGATTAGCGCAGTTTGCTGGGAGAACGGTCAGGATTTACGGGGGTGCGGCCTGTTTTTTCCTGTTCAACCCATCTGAGCAGGTCAGGAAGGCGAGCGACAGACCCTTTCCATCCGCCAGAAGCAGCCTTCGTCACCGACGATACTCAAACCCATGCGCTGATAAAGCCGCCTGGCCGGGTTTGTCTTGAACACGGTCAGGCGCAGCAGACCCTGCTCGCGAGCCTTCAGCGCCATCTGCGCCAACACCCAACTGCCAGCACCTTGCCCGCGCGCACCATCGAGCATATGCAACTCGCGGATGTACAACGCCGCGCTGTCACAACTCACGCTGATAAAACCCATGACATGCCCGTCGCGGCAAACCAGCCAGTTTTCCCGACAGGCCCAGGCGGTATCAAAGCCATTATCCGACCATGACAAACCATACTGCAGGTAATAGTGGTTCATCGCCTCGTAGGTCAGGGTCCGGGCAAACAAGCGGTCCTGAGAGGTCGCTTCGCGCAGGTGAAACCCCATGAGGTTGCGCTCCTTCAACTCAAAGGTCGACTGCGTAGCCACTCCAGCCGCCGTCGGTGCGTTGGGCAACCAGGAGTGCATCGCCAACACCCGGCGCGGCAGCCACCAGGCGCCCCTCGGCGTCCCAGATGGCACTGCGACCGGCGCAAGCCCAGCCGCCAGACGGGCCACCGTGATTGGCCATTAACACCAGCAGGCCATGTTCAACAGCATAGCCCTGGAGCAAGGCACTGTCCGTCGCATAGCCGCCTTCGCTGATCAGCACGCCGGCGGCGTACACACTGGCGCCGGCTTGTGCGGCCTGGCGTGGATGGCTGGCGTGGGAGAAGTCAGCGCAAACCGCCAACGCAATCCGCTCGCTCCCGAACTCAAGCGCCCGGCCACCCTGCCCCGCGACAAATGCCACCTCTTCGCCTGGGTGCAGATGTTGCTTGGTGTAGACCGCCAATGCACCGTCTGCCGCCAACACCAGTGCACCAATCGATACGCCCGCCTCTGGCGCCAACCGGATCGGCATCCCGACCACCACCGTCAAGCGCAGTTCACGTGCGCTGTCGCGCAGCGGTGCCAGCACCCGATCGTGTGGATCAATCGCCAATGCCGCGGCCAAGAACGGCTCATACCCGGTCAACGACAACTCCGGAAATACCAGGCATTGCACACCACGCTCGGCTGCCGCCTGCATGAAAACCAGGTGCCGTTCGATATTGGTCGCGACATCACCCGCGATGGAAATCGATTGAGCCGCAGCAAGGGTCAAGGCAGTCATGGTTACGTCCAGGCAGTCATCAAGGTTCTGTGAGCATATCTCGGCCCATAGCCGTCAGTCCTCTCAGGCAATAGAAATTACTGATTGAATCCACCCGTGCGCCTCTAGTAAGCTCCTTCCATCTTTCGGAGACACACCATGTTGCAACTCACCCACACTCAGGTTTGCACTGCTTCCAGCGCCCAGCGCTCGGTATCGGCTACCCGTGTGAGCGGTTCGAGCGCAGCTGTAAGCTTTTATTTTGGGTATTGGTTTAGCCACTGGCGCGCCTGATACCTGAAATCGGCGCCCACTACTCAAGGGGTCGCCTACCAGAGAAATCTAAACCCCCGGTCGGCTCCCCGATCGGGGGTTTTGTTTTTTCAGGCCCCACTTATTTTCGGAACACTCAAGGAAATCACCACATGAACTACGCCACCTATTACTACGACACCTGCACTGCCTGGCGATTTAGCAAGCTCCGTTCGGGACAGCCTGCCGCCTCCGATCGGTCACCTATTGGTGGCAAGCCAACACACGCACCCAATACGGCCAATTGTCGAACACCCCAGTAGGGCAGAGCGCGCGGGAACAACCCGCCGCTTGCCCAGGAAGCCTTGAATATGAACTCCTCCGTCGCCGCTCTGCCCGTTTCGAACCTGAACAGCGCCAATGAAGCCCTGACTCAGCGTCTGCCCAGTTCCCTGGATTTAAAGCACCAGCTGCCTCTCAGCCCGTTCCTCGTTGAACAGATCCACGCCCATCGCCAGGCCGTGCGCGCCATTCTCAATGGCGAAGATTCACGCTTGCTGGTGATTGTCGGCCCGTGTTCGATCCACGACCCGGAATCGGCCATGGAGTACGCACGCAATCTGCAAAAGCTCGCCCGGGACGTCAGCGACCAGATGCTGCTGGTGATCCGCGCCTACGTCGAAAAACCGCGCACCACCATCGGCTGGAAAGGCCTGGCCTACGACCCACACCTGGACGGCAGCGATGACATGGCCACCGGCCTCAGCCTGTCCCGCGAACTGATGCGCGAAATGCTGCGCCTGGGCCTGCCGGTCGCTACCGAACTGCTGCAACCCATGGCTGCGGGCTACTTCGATGACCTGCTCAGTTGGGTCGCCATCGGTGCACGTACCACTGAATCGCAGATCCACCGCGAAATGGCCAGCGGCCTGGGTATGCCCGTGGGCTTCAAGAACGGCACCGACGGCGGCGTCGCGATTGCCTGTGATGCAATGCGCTCGGCGTCTCACCCACACCGCCATTTCGGCGTCGACAGCCAGGGCCATCCGGCGATCATCCAGACCCCCGGCAACCCCGACACGCACCTGGTGCTGCGCGGCGGTCATCGTGGGCCGAACTACGATGCGCAAAGCGTGGCGCAGGTGAAGCACGACTTGGCCAAATCCAAGGTGGCGGCGCGGATCATGGTTGACTGCAGCCATGCCAACAGCGGTAAAGACCCGCTGCGTCAACCCGCCGTATTCAACGACGTGCTGGAGCAGCGCTTGCAGGGCGATACCTCGCTGATCGGCATGATGCTTGAGAGCCATTTGTTCGAAGGCTGCCAACCGCTGAGCCCGGCCATGAAATACGGTGTGTCGGTGACGGATGGTTGCCTGGGTTGGGACGGCACCGAGCCGTTGTTGCGCAGCGCCGCCGAACGTCTGCGCCTGCATCGCAACGCCAGCTGACGCCTGCAGGAGCGAGCAAGTCTCAGCCCCCTTTCACTCCCCCTGGACTCGGGCTGAGGCTGCGATTCGTGATTTGCAGTCAAGAGTCCTTTTCGGAGCAGGCGGTTTTTCCGAAGGAACGACGGGCGGATACTCGGCTTCGTTGTTTATCGCCCTTCAGGAGTTACCGATGTCTATTCCCCAACAACCTGTTCCGGCCTTCGGCCTCGGCACTTTCCGCCTGCAAGGCCAAGTGGTCATCGACTCCGTCAGCACCGGCCTGGAACTGGGTTACCGCGTCATCGATACCGCGCAGATCTACGAGAACGAAGCACAAGTCGGCCAAGCCATCGCCGACAGTGGTGTGCCGCGTGATGAGCTGTTCATCACCAGCAAGATCTGGATCGCCAACTTCGCCGAAGGCCAGTTGATTCCAAGCCTCAAGGAAAGCCTGCGCAAACTGCAGACCGACTATCTGGACCTGACCCTGATTCATTGGCCATCGCCGGAAGACCAGGTGCCCGTCGCCCAATTCATGGAGCAGTTGCTGGAAGCCAAGCGCCTGGGCCTGACACGCCAGATCGGCATTTCCAACTTCACCATCGACCTGATGAAGCAGGCCATTGCCGCAGTGGGCGCAGAGAACATCGCGACCAACCAGATCGAACTCCACCCTTACCTGCAAAACCGCAAGGTGGTGGACTTCGCCACCGCCCATGGCATTCAGATCACCTCGTACATGACCCTGGCCTACGGCGAAGTGTTGAACGACCCGGTAATCCAACAGATTGCCGAACGCCATCAGGCCACCCCGGCGCAAGTCACCCTGGCCTGGGCTATGCAGCTGGGCTACGCGGTGATCCCGTCGTCGACCAAGCGGGCCAACCTGGCAAGCAACCTCAAGGCCCTGCAACTGACCTTGAGCCCGGCCGATATGGCGCAGATTGCCGGCCTCGAACGTGGCCACCGCTTGACCAGCCCCAAGGGCATCGCACCGAAGTGGGACTAAACCCCGGCCACGGGGCGGCGGGATAACTCCCGCAGCCATGGCAACACCCGCAGCCCCTGGGGGGACGCGGGTGGATCGATGATGTCCATGAAGTGTTCAAGATTGACGTTGTCCGGCACACCCGGCAGGCGTACCAGCACCGTCGGCGTTGCACCGGCGAGCGCTCCCATGTCGAGCTGGTCGTAGACCAGCACATGGCGCACCTGTGGGTTTGGCCCGTCAGCACAGGCCGCCAGCCCCGCATTGATGATCAGCACATCGAAGGGCTCGGCCGGGATGGCCGTCAGGATCTGGACCTCTTCGAAGGTTTGCACCGGCACAATCCGGTGATACCCCAACTGGTTGAGCATTTTTTCGATGTACAGCCGTTGCAGGTGCTGTTCATCGGCAATCAGGATAGTCAGTGCTTTGTTCGGCATGGCAAGCCCCTGGGCTGGCAGTACTCGTCAGTGAGTGCCGACCATTTTCCAGACATACCTCGACGACAAAATCAGGCATGTTCCCCCTTCGCGTAGGAGTTCTCCCAAATCCACCGAATGGCCATCAACTGCGGTCAAGGCCGCTTGCAATACATGCTCAGGCCACGCTGCAAATCATCGATCGCGTCATCCAGCGCTTCAACCACTGGCCCCAACGCTTCGCGGTCGCGGCGCTCACAGACGGTCGCCAACGCTTCACACCCCTGGATCAGCGTGTGTGCCTTGACCATCCGCGCCCCACCCTTGGCACGATGGGCCAGGTCGTGCAGCCCGGCGAAATCGGCTTTGCGTTGCAGCGTCGACAACAGCGTGCGATCCGCCGCCAGACTGTCGAGCAGTGGCATCAGTAATTCTTCAAGGACATGGGGATCTCCACCCGTCAATACGGCCAAGGTGCTCAAATCGAACGCGGCCACTTCTGGTTCGCAAAGGCTGGCGGTGAGGGGAGCCAACGCGCTCCGCAGATCCTCGAGCCCCGTGGGCTTGAACAGGCACCCGTCCATGCCGGCCTGCCGGCAGCGCTCGGTTTCTTCGGGTTGCGCATTGGCGGTGAAACCCAGCAGCAGGCACGGCGTCAGGCCCTGCGCGCGCTCCTGCGCACGAATGTCCTGCGCCAACTGGTAGCCGTTCTTGAGCGGCATATTGCAGTCCGTGATAACCCCGTCGAAGTGCCCGGCCTGCCACTGCGCCAGCCCTTGAATTCCGTCTTCGGCCGTGGTGATTTGATGCCCCAGGAAATTCAACTGCCGGGCCAGCAGCAGGCGATTGGCCGGGTAGTCGTCCACCACCAGAATGCGCAGCGCCCGGGCCGACGGGGTCTGTACACCCGCCGGCAGCGCCTGGGCCGGCAATGCAGCGGCCCGCGCCAGCCTCAACGTCACATCGACTCGAGTGCCCTGCCCCAGCACACTGCTCAGGTGCAACTGCCCCCCCATCATTTCACAGAGGCTGCGGCTGATGACCAGCCCGAGGCCAGACCCGCTGCGGGCCGACTGCTCACTGTTGCCGCCCTGGACGAAAGGGTTGAACAGCCGTTGTTGATCCTGGGCACTGATACCGACGCCCGTGTCCTGCACCCACAACTGCACGCTCAAATACTCGCCTTCATCAAGCACCTGGGCACCCAGCTTGACCTGGCCCTGCGGGGTGAACTTGATCGCGTTGCTCAGCAAATTGGAGATCACCTGTTTGAAGCGCAGCGGGTCGAGCATCACGATGCGCCCCTTCAGCGGGTCCAACTCAACCTGCAGCACCAACTCCTTGACCCGTGCCAGCCCCTCGAACACACGCACCACCGAGGCCAGCAACTCATGCAGATTGGCCGGCTGCAATGCCAGTGACAAATGCCCCGACTCGATCCGCGCGATATCGAGGATATCGCCGATCAGCTCCAACATGCCACGCGAAGCCACCGAGGCCACCTCCAACGCATCACGGTCGGCCCGGCCCTGCTCGGCATTTTTCAGGGCCAGCTCGATCATGCCGATCACCGCGTTCATCGGCGTGCGGATTTCGTGGCTCATCGTCGCCAAAAACGTGGTCTTGGCCCGGTTGGCGGCGTCGGCATCATCCTTGGCCTCCTGCAATTGGCCCAGCAGCCGCTGACGCTCGCTCACATCCAGCCAGCCGGCGATCATGCCCACCACCTTCTCATCACGATCACGGTACGGCAGCATCCACTGGTAGATCGTCAGCACCTCTCCCGTGGGCACCTTGAGTATGCGGTCCTGAATCTGCGGCTCGCCGTCAGCCATCAACCGCAAGTAATCCTCATGGAAGGACCGGGCCTGCGGGGGATTGCCCGTGTCGGTTTCCACCACGGTCTTGCCGATCACGTCTTCGAGCTTGAAGCCGAACACATCCAGATAGGCGCTGTTGCAAGCCATCAAGCGCCCCTGCCGGTCACGCACATAAATCGGGTGCGGCGTACCGTCGATCAAGGCGCGCATGAAGATCATCTGATCACTCAACGCCCGCTCGGCCTGCACCCGCTTGCGGATCAAGCTGCGCAGATAAATGGCCCAGCCCAATGTGACCAGCAGCAACAGTGCCGCCAACCCGAAGCCTTGAATGATCGCGTTGCGGTGACGCAACCAGTAACTGTCCTCGATGATGATGTCGTTGCGCCAACGACCTATCAATTCATCCATTTCCTGAGGTGTGATACTCAGCAACGCCTTATCGAGGATCGAGTACAGCTCCAGCTGACTGCGATTGACGCCAAACGTGACGCGAGCCGGCTCGGAGCCAACCGTGCTGGATACCCGCAATCGGTCGCGGTAGTACCGTGCTATGAGGTAGCGCGCACTGATCAGCGAATTGACCGCGCCGTCCACTCCCCCATCGGCTACCAGCGCCATGGCTTGCTCCGGGTTCTCAACGTCGACAAATTCAACCCCCGGGAAATTCTGGGTGATCGCATCACGCAGGCCATTGCCGGGGATCAGCGCCAGGCGTTTGCCCACCATGTCTTCCAGGGTGAGCGGGCTGCGTTCGTCACTGCGAGTGACCAGCACAAAGGGATTGGTGAGATAGGGCCGACTGAACCGTATCTTCTCGGCACGCTCGACGCTGGGGGTGACCACCGCCAGCATGTCCGCCGCGCCCGTACTGACTTGATCGATCTGCTGCGGCATTGAAGTGCCCGAGACCACATCGAACTTCAAGCCGGTACGCAGGCTGATGCGCGACAACACTTCGGCGCTCAACCCTTCGAATTGCCCGTGCTCATCGAAAAACGATAATGGTACGAATTTGTCGAGCGTCGCGACCTTGACCCGCGGATGTTTCTGCAACCAGCGTTGTTCGCTGGCACTCAGGTGCAAGCGGCCGGTACCGACGATCCCGAGGTTGCCGGCGCTCCAACGACGCAGGATTTCCATCTGCTCGCTCGCCGGAATGACCGCCAGGGCGGTGTCCAGTATGGGCAGCAAGCGGGTATTTTCACGGGTGACGGCAAAGGCAAAAGGGTTGACTTCCAGGGCAGAGAAGTCGGCCATGCGCACGTTATTCAGATGGTTGTGGTTGATCAGGTAACTGGTGCTGATGGCATCGCCCAGGTACACATCGGCGTTACCAAACGCCACCGCGCCGAGGGCTTCGACGGTCGAGGGAAACAGCTCCAACCGGGCACGGGGATAGAAGGCCTGCACCGCGGCGGGCTGCATATAGTGATAGAGCATCGCCACGCGTTTGCCGGCCAGGTCGTCACTCAGCGCCTGGCTGTCACCGGTGCGGGTCACCAACGTGGGCTGATCATTGGCATAGGAACGGGACAGGCGCAACTGCGGGTCGGCCGCTTCATAACCATTGGCTGAGCCGAGGAAATCCACGCTGCCTTGTTTGAGCGCCTCAATGACCTCATCACGGGTATCGTAGCGCCGCACCTCAATGGGCATATTCAGGATCTGCCCGATCAAGGCGGCGTAATCGGCAGTGACCCCTTCAAGTTCGTCGTTGTTATTGGTCAAGTCAAAAGGCGCGTAATCCGGGGCGGACACGCCCATCACCAGGGTTCGCCGCTCGCGCAGCCAGCGCAGTTGAGCTTCATCCAGCACCACACTGGCTTGCTCCACCCGCGAATGCCCCAACAGCCGCAGCGTGCGCGGCTCATCGAGAGCGGCCGCGCACAGAGGCAACAGGCTCACCAGCCAGATCGCGGTAAACCTCAAAAACGTGGCGCGGGTCATTTCAGATCAGATGATTGCGTTGGGCAAACTTGGACAGATGCACCACCGATGACATATGCAACTTCTCTTTGAGTCGAGTCTTGTAGGTACTGACGGTCTTGTGGCTCAGCAACAGGTCTTCGGCGATATCCTTGTTGCCCAGGCCCTGGGCGAGTTTTTGCAGCACCATCAATTCGCGGTCTGACAGTGCCTCCACCATGGCCGCCTCCGTCACTTGCAAATCATCGCGACGCACCGAGCTGGTGGCGATACTGGGGAAGCAACTGTAACCGGACATGATCGCCTTGATCGCCTTTTGCAGTTCGTCCAGTTCACCGGTCTTGGCGACAAACCCCATGGCCCCGGCACGCATGCAGCGGGTGGAAAAAAACACCGCCAGGTACGACGTGAGCACCAGGATCTTGCACGGCAAGCCCAGCGACTTGATCCGGCTGATCACTTCCAGCCCACCCATCTTGGGCATTGCCAGGTCCATGATGATCAGGCTGGGACACTTCTCCCGCGCCAGTTGCATGGCATCCGCACCGTTGCCCGCCTCGTAGATCTCATCGAAACCTTCCAGCTTCAATAGATGCCTGACCGTGGCACGGATAAACGGGTGGTCTTCCGCGATTAACGCTGTGGCCATAAAACTCCCCTAAGTAGACACCCTTTCACATTACGTAGGGCCTCGGCACCTGTGAGAAATGACAGTCCCGACCAACGGTACTGCGCACATTCCAGGCAATCACCAGGCGCTGCCGGCCCCTTCAATTGAAAACACCACGAGCACGCGAAGCCGGACCAAAAGGCCCGTCAGCCGCAAGTGCGCAACCTTAACAACGTAATAACGCCCCATCTGAAAGGATAATCCTAATTGAGTGTAGGACTTTTCCGCGCACAACCCTGCCAATCCTTGGACCCGCCGGGTTTTCATAGGAGGCTCAGTCGGTGGTACTCGGGCTCCAAAAGGCCTGCACCACCAGAGTTGACATGGAAATACGCGTCACCAGCGCATCCAGTTCATCCCCATCGACCGACGTCGCGACCAGGGTTGCCTCGATTTCCACTTCCTCACTGCCGAACGGCCGCACGTCGACGTCACTGGCCGGGTAGTTGCACCGCGCCAACTCGGCTTCCAGCAACACCATCACCGCCTGTTGCTGGCTGCGCCGCGCAATCACATAGAGAATATTGGTGACCTCTGCCGACACCACATCCAACGGCTGGCGGTTGATGTTATTGACGATCGGCCGCAGCAGCGTGTTGGCCGCCAGTATAAACAGGGTGCCCAGCAGCGCTTCGAGAATCAGGTCGGCGCCGGCACAGGCCCCCACCGCCGCCGAGGCCCAGAGGGTAGCGGCGGTATTGAGCCCACGCACATTGCCCTCTTCCCGCATGATCACGCCCGCCCCCAGAAAACCGATGCCCGACACCACGTACGCAACCACGCGCACGGCGCCTTCCGCCCCCCCGAGACGGTTGGCCATGTCGACGAAAATCGCCGCCCCCACGGCGACCAGCACGTTGGTACGCAGGCCTGCCGTACGCTGACGGTACTGGCGCTCAAAACCGATCAGGCCGCCCAGAATAAACGCCGCGGTGAGGCTGACCACAGTATCCACGAGGGAGTTGAGGTTGATGTTATTGATTGCTTGCATAAGGATTCTTCCCTGCTCATTACCCGCCAGAATTACGGATGTGGAAACCCTTCACTACCGGGGCACGGCGTGTCGGCATCAACCCCATACCACAGGTGTGGCAACGGGGTGATGTCAAGGATCGAGCAGTACGCAGCGCCCATCATAAAAGGCAGGCGCACGCGTGGCATCCCGGCGTGAGCCAGGTGCTGATCAGCGTCATGAGAGGGATTCGGGCAGGTGCCAGGACTGGCCGCTGCCGGGATGCCGCTTCTCGCAATTCAAGGCGAGACAACGGCATCGCAAGAACGCGCGTTATCTTGCCAAGTAGGTGCCGGTTACCGAAACCGGCCGACAACTGTCACTCGAACAAGTACCCACTGAGGGTCTCCGCTATTGATGAAAACGCGCGAAGCTTACGCCCCGTTTGCGCGGGAGTAAACCGTAGGAAAGTATCCGCATGGTGAATGAGACAATTCTTCAGGGTAAGTTCAGGCAGGTGATTTTCAGGGCGCGCCCGGTCGATCCCTCGCCACCACCGCCAAGTAATCATCAACCTGCCCATCGGCCAGCGCCTTGATCTGTATCGACACCCGGTTCACCCGCCGCCCCATCTCGATGCCCTCGCGGGTACGCACCTGCACATAACCCAGCCTGGGCCAGAAACGCTCGGCCTTGGTATTGCCGATGACTACCGTCAGCCGAAGCCATCGGGCACCGCGCTTCGCCGCCCATGCTTCAAGGTCTTCATGCAAGCGATGAGCGAAACCGGTGCCATGCATACGCTTATCGACCAACAGCAACCCGATATGCCACACACCGGCTGCCAGCAAGTCTGCGGCGATATTCACCACGGCGACCAGTTGGTCATCACCCCCCCGGTAACCCAGCCAGTACATCCGGCTGCAGCTCCAACCTGCGGGCAGACAGCCCTGCAACTCCTCGTGCGCCTCGGTCGGCGTCGCCGGTTCGCCATTCACGGCGATGAAGTAATCCGGCGCCCGCTCAAACAGCCGTTGCAACTGGGCCTCATCGCAACTGCCCAACTCACTTACCCGAACACCCTCGATAGAGCAGTCCGGTATCGCTTGAGCATCAACGTCCATGTCCACCCTCGTTCAATCATCCCGCGTGAGCACTTCCAGCAATTCAATTTCGAAACGCAGATTGCTGTTGGGCTTGATATGCGCACCCATTGATCGCTCGCCATACGCCAGGTGCGCCGGCACGAACAACGTGCGCACACCGCCCACCTGCATGCCCATCAGGCCCTGGTCCCAGCCCTTGATCACCCGCCCCGTGCCGATCACACACTGGAACGGTTTGCCGCGCTCCCAGGACGAATCGAACACCGTGCCATCCTCCAGGGTGCCGGTGTATTGGGTGGTGATCAACGCGCCCTTGACGACGGCCTTGCCGGTGCCGGGGCGGATGTCGGTGATCTGAAGTTCGTCAGTGCTCATGGGAGGTCTCGTTGTCGGTGCAAAGGTTGGGGGTTTTCCCAGAATTGGTGGGGTTTGGCAAGTGGGCGGAACGGCCGGCTCAACGAGCGGCTCGTGACCAGGAAACCTCAAAAAGGCGCTGGGTCACGTTGGCGGTTTGCGGTTTCCCTACTAAAGAACGCGATTTTCCCCAGCCAAAAATCACTCCCTGCTTATTCTCTTGTCCCAGCGACTGAAGACAACCTATGAACAGACAATCATCTGATCAGCGAACCTCACAATGACAATAGGCTCAAGCTTCAACTATCCAGCCGACATCGCCCACAAGCATCATCGGAAAAAGCGCTCTCCCAATGATAAATGGAGAGCCAGATTCCCTAACCCGCCAGACTTGTGATTTGACTATCGCGCACTGGTAGAGCAAAAAAACGGTATCGCACAAGCCACGCAAAACCATCATAAAATCTGCATTATTGGGGCAGGCATTACAGGTTTAACAACCGCACGAGAACTACATCGGTGCGGCTTCACAAACATTACGCTCATTGAAAAGTCCAAGCGCATCGGCGGCAGGCATCTCACAGTCCTTGGGAGCAACAATAGCAATACCCTCGGCCGCCCGCCTTTTGAAATGGGCGCCATGAGAATGCCTTTTTTCAATACGTCCGATGAGCCCCCAAAAGAAGGGCGCTCACTCATGGCTTATTATGCGAGCGTATTTGAATTGGTTCATTCAGACTTCCCTAACCCAGGCAGTCCTGCCGTTCGGTCAACTGGAATATACCTACGAGAAGGGAGCATAGACGGCCACATCGAGCCCACCCTGCTTATATGGAAAAACACCGATGGAAAAACAGCACCACCGGGTGAAACCCTAGGTGCTGTCTTCGCAAAATGGAAGATTTTCGCTGAACGCATGACCCTGCATGTGTCAGAGCATTACGGCTGCGAACACTGGGATGATATGTGGGCTTCCATCGTCAAAAAATACGAAGGTATTTCATTTCGCGACCTGGTAAAAATGCCCGCTATTGATAGATGGCAGGCCAGCGATCCAGGCAATTTTGGCGGGCTGGGCATGACCGCACAGGAGTCAGCTGTTTTCTACTCTATTGGAATCGGTGATGGCAGTTGGGGAGCCTTCTATGACGTTTGCTCAATTTACCCCCTACGCACTGCGATATTTGGGTTCAGCAGCCATCTGCAATTGATCCATGGACGCGTAAGCGCAGATGGAACCCCGGTAGCCTCGCCTTATTTGGACGCTACAGAAACTGTGGACTCCAGCGGACTTCACTTTAACAAACCCAAGTACGTAGGATTAGGCGCTCTCGCAGAATCTCTCTTATTCATAAAATCAGACGAGACCCAGGAATCATTGTATGAACACCTGATGAAGAGTTCTTCCGGCTTGCTGACCAGCAGTTCAGTGACAAAACTGAAAAAACTTAAAAATGGTCAAATACGCGTTTACTATGACTGGAACGCCGCACATCCAGATGAGACGGAGAAGAAATTCATCGACGCTGACTCGGTTGTCATGACGCTCCCTTCGTGGCTGATAGAGACACAAATTCTTCTCGAAAACTTCGATCAGACAATGCTCCCATTCGAGATAGTAGCGGCCTACAAAGCCGCTCACTGGGAAACCAGTTGCAAAGTGTACGCTCCGCTTAAAAAGTCTTTTCTCTCACATAACAAAACCATTCCCCAAACCATCGTTACCGATAGCTTGGTCCACGATGTCTATACCTACCGCTACAACAAAAACAACACCTACGACTGCATACTGCTCAGCTACACATGGGAAGATGACGCTACAAAACTTTCGATATTCAGCGACAAGGAGCTTGTGAACAAGTGCATAGAGGAACTGGACAGGATCCTTTTAAAATCAAGCAATATAAAACAAAAAATATCACCTTATATCGGCCGCGAACAAGCGGTAGTCCAACGCTGGATGAATAATAAAACTCACTCGGTTGTGCAAAACTCTATCGTGCAGGCGCCTACTACGAGGCAGTGACCTTGATGAAATACAACAGAGAGTTTTCTTACACATCGGACCTTTATCTCTGCGGTGAATCCTTTTCTGTCGATGCCGGCTGGACTGAACCCTGTTTCAGAGGTGCGATTGATACGGTGATCCACATCTGCAACAAAACCCAAGCGCTTTTTTTTGGAGGTTTTAGCATTCAAAACTATCCAGCGTATAAAACGTAACTCAATCAACAGAAATAGACTACTACGCAGTAGGAACCATCCGACTTTCATTTAAACAAGTTGTCACCTCTTATAAACGCCCAACCATTTCCTGGTTGTATAACAATAAGAGGTCATCTTCATGAGCGAACCAATAAGCCCCGCCCGCGTAGCGGTCATCCAGCTTGACCCTCAAGTCGGTATCGACAACCGCGCCAACAACCTGCACCAAAGTCTTGCATTGGCAACCGAAGCCGTGAACGGCGGCGCCAACTTGATCGTACTGCCCGAACTTTCCAATTGTGGGTACTTCTTCAGCAGTCGCCAGGATGCCTTTGATCATGCCGAAACGGTACCGGACGGCGCCAGTGTACGGGCGTGGATTGATTTTGCCTGCAGGCACCAGGTGTATCTGGTTGCGGGCTTGAGCGAAATTGACGACACGCGTTTGTTCAATACAGCCGTCCTGTTAGGGCCCGACGGGTTTATCGGAAAATATCGCAAAGCTCATTTGTGGAACCTTGAAAAGCTCTGGTTTTCCCCCGGAGATACAGGTTTTCCGGTGTTTGAAACGCCCATCGGCCGCATCGGTTTGCTGATCTGCTGGGACATCTGGTTTCCAGAAGTACCGCGCATTCTCAGCCAGCAAGGCGCCGATATCATTTGCAGTCTGAATAATTGGGTTTGGACACCACCGCCATTATTCGACGACGCAGGCAAATGCATGGCCTCGTACCTGACGATGACCGCGGCCCATGTGAACAACGTATTTATCGCGGCTGCCAGCCGCATTGGTGAAGAGCGCGATGCCCGTTATCTCGGTTGCTCGCTGATTGCAGGAACCAATGGCTGGCCTATCGGCGCTGTCGCTTCGCCCAATCGCCAGGAAATCCTGTTCGCAGACATCGATATCACCAGTGCCCGAAGCGCGCCAATCTGGAACAGCCTCAATGACCTGCAACGCGACCGACGCACTGACCTCTACGATCAAATGCTCGGGTATTGCCAACACCCTGCCCTGCCACGCTGATCGGAGGGGCACCCATGGAAACGTTATTTACCAAGGCAACACTCGTCCGATCGAGAGCCGATACCACGGTCTTCATCCTGGGTTTGATAAGCGTATTGCTGGTGTTCTGGGTCACCCTGAGTCATCAAGGGTCTTGGCCGGGCTATGCCGAAATGACCGAAAGCCTGCCCCATCCCGCTGCCTGGCTGCGCTGGATACTCGGGGACATCAGTGAAGTTGCCTTCTACAAGCACGAGCTTGCTTCGCTCGGTTTGCTGGGTGGCGCCTACCTGGCTTGGTGGGCAAGCAAGCGCGGGAAAACCTGGCAAGGTTTTTCCATTTCCTATGGTACTGGGCTATGGCCTTGGCTAGTCACCAGCTCACTGCTGGGGCTACTGCTGAGCAACTTGTTATGGGGGTGGAGCGTCAGTTCCGAGACATGGCAACCGACGTTTGCAGCCTTCGTCTCATTGCCGGCGGCGATGGTGCTGATGTTCGGTAGAGGCTGGAAGGTTACGTTCAATGGTGCGTTATCAGGGGCACTGCTGGTTACGCCGATGTGTCTCTTGATCGTGAACTTTGTATGCACGCCACTGGGCTTACCGGTGGTGATCGGCAATGTGCTGGGCATGGCGACTGGGAGTGTCATCGCGTTCCTGCTTTGCCATCGTCTGCCTGCACTGGTGCGGTCGGACTACATCGCGCCCATCAGACCCATGCCGGCCAAGCCACCCACCTATGGCGTAGTGTGGAGCCTGCGCCGGGTGTTGGCGGACTTCTCTGAAGCCCCCTTTTTCGGAAATGAGCTGGCCAGCCTTGGGCTGCTGGCCGGGGTGCTACTGGCATACGCCCTTAACCCGCTCAGTCCGGCTTATGGGTCGGGCCTGGTGTTGCACATGATCGGCGCGCAGGCCCTGACATCCGCGCTGGGTGTGGTGATCTGGCGGCAACAATGGATCAAACGGGGCTGGTATCCAACCTACGTTCCGCTGGTATCGGTGGTGCCTGCGGCAGTATTGGCACACGGTGGCAGTTGGACGGTGATCGGCTCAAGTGCCTTACTGGGCGCACTGATTGCACCGCCACTGGCCTGCGCAATGGCTGGGCGAATGCCCCCGCACTTTCATCCGTATATCGGCAATGTAATAGCGATGGCGCTAAGCACGCTGCTGGTGGTGCCGCTGGTGGGCTGGTTAGCCTGAGTCACTGAGGTTTTCCCACGCTGTACATTGAACAGCGTGGGAGCAGCCAAACATTTCGACCTCACAACCACCGCCAAAACCGACTCCAGAACCCCCGCCCCAAATCATCCTTGCACCCGGCATATTGCGCCGCATACATCTGCGAGCGTGCCTGCACCTTGCTCGCCACCGGTGGCAGCCAGGCTTTGGCGGCGTAGGTGCGTTGGCGGTAGCCGCCCCACCCTTCGTGGTAGTTCAGGTATTGGCCATAGGCGTCGTATTTGTAGACGCCATTGATGGTGTAGGTCTTGTCCATGTACCAGCCGACAAAGTCGATCGCGTCGTCGAAGTCCTGGCGGCTGGCGCCGCTGCGGCCGGTGCTTTTGCGGTAATCGTTCCACACCTCATCTTTGGCCTGCGCGTAGCCGGCGGCCGTGGAGACGCGGCCCCAGGGGATGATCCAGAGCAGATATTTACGCGGGGCCAAGGCGTCCTGCCGGAAGCCGGACTCCTGGTACATGATGGCGAACGGTACCTGGATCGGCACGCCCCAGCGCTTTTGCGTGACTTTGGCGGCGTCGTACCAGTCGTCCTTTTCGCGGAAGATGCCGCAGATATCATTGGGTGTGCGTGGCGGCGAGGTGCCGCAGGCCGCCAGCAGTGAGGTGAGTAACAACAGTCCGACGGCTTTGCCTGCGCTCAAGGGGCACCTTTGTGTGATACGCGTAAAAAGCCGGCATTTTACGCGTTCAGCGAAGCGGCGTCCTTGCCGCAAACAGCTTTACGCCAAAGGTACGCGACGCGTTGTCAGTGCCAGGCGTCCTACCAGGAAACTCAAGGCAGCACCCAGCAACAGCATCGCCAAGGTGCTCCACGCTGCGCGGGACACTTGCTTGGCCGCCACTTCACCGGCCTCACGAGCCTTTTGCTCGGCCTGTTGCTTGAGCTCATCGACCTTCTGCACGGCTTGTTGATACGCCTGAGCATAATTGTCGACGATCTGGGTGGCCTCAGCCTTGCTCTTGCCGGTACGGGCCGCAACGATGTTGATCAGCGCGTCTTTATCCGCAGCATTCAAGGCAGGCTCGCCGGAAGCTTTGACCCGATCGAACCACTGCTTCAACGCATCGCCGGCCTGGGTCGGGTCCGTAGCGGCAGCCGTCGCCGATTGCTTGCCGTCGGCCGTCGCCTGATCGGCTTTCTGCTCAACGTTGGCCGGGTCCAGTTCAGGTTTACCGCTTTGCTTGAGCAAAGTGTCGAGCTGACTTTGCAGGCTGTTCCAATCCAGGTGGATGCCCTGCTCGTCCAGTTGCTGCTTGACGCTATCACTGATACCCGGCGCCACAGCAGCGATGCCACTGCCGGCAGCGGACAGGCCCTTGCCCACCACATTGCCCGCCGTACCCACAACGCCGGAGGCCAATGCCGCCAACAGCCAAGTGGTGAACAAGGTGGTCAAGGTCCAGGTCAGCACGCCGTGCAAGCCACCGCGATCCGGTGCGGTACGCCCCGCCACAAACGCGCCAGCGGCAATTGCCAGCAGCGTGGAGACAAACAACCAGATACCTGCGCCCGTACCAAAACCCCGCAACGGGTTACCCGCCTCCATCGGGTCGATGGCACTGGCGCCGATGGCGGTGCCCAACACACTGAGCACCAGGTAACTCACCAGGGCAATTGCACTACCGGCCAGCACAGAGCTCCAGGACACGCGAAATGCAGAACGATGGGTTTCATAGACAGTGGTCATGTTCGATCCTTTGACAGTGATTGACCGTTTCAGTCTGGCGAGCGCGCTGTCCGGCGTCCTCGTTCAAATGCACCATGCCACCTGGTGCATTCGCACCCCCGCATGGGGAATTGCTCTGCACTATCCTGATGCCCGGATGTCGTACTTCCATGCGCCCAAAACCCAAGGAGATTCTATGACCCGGGACGTTCTTGCCAAAGAAACCAACCGTCGCCAACTGCAGCAGATCATTTCCGGGTTGTCCGACGGTGTGATTCTGGCCGAAGTCGACCAGACCATTCTCTGGGCCAACGAAGCCGCACTGCGCATGCACGGTGTGGAGTCAGTCGTAGCATTGGGCGCCAACACGCAGGAGTACGCGCAGCGCTTCGCCCTGCGTTATCGCAACAACCACCCGGTGCAACTGGAAAACTACCCCCTCGCTCGTGCAGCGGCGGGCGAAGAGTTCAGCGATGTGATGGTCGAAGTCACCCCCTGCGCAGAGGAGGAGAAAACCTGGGTACACCGCCTGCGCAGCCTGGTCATCACCGACTCACACGATGAACCCGAACTGCTGGTGCTGATCCTCAGCGACGCCACCGAATGGGCCAGCGCCGAGCAGCGCTTCGAAAAAACCTTCAATGCCAACCCGGCACCGGCGGTGATCTGCCGCTTGAGCGACCTGCGCTACATCAAGGTCAACCAGGGCTTTTTGGAGATGACCGGCTACAACCGCGATCAGGTCATCGGCAAATCCGTCTATGAACTGGACGTACTGGAGCAGGCCGAGCGCAAGGACCTGGCCATCCAGCGTCTGGGTGAAGGCTCGACCATCCCGCAGATGCAGGCCGAATTGCGGCTGCCTGAAGGGGGTAGCAAACTGGTGATCGTCGCCGGCCAGCCGCTGGACATGAACGAAGAAGACTGCATGCTCTTTTCGTTCATGGACCTGGAGCCACGACGCAAGGCGGAAATTGCCTTGCGCCAGAGTGAAGAGCGCTTCGCCAAGTCGTTCCGACTGACGCCCGTACCCACCCTGATGTGCAGCGCGGACAACCGCCAGGTCGTGGATATCAATGAAGCCTTCATGGATATCACCGGCTATACCAGTGAGGAATTGATTGGCAAAGCCATTGAGGAAATCGACTTTATCGACAACCCTCAAGCGAGTGAGCAACTGTTTGCCAACCTGGAAAAAGCCGGTCGGCTGGAAGGCCAGGACATCAGGGTGCGCAAGAAAGGCAATGAAGTGATCGACTGCGTGGCCTCCGCCGACACCGTGATCATCCAGGACGTGCCCTGCTACCTGCTGGTGCTGATGAACATCACCGAACGCAAACGCACCGAGCTTGAACTCGTCGCGGCGATCGAGGAAGTGATGCAGGACGCGTCCTGGTTCAGCCAGACCCTGATCGAGAAACTTGCGAACGCCAAGAGTGTCAAGAGCCCCAATTCGCCGAACGTGGCCTTTACCGACCTCACCGCTCGAGAGCGCGATGTGCTGGGTTTGATTTGCGAGGGGCTGGCCGACAAGGAGATCGCCTCACGCCTGAAACTGGCGCCCAATACCGTGCGTAACCATGTCGCCACGGTGTATTCCAAACTGGGGGTGCACAGCCGCAGTGGAGCCATCGTCTGGGCCCGTGAACGCGGGCTGTTCGCCGGTGAATTGCGCCTGAAAAACAAGCCATGAAAGTGCAAATGCACTAGTGCGACTAGTGCGAACTCACCTTATTGCGGTCCAGGCTAAGCCATAACCTTCAAGGCATCGTATTGATGCCATGAAGGAACCCGCATGTTTACCGTCTCTCAATTGCGAAACTGCATCGAAGAAGGCCTGTCGCCACTGACCTGCGAATTCACCCTGTGCCGGGACGCATCCCTGACTCTCAAGGTCTTCGACGCCGCAACGGGCCGGGTCGACCTGGTGGTCACCGGGATCAGCACCAACCGACTGCAGACCCCGCAAGAAGTCGCCAAGATGGTCGAAGAGCTGCGCTACGAGCTGGAAAGCAACAACGTGGGCAAGCTTACGCTGGATGATTTGCCTTCAACGACGCCCCAATGAAATAGAACACTCCACCGCCGACAATGAACGCCCCCAGCATGTAGAACAGGGTGTGGGCCGGCAGGTTGGCCAATACCAGCCCGCACAGCACCGGCCCCAGCGCGGCGCCCAGGTTGGACAGGTTCTGCGCCCCGTAATACATGCCACGCAAGTGGTCCGGGGCGATCCGGTCGATAAACATGTACTCGGCCGGGAACACGATGATTTCCCCCACGGTAAATACCGCCATCGCCACTACCCACCACACCACGCTGGTGGCCAGCGCAAAGCCGATCAAGCCCAACATGAACATGCCCAAGCCGGCGACCAGCCACTGGCCCAGGTAGCGGTGCGAGATGCGCCGGCCGATCACGTACTGCAAGGCGATAACCCCCACGGCATTGGTGGTGAGCACGGCGCTGATCACGGTGTAGGTGTATTGCGCCGTCGTGGTGGTGACCAGGTACTGCGACAGCCAGGCGGTGAATTGGCCGAACACAACGGCGCTGAGTACGCCGCCCAGGGTAAAGCACACCAGGCGATGATCTCGCAGCAGCACACGGCCTACGGCCATGAACGGCACGGGTTTTTGCGTGGCATCGACGCTGGTCAGCGTGCGATCGCCCCAGCGCCAGTACAGCAGGAAAAACCCGACGCCCAACAGCGCCGACAGCAGAAACGGCAGGCTGATATCCAGCTTGGCCACTACCGCCCCGAACGCCGGCCCGATCGCATAACCGATATTGGTCAGGGTGTACTTGATGGAAAACACTTCACTGCGCGCGTCTTCCGGCAACAGGCTGGCGAAGCCGGCTTTCACCGCAATATCGATCACGGCGTAGGCCAGGTTGATCAGGATCAGGCAGCTGTAGAACGCCCAGATATTCCCCACGAGCACCGTGCCGATAAAGCCCAGTACAAACAGCGCGCTCAAGCCGAGCAGCAGGCGATAACTGTTGATGCGGTCGACCAGAAAGCCGCCGTAGACACTGAGCAGCGAGCCGACAATCAACGAACTGCCGATCACCAGGCCAACCTGGGAGATATCGAGGCCAAAGCGGCTGGTGAGGTAAATGACCAGGTAGGGAAAGGTGATTGCCTTGGCCAACGTCAGCATCAATGTGGCGGACAGCAACAGGTTAACCGTGCGGGGGTAGTTTCTTATTGTGGCAAGCATCCTGCTCTCTTTCTTTGAAGGTAACGCGGTCCGTCGGGCCGGTTACCTTAACGCAAGAGCAGGGTGTTACGGGAGGTCATTTTTTAACGGGCGTGATCTCGAGAATGGTGCCGTTGGTGGTCTTGAGCAACACGAATTTATCGCCGACCCGCGCCCACTGGCTGTCGGCTTCAGGCTGCTTGAGACCGTGCTTTTTCCAGTTGCTGATCGCCGATTCCTTGCGCATCAGGATATCCGGGGCACGGTCGCCTTCCTTCAAGTCACGGGCGTTGATGCTTGAAGGTTGCACGGTTTCCTGCGGAGTATCATTGGCTTGCACGACGAAGCTGGCAGTGGACAGGCCGGCAGTGAGCAGCAGGCAGGCAACGAGGGCTTTGGACTTCATGGGTACTCCTTCAATGAATGATGCGTACCCAGGTTACGACCGCCTACCGGTCTGAACATTCAACCGGCAATCGGCGATAAATGGATCAGGGCAGCTTCGCTGCCCAGCGGGAGCAAGCTCCCTCGCCACAAAGGCATGCCGTCATAACCAAGCGGCGTCCCAAAGGGAGTAGTCGCCTATATGCTTGACCAGGCCGGCTCGCAGAGGGTTGGCAATGACATAACGAGCCATTCGGATAAGATCTTCTTCTGCGCGGACCGCGCGATCATGGTATCCACTCTGCCAGAAAGCACCTTGCGTATGACAAGCACGATTAATGGTCAATGTGCTTCTCGACTTCACACGTCTCATCACCTCGGGCAACGCTGCCCTCCTCAGTTCAAATAGCCAATGAAAATGGTCCGGCATGATGACCCATGCCAGTGAATCAACAAGATTGAGGTCATGAGCTTGCTTGAGTTCGGCAACCAGTAGTCGCCCCAAGCGAAGGCTGGTAAATACCGGGCGGCGCTGATAAACCACAGAGGTGACCAAGTAGGCACGACCAGACTCTGAATAACGACCACGTCGTAACAGATGAGAATTGGGTTTTTGAAGCAATCCTGCGCTCCTGGATTAAATGGGTGCCTCATTCAACCTAGCAGGCACCCAGCCTCACCTTGCTGAATACAGTTTCCCAATATTTCCCCTGTGGCGAGGGAGCTTGCTCCCGCTGGGCTGCGCAGCAGCCCCAAAAAGCCCGAACTCAAACTGCCTGGACGAACACAATAAATAGATGAGGGCAGCTTCGCTGCCCAGCGCAAGCAAGCGCCCTCGCCACAGAGTGCTATAGGGCCGCAGCGGGTGTGCCCTGATGAAACACCATCCGCCACTGCCCTTCCTCCTCCCGCCACACCGAACTGCGCAGCGAATCGTCCGCGCCTTCCCGGTGGCAGCGATAAGTCACCAGCGCAACGCCCTTGCTCAGCAGGTTGAGCGCAAACTCAGTCATCCGGCGTTCGCAAAACACTTCATCCTGCAACCCGGCAATCACCTGAGCCTTGCTACCCCACACATGGCCGCTGGCACCAAACTCAACGAAATCATCCGCCAGCAACTGCGACAGCCGCGCCGCATTCAAACGGGTGGCACCGCCTTGCAGCTCCCGCTCCAACTGGAACAAAAGCGCTTCCAACGTCGTCCTCATTGCTCGCATGAAATAAATCCTGTAATTTTTCATGAAATTATTCGACATAAATTTCATGAACCAACAAGAAGAACTTGCCGTCCTGGCCACCCTCATCCACGACCTGCGCAAGCACAAGAAACTTACCCTGGCCCAACTCGCGCAAAAAATCGAGCGTTCGGTGGGTTTTCTGTCCCAGGTCGAACGTGGCCTGTCGCGACCGACCGTGGCTGACCTGACCGCCATCAGCCACGCCCTCGACGTGCCCACCACTTACTTCTACAGCCTGCCCAAACCCAAGGCGGTGGATTGGGTCACCCGGCCCAACGAGCGGCGCACGGTGTATTACGCCAATGGCATCACCGACATTCTGGTTTCGCCCAGCATGAACGGCGCCTTCTCGATGCTCGACAGCCTGCTGGCACCCGGTGCCAACAGCGGCGAACAAACCATGAGCGACCGCGCCGAGCAGGCCGGCTTCGTGCTGGAGGGTGAATTGACGCTGTGGGTGGAGGGCGAAGCCGAGTCGGTCACCCTGGGCCCCGGCGACAGCTTCCACCTGGCCAGTTTCGCCCACTGTCGCTACGCCAACCTGACCGATCTGCCCGCCCGCGTACTGTGGGTTTACAACTAGGAGCTGCACCCGTGAAAAGCCATTGCTCGACGTTGCTGGCCGAAGTCCGGACCTTTCGCCAGAACCACCCCGACGTACGTTATGTCGACCTGATTGCCCTGGATATCCCCGGGCACTTCTACGGCAAACGCTACCCCGTGGAGATGCTGGAAAAGGTCGCCGCCGGCAGCCCCTTGAAGCTGCCGCAAAACGCCGTGCTGCTGGGGGTTCAGGGTGGGTTGTTCAAGATTGGTGATTACTGCTTCAACGACGGCGACCCGGATGCCAACCGCCGCCTGGTGCAGGGTACGCTCAAACCCGTCACCTGGGAAAAGCAGCCACTGGGCCAGATGCTGATCACCTCCGACGGCACCGAAGCGCCCATCGAATTCGAACCCCGTGAAGTGCTGGCCAAGGTGCTGGAACGCCTGCAACACAAGGGCATCCACCCGGTAGTGGCGTTCGAACTGGAGTTCTATCTGTTCGACAAGCAACTCGACAACGGCCTGCCGCAATTTGCCCGCGACCCGCTGAGCGACGACGCCGATGACCAGCCCAACCTGCATATCGAACGCCTGTCGCGCTTCAGCGAGGTACTGGACGACATGGCACAGACCGCCAAGGACCAAGGCATCGACATCACAGTGATCACCGCCGAGCTCGGCCCCGGCCAGTTCGAGATCAACTTCGGCCATCTGGACGACGGCCTGCGCGCCGCCGACTGGGCCGCCCTGTTCTGCCGCAGCACCCGTGGCGTGGCGCTCAAGCACGGTTACCGCGCCAGTTTCATGGCCAAGCCCTATCTGCAATATCCCGGCAGTGGCATGCACGTCCATGTGAGCCTGTATGACGCGGCGGGCAACAACCTGCTGGCGGCGCACCAGCAACAACCGCTGCGCCATGCCGTGGCCGGTTGCCTGGAGTTGTTGCCGCACTGCATGCCGATTTTCTCGCCCAACCACAACGCCTTCCGCCGCCTGGGCGGTACGGTCAACGCGGCGACCCGCGCCAGTTGGGGTTTTGAGGACCGTGACGCCTGTGTGCGCATCCCCGAGTCCGACCCACGCAACCTGCGCATCGAGCATCGCCTGGCCAGTGCCGATGCCAACCCGTATCTGGTGCTGGCCGCCATCCTCGCCGGTTTGGAGCATGGCCTTGAAGCCAAACGCGAACCCATCGCACCGCTGAACGAAGACCGCACCAGCGGCGCCGACTTCCCCCTGGAAATGCTCGACGCCGTGCGTGCCATGCAGCACCAACCGGTATTGCGCGATAAGCTGGGCGGCGAATTCGTCGACGTGTATTGCGAAAACAAACGCCAGGATCACTTGGCCTTCCACCAAGAGATCGCGGCACGGGAATACCGCTGGTTTCTCTGAACCGCCCCTACCCTGCATGGACTCACCGATGACCGTACAAAGCTCCCCGGCCCTCAAGGAAATCTTCAACCTCGAACGCCTGCAACACATCGCCACCGAGATGACGGCGGTATACCCGGATTTCGACGCCAAGGGCTTCCTCAAGCGCGCCAAGGCGGGGCTTGCCGAGTTGTCGGTGATGCAGCGCATGGCGCGGGTCAGTGAAAGCCTGCATGCGGTCATCCCACTGGATTACCCGCACACCCTCAAGCTGCTTTATGCGCTGGCCCCGCGCCTGAACAGCGGGTTCGTCAGCCTGTTCCTGCCGCACTACGTGGCCAGTTACGGGCGTGACGACTTCGAGCGCTCCATGGCCGCGCTCAAATACTTCACCACCTTTGGTTCGGCCGAATTCGCTATCCGCCAGTTCCTGCTGGACGACTTCGAACGCACCCTGGCGGTGATGCGGACCTGGTCGCTGGATGACAATGAACACGTGCGTCGCCTCGCCAGCGAAGGTTCGCGCCCTCGCCTGCCCTGGTCCTTTCGCCTGGGTCAAGTGCAAGCCAACCCCGAGCTGTGCGCGGTGATCCTCGACAACCTCAAGGCCGACAGCAGCCTGTACGTGCGCAAATCGGTGGCCAACCACCTCAACGACATCACCAAGGACCACCCGGACTGGGTGCTCACCCTGATCGAAGGCTGGTCCCTGGATAACCCGCACACCGCCTGGATCGCCCGTCACGCACTGCGCAGCCTGATCAAGCAAGGTAACAGCCGCGCGCTGACGATCATGGGCGCGGGCGCCAAAGCCGAGGTGAAGATTCATCACCTTTGCGTCACACCGGCCGTGATCCGCCTGGGGGAACGCATCAACCTGTCTTTCAGCCTGGAATCCACCGCCGCCGCTGCGCAAAAGCTGGTGGTGGACTACGCCATCGATTACGTCAAAAGCGCCGGTCACAGCGCGGCCAAGGTGTTCAAGCTCAAGGCATTTACCCTCGGCGCAGGCGAGCGTCAGAGCATCCGTCGTGAACAACATATCCGCGAGCTGACCACGCGCAAGCACTACCCCGGCAAACACGCGGTACATGTCTTGATCAATGGCGAAAAGCTTGCTAGCGCCGAATTCGAACTGCTGAACCCCTGACATAAATCATAGAAAAGGCTCTATCTCGGGCCTTACAGCCAATATATTGTCGAACAATCCTGGCCTTTATTGTTGCGATCCATTATCATTCGCCGCCTTCTCACTACCCATCGGGTAGTTGTTTCAATGTGTCACCCGAGGCGCCAATGTCCCGTTTGTACCGTTTTCCATTTCACCGCCCGTTGCTTGCCCTCAGCCTGGGCCTCGCGGCCCAGTCCACCTACGCTGCGTTACAACCCATGGCCGAAGCCCCGCTGGCCAGCGACACCGAACTGCACTGCCACTTCAACCGCGACGCCAGCACCGACTGCACCACCACCTACCACTACACCATCCTCAAGCCCAACGGCCGCGAAATGCTTTCGCGCATCGACTTCGATTACTCCGAAGGCGACACCTTTGAAGTGATCAGCGCGCAATCCACCCAACCCGGCGCGAAGCCGGTAGCACTGGGTGCCGCACAGATCGACACACGCACCGCGCCCAACCCGGACCAGGGTTTCAGCCGCGACAAGCAGACCTCCCTGGCCTTCCCCAACTTGCGCGTTGGCACACAGATCCGCCTGACCGTGCGCGAACACAACCCCGCGAAACCGCTGATGACCCAGTTTCACTACGCGCTCAAGTTCGGTCCCAGCGCGACGCGGCGCGACCACTTCAAGGCGCGCTTTACCGCCGAACGGCCGATCGAGTGGCGCAGCGAATTGTTCGAGGGTTTCAAGGTGACGCCCTCGGCCAACGGCAAGACTCTGGATGTAGTGCAAAAAGCCCCCGCCTACCTGAACTACATCAACGAATCCGCCAACGCCGCCCTGTTGCGCATCCCGCGCCTGGAGGTGGGCAGCGCACTGGATCGCCAGGCGTATTTCGGCGATTTCGCCCAACGCTACAACCAGATCCTTGGCGCCAGCCTGCCCACGCAAAGTGCCGCCGCCGTAGTCGCCGCACGCGGCCTGGCACCGGCCGAACAAGTCGCCGCACTGATGCAACACATCAACGACCACTACCGCTACCTGGGCGACTGGCGCGCCACCGAACGCGGCTACGTGCCGTTCAACCTGGCGGAAATCGAGCAGCATGGTTATGGCGACTGCAAAGACCTGGCGATTCTACTGACCGCCATGCTCAAGGCCAGTGGCATCAAGGCCGAGACGGCCTGGGTCAGCCGTGGCGATGTGGTCGAGTCCTTGCTGATCCCCGGCACCCTCGCCCCGAACCACGCCATCGTGCGTGCCGAAGTGGATGACCAGGTGTGGTGGCTCGACCCGACCAACCCGGTGTTTGCGCCCGGCCAGGTGATGCCGGACATCCAGGACCGCTGGGTACTGGTCAACGATGCCCAGGGCCAGGTACGCGAAGAACACATCCCGCTGGAACGCCCCGAAACCACCCTGCTCCTGGATAAAAAAGTCCACTTCGACAAACAGGGCAACGGCGCGACCCAGGCCACCATCACCTTCAGCCGCCTGCCGCTGATGCAACTGAGCGTCGCCGACCGCCAGCAAGGCGCCACTGCCACCGACCAGAACATCTGCGCCAACTTCGGCAACGAGATCAGCGACTGCCACATCACCCGCGAGCCCACCGCCTTCGTCATGCACGATGGCTATACCGTCAAAGCCACCTTGAACGACCAGCATGCCCTGGAAAAACTGGCGAACGATTACGTCTACAGCGATGCATCCTTGAAAGATCGCTGGGACAGCTTCATCAACTATCGCCGCCACGGACAACAGGCTGAACTGTACCTGGGCAACCCCGAAACCAATGACTACACCATCACCCTCAGCGGCGGGCAGATGGAAAAAGCCATCCCCGGATGCCAAGTGCGCTCGCCCTGGTACGACCTGGACCTCGACGGAACCCTCAAGGATGGCGAACTGCGCTACCACTACCGCTTGAGCCAGAAAAAGCGCTGGCTGACCCACGATGAGATTGCCAGCGAGGCGTTTGGCACGATGATTGAGAATGCGCGGGCGTGTGCCGAGCAGGTGCATCAGGTGGTGAAGCTTTAAGGTCACCCTGACGCAACACCGTCCAATTGTGGGAGGGGGCTTGCTCCCGATAGCAGCCGGTCAGTCAATACATCTGTGACTGAGCCATCGCTATCGGGAGCAAGCCCCCTCCCACATTTTTAATCCGGTTTATTCAGTCAGGCTCGTTGAGCAGCAACGCTTGTTCCCGTGCGCACAACTCCACGACGTAATCCCACAACACCCGCAACCGCACGGACTTGTGCAACTCCCGTCTTGAGCTGATCCAGTAACTGCGCTGAATACTCTCCCCCGGCAACAACGCCACCAGATCCGCATCCCCCGCCGCCATGAAGCACGGCAGTACCGCGATGCCCAACCCCGAACGCGCAGCCTGGTGCTGGGCAATCACGCTGGTGCTGTGGAAGACCACTTTAGGGTTTCGGCAGAAGCTGCTGAGGAATTTCAGTTCCTGGCTGAACAGCAGGTCATCCACGTAATCGATCCATGAATGGGTGGCGAGGTCTTCACGCTTTTCGATCGGCGGGTGACGCTCCAGGTAGGCGCGGCTGGCGTAGAGTGCGAGGCGGTAATCGGTGAGTTTGCGCGTGACGAGTTGGTCGACGCTGGGGCGTTCGAGGTGAATGCTGATTTCCGCTTCACGGTTGAGGATGCTGACGAAGCGCGGCACGGCCACCAATTCCACTTCCAGTCCTGGATAACGCTCGAATAACCCACCCATGCGGCCGGCGAGGAACATCACCCCCAACCCTTCGGCCACACCCAGGCGAATCTTGCCCAGGGGCGCGGCTGAATGAGTGAGTTCGTCTTCGGCCAGCAATGCGACGTTTTCCATGGCCTCGGCATGCTTGAGCAACGCTTCGCCCGCGGGCGTCAGTTCGTAGCCCTGGGCGTGCTGCACGAACAGCGCCGTGCCGAGGCTTTTCTCGATGGCTTCGATATGCCGGGCGACGGTGGCGTGGGTGGTTTTCAAGCGCTGCGCGGCGGTGAGCAGGCGGCCACTGCGCTGCAACTCCAGAAAATACCGCAGGTCGTTCCAGTCGAACATATCGCCTCCGTTGCGCAAGTCCCATGCACGCTGTTTAAAAACGCACAGCAGCTGGGTAAAAACTAACATTTTTAAGACGAAAACTAACAACTAGGATGAAGCCAATAAGAAAAACAAGCGAGACCCGAGATGCCCAGTGCAACTGCTCAATACGATTACGTGATAGTGGGCGCCGGCCCGGCCGGCTGCCTGCTGGCCAATCGACTGTCGGCCAACCCCGCCCACCGTGTGCTGCTGCTCGAAGCCGGCGGCCGCGACAACTACCCCTGGATCCATATCCCCGTCGGCTACCTGTTCTGCATCGGTAACCCGCGCACCGACTGGTGCTTCAAGACCGAAGCCCAGGAGGGCCTGCAGGGCCGTGCGCTGAGCTATCCACGGGGCAAGGTGCTGGGCGGTTGCTCGTCCATCAACGGCATGATCTACATGCGCGGCCAGGCCAAGGACTACGACAGCTGGGCGGCGGCGGGCAATCCGGGTTGGGCCTGGAAAGATGTACTGCCGCTGTTCAAGCAGAGCGAAAACCATTTTGCCGGCAGCTCTGCATTTCACGGCGATGGCGGCGAGTGGCGCGTCGAACAACAGCGTCTGCACTGGCCGATCCTCGACGCATTCCGCGACGCGGCCGCGCAAAGCGGCATCGCAGCGCTCAACGATTTCAACCAGGGCGATAACGAAGGCTGCGGTTACTTCCAGGTCAACCAAAAGGCCGGCGTACGCTGGAACGCAGCGAAGGCGTTTCTCAAGCCGATTCGCCAGCGGCCCAACCTCACCGTGTTGACCGAGGTGGAAGTCGACCGCGTGTTGCTGGAAAACGGCCGGGCAACCACCGTCCTAGGCCGTCAGCATGGCCAGCAGGTCGGCTGGAAGGCGCGCCAGGAGATCGTGCTGTGCGCCGGTTCCGTGGGCTCCCCGGGCATTCTGCAGCGCTCTGGGATAGGTCCTTCCAACGTGCTCAAGCCATTGGGCATCAATGTGCTGCATGACCTGCCGGGGGTGGGCGGCAACCTGCAGGACCACCTGCAGTTGCGCCTGATCTACAAACTGGAAAACGCACGCACCCTGAACCAGATCGCAGGCTCGGTGTGGGGCAAGATGGGCATGGGCCTGCGCTACCTGTATGACCGCAGTGGCCCGTTGTCGATGGCGCCCAGCCAGCTCGGCGCGTTTGCCCGCTCCGGCCCCGAGCAGACTTCGGCCAACCTTGAATACCATGTGCAGCCGCTGTCCCTGGAGCGTTTTGGCGAGCCGTTGCACGGGTTCCCGGCCTTTACCGCCTCGGTCTGCGACCTGCGCCCACACAGCCGTGGCCGCATCGATATCCGTTCGGCCAACCCGGCAGATGCCCCATTGATCCGGCCCAACTACCTCAGCCATCCGGAAGACCTGCGAGTGGCCGCCGACGCGATCCGCCTGACTCGGCGGATTGTTGCCGCGCCGGCGCTGAGCCAGTTCAATCCGGTGGAATACCTGCCCGGTGACGCACTGCAAACCGAAGAGCAACTGCACGAAGCCGCCGCGCGGATCGGCACCACGATCTTCCATCCAGTGGGCACCTGCCGCATGGGCGATGACAAGGACGCGGTGGTCGACGCGCAACTGCGGGTGCATGGCGTACCCGGCCTGCGCATCGCCGATGCGTCGATCATGCCGCGCATCACTTCCGGCAACACCTGCTCACCGACCTTGATGATCGCTGAGAAAGCGGCGCAGCTCATCTTGTCGCCCAATACTGTAGAAGCGAGCTTGCTCGCGAAGAACGTCAACGAAAACGCAGCGCATCCGGCTTAAAGAGGCAATGAATGAAGCAATAGCGGCGCCGCCCCCGGCGCCGACAGTGGAACAACAATAAATAATCACTGTGAGGGCTACCCGATGTCAGAACATGCGCAACCCCTGAGCTCGGTAATCGACGCGAGCACCAGCAACGACTCAAAGAAAGTCATCTTCGCCTCATCCCTGGGCACGGTGTTCGAGTGGTATGACTTTTTTCTCTACGGCGCCCTGGCGGCGGTAATCAGCAAACAGTTCTTTGCCGGGGTCAACGACACCACCGCGTTTATCTTCGCGTTGATGGCCTTTGCTGCCGGCTTTGTGGTGCGGCCGTTCGGCGCCCTGGTATTCGGCCGCCTGGGGGACATGATCGGGCGCAAATACACGTTCCTGGTCACCATCATCCTGATGGGCGTGGCGACCTTTTGCGTCGGCTTATTGCCCAACTACGCCAGCATCGGCATCGCCGCGCCGATCATCCTGATCGTATTGCGCATGCTGCAGGGCCTGGCACTGGGCGGTGAGTACGGCGGCGCGGCCACCTACGTGGCCGAACATGCCCCCGCCGGCAAACGCGGTTTGCACACCAGCTGGATTCAGTCCACCGCCACCATTGGCCTGTTGTTGTCACTGCTGGTGGTGCTGGCCTGCCGTTACTTCACCGGCGACCAGTTCGAGGTGTGGGGCTGGCGTGTCCCGTTCCTGTTCTCCATCGTGCTGCTGGGCATTTCCACCTGGATTCGCATGAGCCTGCATGAATCGCCCGCGTTCCTCAAAATGAAAGAGGAAGGCAAGGCCAGCCGATCGCCGATCCGCGAATCCTTCGGCAAATGGGAAAACCTCAAGGTGGTGTTGATCGCCCTGTTCAGCATCAACGGCGGCCAGGCGGTGACCTTTTACGCGGCACAATTCTATGTCTTGTTCTTCCTCACCCAATTTTTGAAGATGGACCCGGCCCTGGCCAATATGCTGCTGATCATCAGTGTGGTGATTGGCGCGCCGTTCTTTATCCTGTTCGGCTGGCTGTCGGACAAGCTGGGCCGCAAACCGGTGTTGATGCTCGGCCTGCTGCTGGCGACCGTGCTGTACTTCCCGATCTTCAAGGAATTGGCCCATTACACCAACCCGGCGATGGACCAGGCCAGCCGCCAGGCACCGATCACCGTCTTGGCAGACCCTGCCACCTGCACCTTCCAGTTCGATCCAGTGGGCAAGGCGCGTTTTGACAGCCCGTGCGACAAGGTCAAGACCTTCCTGGTCAAACAGGGCCTGCCGTACCACAGCGCCGCCGCCCCGACAGGCAGCCCGGTGCAGGTCAGCGTGGGCGATGTGCGCATCGACGGTTTCGACGAAGCCGCCCTGCGTGGCGCGGTGACCTTGGCCGGCTACCCGACATCGGCGGATGTGGCCCAGGTCAACAAGGTGATGGTGGTGGTGTTGATCGTGGCGCTGATCCTGATTGCCGCCATGTGCTACGGGCCGCTGGCGGCGTTGATGGTCGAGCTGTTCCCGACGCGGATCCGCTATACCTCGATGTCGCTGCCCTACCATATCGGTAACGGCTGGTTCGGTGGGTTCCTGCCGACAGTGTCGTTTGCACTGGTGGTGTACACCGGCGATATCTTCTACGGCTTGTGGTACCCGGTAGTGGTCACCGGGGTGAGCTTGATCGTGGGGTTGTTCTGCCTCAAGGAAACGCGACATGTGGATATCGATAACAACTGATCCGCTCTGCTGATCCCTTGTGGGAGGGGGCTTGCTCCCGATAGCGGTCGCTCAGTCAATGCACTTGTGACTGAAGCACCGCCATCGCAAACAAGCCCCCCTCACATTTCGCTGTACATCCATACAGATAACAGTTGATCAAAACCCTCCAACTGCGCATCCTGCAAGGCATCAACCCGATCTGATGTGATGACCATGCGGCTGTACCTCTGTGAAAAACCCTCCCAGGCCAAAGATATCGCGGCCGTGCTCGGCGCCAGCCGGCGCGGCGACGGGTGCTGGCTGGGCAATGGGGTCACAGTCACCTGGTGCATCGGCCACCTGCTGGAAACCGCCCCGCCGGATGCCTACGACGCCAAATACAAACGCTGGGTACTGGCCGACCTGCCGATCGTCCCGCAGAAGTGGAAGATGCTGGTCAAGCCCAAGACCGCCAGCCAGTTCAAGGCGGTCAAGCGTCTGCTGGGGGAAGCCCAGGAGTTGGTGATTGCCACCGACGCCGACCGCGAGGGTGAGATGATCGCCCGTGAACTGGTAGAGCATTGCCGCTATCGCGGGCCCATCCAGCGGTTGTGGCTGTCGGCGCTGGATGACGCCTCCATTCGCAAGGCCCTGGCCGCACTCAAGCCTGGCGCTGAAACCTTCAGCCTGTATCACTCGGCCCTCGGCCGTTCACGCGCCGACTGGCTGATCGGTATGAACATGAGTCGCTTGTTCACCCTGCTCGGGCGCCAATCCGGTTATCAGGGCGTATTGCCGGTAGGCCGGGTACAGACGCCAACCTTGCGCCTGGTGGTGGACCGCGACCGCAGCATCGCCGACTTCGTGCCGGTGGCCTACTGGGCCATCGATGTCGACCTGCGCCACGAGCGCATGACCTTCACCGCCCAATGGCGTGCAGGCGAAGATGCCTGCGACGACCAGGGTCGTTGCCTCAACCCACAGCTGGCTTGGGAGGCGGCCGACGCCATGAGCCACGCCGCCACCGCGCGATTGATGAAGTTGCGTACCGAGCGCATGCGCGAGGTGGCCCCCCTGCCCTTCGACCTGGGCACCCTGCAGGAAATCTGCTCGAAGAAGCTCGGCCTCGGCGCCCAGGAAACCCTGGACATCGCCCAGTCGCTGTACGAAACCCACAAGGTCATCACCTACCCGCGCAGTGATTGCGGCTACCTGCCGCTGAGCCAGCACCACGAAGCGTCGAACATTCTTGCGGCACTGGCGCGGGCGGACGCGACGCTGAATGAACTGATGCCCCATGTCGATCCGCAGCGCCGCTCACGGGCGTGGAACGACGCCAAGGTCAGCGCGCACCACGGCATCATTCCCACGGGAGCCGGCAAGGACGTCACCCAACTGACCGGCAAACACCGCGCCGTTTACACCCTGGTTCGCGCGCGCTACCTGGCGCAGTTCCTGCCCAACCACGAGTACGATCGCACCCAGGCGGACTTCGACTGTGCAGGCCAGGCGTTGCGCGCCGTCGGTAAAGTGATCATCGAGCCGGGATGGAAGCGCGCCTTGCCCGAAGCGCTGGCGCCCGCCAAAGGCCGCGAGGCGCCGGCCCCGCAGGCTTTGCCGACATTGGTGCAAGGTCAGGACTGCAGCGTAGCCAAGGTCAACCTGAAAGACCTGTGGACCCAGCCCCCCAAACCCTTCACCGAAGGCGACCTGATCAAGGCGATGAAAAACGTCGCCAAGCTGGTGGAAGACCCGCTGCTCAAGCAAAAGCTCAAGGACACTACCGGTATCGGCACCGAAGCCACTCGCGCCGGGATCATCCAGGGGCTGTTGGACCGTGGGTACCTGGTGAAAAACGGCAAGGCGCTCTGCGCCACCCCGGCGGCATTCAGCCTGATCGACGCAGTGCCCCGCGCCATCGCCGACCCCGGCACTACCGCCATTTGGGAACAGGCGCTGGACATGGTGCAGAGCGGAGAAATGAGCCTGGAAGAATTCGTCGCCAAACAAGCGGCCTGGATGAGCAAGCAAGTGGCTCGCTGCAACGGCATGCGCATGACCATCACTGGCCCGGCAAGCCCTGGCGGCAAAAGTGCTCCCCCTTGGAAAAAGAAACGAAAGAGCGCACCCCGCAAGGCCGCTGCCGCCCCCAGGCGGGGGAAAAAGCCGACAAACAGCGGGTAACCGTCAAAAAAATCCGGCGAATGACGCTTTTCGACAGGTTTAACGCCGCTTTGGCCCTTGCGGCCCCGTGGCCCGTCTAGGATTCTGTAGGAGGACCCTGACTTCCTAACAACAACACCGGAGTGGCCGCCATGAAAACCGTTGCAGAAGTGCTTAAAGCCAAGGACCAGAAAAACCAGGACGTCCATACCATCCAACATGACCACACCGTATTTGAAGCCCTGGTTCGTATGTCGGAGAAAAACGTCGGGGCCTTGCCGGTGGTCAAGGAAGGCGTAGTGGTAGGGATCATCAGCGAACGGGATTACGCACGCAAAATCATGCTCAAGGGGCTATCGTCAGTCACGACCAAGGTCAGTGAGGTGATGAGTTCTCCGGTGATAACCGTCGACACACACAAAAAGGTCGATGAGTGCATGAACATCATGACCGACGGCCACCTTCGTCACCTGCCCGTGGTCGAAAACGGTCAACTGCTGGGCCTGCTGTCCATCGGAGACCTGGTGAAGGAAGCCATCGCCAGCCAGGCTGACCTGATCAAGCAGTTGGAGCAGTACATCCGCGGCGAATAGGGGAACCCATGCTGGATACGCTGGAACATCAGGAAGACCACCTCGACACCCTGCACCAGGCCACGACCGAACGGCGCTTTCTGGTACTGACCGGTGCAGGGATCAGCACGTCGTCGGGCATTCCCGATTATCGCGACAGCGAGGGCGTGCGCCGGGGCAAGGCGCCCATGATGTATCAGGAGTTCCTGGCCACCCCGCAGGCGCGGCGTCGTTACTGGGCTCGCGCCATGTTGGGCTGGCCACGGGTGCGCATTGCGCAACCAAACAAGGCGCATCTGGCACTGGCCGAGTTGCAACGCCGCGAACAAATCAGCGGCTTGATCACGCAAAACGTCGACACGCTGCATGATCAGGCCGGCAGTCATGATGTGATCGAACTGCACGGCAGCCTGCACCGGGTGCTGTGCCTGGACTGCCAGCAGCGCAGCGAGCGCGATCTGATCCAACGGGTGATGGAAAGCCAGAACCCGTACCTGGCGGATGTCGATGCCGTACAAGCGCCCGACGGCGATACATTGCTCGACCCCGCCTTTGAAGAACGCTTCCAGGTCCCCCACTGCCCCCATTGCAAGGGGCAACGGTTGAAACCGGACGTGGTGTTTTTTGGCGAGAATGTCGCCCAAGCCACGGCAGCCAAGGCAATGGCTGCGGTGGCGCACGCCGAAGGCTTGCTGGTGGTGGGTTCCTCACTGATGGCCTATTCAGCGTTTCGCCTGTGCAAAGCGATGATCGAGCAAGGCAAGCCGGTGATTGCCATCAACCTGGGCAAGACCCGCGCAGACGACCTTTTACAGATGAAGATCGAAGCATCCTGCGAGCGGCTGCTACCCCTGCTGGCCGAACGACTGAAATGCCTGTAGTGAGCGGGCTTGCCCCGCGCTGGGTGGCGCAGCCGCCCCAAACCCAGTGACCTCGGCCTTTCTGAAACACCGCAGCATCCTTCTTGGGGCGGCTGCGCCACCCAGCGCGGGGCAAGCCCGCTCACTACATAGCCACTTTTGACCTCGACCTGTCTTCCAATAAATGACGCTCAAGTCACGTTTTATGGCAGGCCCCCGTCCCTACAGCACTTTATGTAGTGCTTTAAAATAATCACTACATAACCGTTGACGTAACGTTTTTGTCCTTGCATGATCTAGACGTCTCCCGGATCGGGAGCGTCGGTAACCCGTGTTTTGAACAAGCTCGTCTGACCGCCGAGCTGTTTTTTCCGGATGTGCACTGCCCACAAGGCAGATTGATGAAGCTGACCGGCCCGCAAGGTTCGGTACAAGGAGCTCAAACGCTGCTTGTCTTCGTTATGAAACCATTGCGTAGCAGTTCATCAGCAAGACTACATGCATCAGGTTCAAGACCCTGCCCGTATTCGGCAGACAGTCGCTGACGCCCGGTTTTCGGAACCGGAGACAACTAACGTGAATCAACTGATAGATCGCCAACTGGTCAAGGGGCTTACACATGAATCTGAACAACCAACCAACTATCAATGAATTGGCTGAAATGTTCGCAGCGCAGAAAGACACACTCGACGACCATATCCTGTGGGTAGGTAAATCGGGCGAAGTGAAAATCGACTGCCTGGCGCCCCACACCGAAGAAGCCGAGTTCGACCGCAATAACCGTGAACTGGCGGCGCGCCTGAAGATGTACCGCCGCGGCCAGGGTTATGTCGGCAAGAAGGCTGCAGCTGATCGCAACTTTATCGAGCAGGTGTTCGACACACTTAACAATGCGTGGGCGTCTTTCAAAGACAACTCACAAGTTAAAGTGATCGACCGCTACTACTAACTGGCAAGTAGTACTCGCCCTTGTATGGGAGCTGGCCAGCCAGCTCCCATATTTATAGTGGCCGTACTTAGAAAGTTGGAAACCTGCCCTTCCCCGCTTCATCCCTGAAGATATCAAACAATACCTGCGCCGCCGCCGAAAGTTCATGCCCCGGCTTGGTCAGCACGCCAATGGGCCTTTCGATCACCGGATCACTCAAGGTGATGCAGTGGGCACCCGCTTCCTCCATCTGCCGCGCACATAAAGCGGGGACAGCGCTGACGCCCAATCCACTGGCAACCATCTTGCCCACCGTGGCTAACTGATGGCTTTCCAGAGCCACCGGCAGCTTCATCTGCAGGGCGCCGAGGTGCTCCTCCAGCATGACCCGCACCGTGGATGGCCGTTGCAAGGTAATGAACGGTTGCGCCAACAGGGTTTTCCAGTCGATTTCGACGCGCTCGGCCAAGGGTGAATCGCCCGGCACCACCGCGATGAACCGGTCCAGGTACAGCGGCGTAAACGCCAGCGAAGAAGCCTCGGTGGGCTCGAACGCCACTCCCAATTCCACCTGCCGGTCGCGCACCATCTCCAGTACCTGCTCGTTGATCAGGTCGTGCACCGTCACGTTCACTTGGGGGTAACGTTCGCGGAATATCTTGAGAATCGGCGGTAACAGGTTGCCCGCGAACGATGGCATCGCCGCCACCGTCACGCGCCCGCGCTGCAAAGTGAAGCGCTGGCGTAGTTCATCCTCGGCATTGTCCCAGTCGGCGATCAGCCGACGCGCCAGCGGCAACAGCGATTCACCTTCAGGGGTGAGCGCGACGTTACGGGTATTGCGGCTGAACAAGCGTCCGCCCAATCCCTCTTCCAGGCCCTTGATGGTCAGGCTCAGCGCCGATTGGGAAAGGTGCAGACGCTCGCAGGCCGCGGCAAAACTCAGGCTCTGGGCCACGGCGAGAAAGGCACGCATCTGTTTAACGGTCATGAGGCGACTCCGAACGGCCAGGCGACTATGCTGTTTTTTAAATCAATCAACCTTAAAAAACAACTTAACAAATCAATGCTTCGGCGCAACACTCGGTTCATTGGCTGGCCCACAAACAATAAAAGAGGTGCGTATGGCAGGTTTCGATAAACGCGTGGCGTCCTATGAAGAAGCCCTGGCAGGCCTGGAAGACGGCATGACCGTGTTGTCCGGTGGTTTTGGCCTGTGTGGCATTCCGGAAAACCTGATTGCCGAGATCAAGCGCAAAGGCACCCGCAACCTGACCGTGGTTTCCAACAACTGCGGCGTGGATGGTTTTGGCCTGGGCGTGCTGTTGGAAGAAAAGCAGATCAGCAAGGTGATCGCCTCGTACGTCGGTGAAAACGCACTGTTCGAGAAGCAGCTGCTCAGCGGCGAAATCGAAGTGATATTGACCCCCCAAGGCACCCTGGCGGAAAAAATGCGCGCCGGCGGCGCCGGCATTCCGGCCTTCTTCACCGCAACCGGTGTCGGCACTCCGGTTGCACAAGGCAAGGAAACCCGCGAATTCAATGGTCGCCCCTACCTGATGGAAGAGTCCATCACCGGTGACTTCGCCATCGTCAAAGGCTGGAAAGCCGACCACTTCGGCAACGTCATCTATCGCCACACCGCTCAGAACTTCAACCCGCTGGCCGCTACTGCGGGCAAGATCACCGTGGTCGAAGTCGAGGAAATCGTCGAACCGGGCGAGCTGGACCCGGCGCAGATCCACACCCCTGGCATCTACGTCGACCGGATCATCTGCGGCACCTTCGAGAAGCGCATCGAACAGCGCACCGTCCGCAAATAATCCGCCTCCAGCCCAGACAATAAGAGGAAAAAAACATGGCTCTTACCCGCGAACAAATGGCTCAACGCGTCGCCCGCGAAATGCAGGACGGTTTCTACGTCAACCTCGGCATCGGCATTCCGACCCTGGTGGCCAACTACATTCCCGAAGGCATGGAAGTGATGCTGCAGTCGGAAAACGGTCTGCTGGGCATGGGCCCGTTTCCGACCGAAGACACCATCGATGCCGACATGATCAATGCCGGCAAGCAGACCGTGACCGCGCGTATCGGCGCCTCGATCTTCTCCTCCGCCGAGTCTTTCGCGATGATTCGCGGCGGCCATGTCGACCTGACCGTGCTCGGTGCGTTTGAAGTGGACGTGCAAGGCAACATCGCCTCGTGGATGATCCCCGGCAAGCTGGTCAAAGGCATGGGCGGTGCCATGGACCTGGTGGCCGGAGCGGAAAACATCATCGTGATCATGACCCACGCGTCCAAGGACGGTGAGTCCAAGCTGCTCAGCCAATGCAGCCTGCCGCTGACCGGCGCGAACTGCATCAAGCGTGTACTGACGGACCTGGCCTACCTGGAAATCGAAAATGGCGCTTTTGTCCTCAAGGAACGCGCACCTGGCGTCAGCGTCGAGGAGATTGTGAGCAAGACCGCCGGTAAACTGATTGTCCCGGACCACGTTCCAGAAATGCACTTCCAGTGAGGACAGATTCCATGCAAGACGTCGTGATTGTTGCTGCCACCCGCACCGCCGTGGGCAGCTTCCAGGGTTCACTGGCCAGCATTCCGGCACCGGAACTGGGTGCTGCCGTAATCCGCCGCCTGCTGGAGCAGACCGGCCTGGACCCGGCCCAGGTGGATGAAGTGATCCTCGGCCAGGTACTGACCGCAGGCTCCGGCCAGAACCCGGCGCGCCAGGCCTCGATCCTGGCCGGCTTGCCCCACGCGGTGCCCAGCCTGACGTTGAACAAGGTCTGCGGTTCGGGCCTCAAGGCCCTGCACCTGGGCGCCCAAGCCATCCGTTGCGGTGACGCCGAGGTGATCATTGCCGGTGGCATGGAGAACATGAGCCTGGCGCCGTACGTCTTGCCTGGCGCGCGCACAGGTTTGCGCATGGGCCACGCCAAGATGATCGATAGCATGATCACCGATGGCCTGTGGGATGCGTTCAACGACTACCACATGGGTATCACCGCCGAAAACCTGGTGGACAAGTACGGTATCAGCCGTGAGGCCCAGGATAGCTTCGCCGCCGCCTCGCAACAAAAGGCCGTCGCCGCCATCGAGGCCGGGCGTTTTGTCGATGAGATCACGCCAGTCCTGATCCCCCAGCGCAAAGGCGACCCCGTCGCCTTCGCCGTGGATGAACAACCCCGCGCCGGCACCACCGCCGAATCCCTGGCCAAGCTCAAACCTGCGTTCAAGAAAGACGGCAGCGTCACCGCCGGCAACGCTTCCAGCCTCAATGACGGCGCCGCTGCCGTGCTGCTGATGAGCGCCGATAAAGCCCGCGCCCTCGGCCTGCCCGTATTGGCGCGCATTGCCAGCTACGCCAATGCCGGCGTCGACCCGGCCATCATGGGCATCGGCCCGGTCTCGGCGACACGCCGCTGCCTGGACAAAGCCGGTTGGCAACTGAGTGACCTGGACCTGATCGAAGCCAACGAGGCTTTCGCCGCGCAGTCTTTGGCGGTGGGTAAAGAGCTGGAGTGGGACGCTGACAAGGTCAACGTCAACGGCGGTGCCATTGCCATCGGCCATCCGATCGGTGCGTCCGGCTGCCGCGTGCTGGTCACCCTGCTGCATGAAATGATCAAGCGTGATGCCAAGAAAGGCTTGGCGACGCTGTGCATCGGTGGCGGCCAAGGCGTAGCCCTCGCCCTCGAACGCAACTGATTCAACGCGCACTACGGAAAAGGCCAGGTTCCACGCAAACCGGGCCTTTTCTTTTTGGCGGCCGCGTCAGAAAAACACCCTCCCACAGTTGATCTGAGTCAGCTGTCAGGTTGTGGCACCGCAAACACCGCATTCGCCCGAGCCACCACCCGATCTCCCACCTGCAGGCTCACCGTGGCAAACGCCAGTTGCCGACCGCGTTTATGGTGCTCCAGTCGCACCACAATCCAATCCCCCACCCGCACCGTCCCCAAGTAGTCCAATGTCATGCTGGCCGTAATCAACGGCAAAGGCGGCTCACTGGAAAACGCCATCGCATACCCCATGCCGACATCCGCCAAGGTCGCCAGCACGCCGCCATGCACCGTGCCGCGCCCGTTGGCGTGGCGGTTATCCGCACGCAGACCAATTTCAAGGTGCAGCCCCTCACCCCGGCCATAAGCAGGACCCAGCAAATCAAGGAGGGGGCTGCTGCGCGGCAGCGAAACAAAACCTTCGGGCACGGCATGAACATTCATGGTGAATTCGTCCTTGGAGTAAGGCTTGAGGTGTACTCCAGGGCCGACGTGAGGGCCATCACCATCAACCACACATATCCCCTCTGATGCTTTGCGTTAATCCGCCAGACCCGGTTTAATCGCCGTCCAATTCCCCTGTACACCCCAAGGAACTGCAATGCGCCATCTGGACGGCAAATCTCGCCCGTTTTTCATGCTGTTACTGGCCGGGTTGGTCTTGACCGGCTGTTCGCCCAAGGACCACCCCCGCGCCACGGTAATCAACGGCGAACAGGGCCGGGCCGGTGCGCAGTTGGCCTACGAACACGAGCTGACCCTGGCCCTGCCCGGCGCTCTGCTCGCACCACGCATGCAAGCCACCCGCGAAGCCTGTGAAACCGCGCGCTTTGGTGCCTGCAACATCCTGGGCATCACCGAAGATGGCGACGGCGGCGAGATCATCTTGCGCATAGCGCCTACCGGCGTGGAACCGATGGTCGCGATGGCGGCCGAAGGCGGCAAACTCGGCCAGCGCATCACCACCGCCGAGGACCTGGCCGACGCCGTCAATGACGTAAAGCGTCGCCAGCAGCGTCTGCAAGCCCAGCAGCAGCGCCTGGATGATCTGGCCAAACGCAAGGACATCACCGTCAGCGACCTGATTGCACTGAGCAAGGAACAGGCGTCCATTGAGAACGAACTTCAGGAACTCGCCCAGCTCGCGGCCGGCCAACAGCGTCGCCTCGATACCAACCGCGTCACCCTCAACTTCCGCTCCAGCGACGGTGCGAACCAGCAATCGCGCTTCAGCCGAATGTTCAGCAACCTGGGCGACAACCTGGTGAACGGCACGGCGGACGCCATGGAGCGCGCCAGCTATGTATTGCCGTTTGTGATCCTGGCGTTCCCGGTGGTATGGCTGTGGGTGGGGTTGTGGCGCCGGTTTGTCAAACGACGCACTTGATCAACGCTTCATACAGCGCTGATATCGCTCGTCCACCCGCTGGGCGAACCACGCCGTGGTCAGGTTGCGCGTGATCTTCGGGCTTTTCAGCACGATGCCCGGCAGGATCGCGCGCGGCATCGGCTTGCCGGCGGCCTTGTCGGCCAGGGCGAACACGCGTTTGTAGAGCGTGGTGTCTTCAAAATCCAGCTGCTCGCCCTGCTCGAGCTGGCTGCGGATACTCGGGTTACGCATATCCAGTTTCGAACCCAGCGAACGCACCGCCAGCTCGGTGGAGCCCGGCAGTAATGAGCCGTAACGAATCAAGTCGCCATCCAACACCAGCTCGGTGCCGGTGACGCGGCTGACGGCAGCCTGGAACGCGGCGTTACGGCTGGCATACCAGCCGGCATTGAAGTCGGCAAAACGATACAGCGGCTGGTCGTAGTTCACCGGGTAACCCAGCAAATGGGTAATGCCGAAATACATGCCGCCGCGTCGGGTGAAGACTTCCCGACGAATCGTGCCATCCACCGTGTAGGGATAACCCCGCGCATGTTGCTGCGCAAAGTCGATGCTCACCTGCATCGGGCCGGCGGTGTGTACCGGGTTGAAGCCGCCGAACAGCGTATTTCCCAGCGGCACCATGCTGATGAAGTCGTCGAAGATCCCGCTCAGATCCTTCTCAGTGCGCGCGGCGCTCAGGCGTTCGGCGTAGGACTTGCCGGTGGGCGAGCGCAACTGCAGCGTGGTGCGTATCACAAACGCCGGCACATGGACCTTGCCGGCCCGCCGCAGGATCTCATCCTGAGCAATCTTGCCCATGTTCGGCACCGCAGGGTCGACCTGGTAAGTGGACTCCTGCTCGGTGACCGCCAGCACGGCGCAGATATTTTCAGTGCTGGGGTAGATCTTCTGGGTGTCGAAGGCGGTGTAGATATCCTGAGCCCAACCGTTGCGGTCCGGCACCGACGCCGGCAGCAGCCGCACAATCTGGGCCTTCACATCGGCCTCGCTGCGCTGCGGCTGTTGCGGGTTGCGCGTGGTGGAACAACCGGCCAGTACCAATGAGGTGGTGAGGCAGAGCATCAAACGGCTTGAATACATGGGGCTTCCTTGAACGACGACGGGCCGGGCACTGCGGATATCGACAGGTAAGTCTAACCGGGGTTCGCCGACTTGTATGGAGGACAAAAACTACTGAAACGCCCTACTTCTGTTGACGAATAGGTCCGGCTTCTTTTCCTTACAAACCTCTCCAAAGTCCTTCGCCTGATCATTCAGTGCGAGGGACCGCCGATGTACTTCTCCGTAACCACCTTGCCCGATAGGGCTGCCTTTTGATCCCGGTGATTGCCAGGTTTGTCCTGGCCCCCATGGACGCCAAAACGCCGGACGTTGAGCACGTCTTGCGCGACTTCAGAACCTGCCTGAATACCTTCGACGACTGGGCTGAAAGCTTTTGGAGCGGTTCGGCACTGGATCTTGAGCAGGTGTTCAAGGTCGGCGACGACGTCGCACTGACCGCACCGGGCTCGTCCAAGGCGCCCAGCGCCACCGTTGCCCTGTGCAAAGCCCAGGGTTCACTGACCCTGGTGCACCTGTTCGAAAGCACGCAGTTCGTGCCCATCGGCAATACACCCGTGGTGCTGCAAGCCATTGCAGCAGATGGCAGCCCGGTGGGGCCACCCATCCATGACACCATCGGCCCCAGCGGCATCCTTGAAATCCAGGGCTGCACGCGTGATCAGCGTTATCAAGTCACATTCTATCCCGACGTATCCAGGGATCACGTCAAGGCGCTGTATGCGTCTTATCAATCGGTGATCGCGGGGCTCGAGACCCGCCTGCGCGAGGAATGGACGCAGACCTTCAACGCCCGGTGGAGCGACTTTTCAAAGGCCGCGCCTTTGGAACGCAGTGTGATGCAAAATGTGGCGCTCTCAAGCGGAATCGCCCAAGCCCTCTACAACCTTTGGGACAACATCACACAACTCTGTGACCTGCTGGCGGACATCAAGCCCAACAGCCAGAAGCTGCTGCAATACCTCTCCCAAACTGAACTAGATCAACTACTGAAACTGAGCAGCGAGGCCGTTGCACAGGGCTTGCTCGTGCTCAGCGACGAGCCACTGCTGTTCATTTACCTGTCAGCCATGGTCGCCTGGATACGCATGCTGCCGCCGCCAGACATGTATGAGCTGCTGGGTGAAATCACGGGTGAAGTACTGATCAACCTGTTTCTGATCTGGGCCACCCGGGGCATGGGCGTGCAACTTCGGCTGGGAGCCCAGGTATTGGGGCATATCAAATCCGGGCGGGTGCGTGGCTGGCTGGAAACGCTGGCGAATCAGTTGGTGGGGCCACCTCTGGAGCCCCATGCCGAAGCGCTGAAACCGCTGTTGCTGAGCAGTGTGCCGACACCGATAAAGACGGTGCCGCCTGGGCCTTTGAAAGCTGGCGATCAGTTGGTTTCCAACCCCGTGACGGCAGTGCGGGACAAGGCGACGCAACGCACGGTACTGGTCAGGCAGGAGACTGTCGACGATGTGCCGGCCTCGGGGAAAAACCTCAACGGAGAGGCCTCGGCCCCGGCGGACAAGACTGCCTCCCATGGCTGCCCGGTGTCGATGGTCACCGGCGAGGAGTTGCTGACCCTCACCGATGGCACGCTGGATGGCGTGTTGCCGTTTGAGTGGACGCGGCTGTATCGCACCAGTGCCGTGGAAGTGGATTGTGGGTTGGGGTTTGGCTGGAGCCATGCGCTGGCGCACAGGCTTTCGGTGTCGGGTGATTCGGTGGTGTGGACCGATCATGAAAACCGCTCTACTGAATTTCCACTGCCCACTGCGTCGCGACCCGCAATCACCAACAGCCTGGCCGAAGCGGCGATCTACCTGGGCGCTCTGCCCGATGAATTAGTGCTGGCCCAGGAATCACGCTTCTACCACTTTTGCGACGGTGTGCTCACCGCCATCAGCGATGCATACGACAACCGGCTGCGCATTCTGCGGGATCGCTCGGGGCGTATTGAGCGACTGGATAACGGCGTCGGCCGCTCGCTGTTCTTGCGCTATGAGCTTGGGCGCATTGTGGCGGTGGACTATCAGGTCCAGCGCGCCAAAGGCCATGAAGCCTTCACCTGGGTGACCGAACACAACGTTGTTTCCTACGCCTATGACGACGGTGGCCGACTGGTGTGTGC